>JAFIFN010000110.1 GCA_020832005.1 Gammaproteobacteria bacterium | reverse complement strand
AGGGCGTATACGCAGGCGGGACCGTCGCCCGCAGGGATGCGGGCGCCGAGCCTCCATGGACGGATTCCCGGCGTGGCCCGCGTGCGGATACGCCCGGCCCTGCCTCCGCTACTGGCGAGAAGCCCTGACGCGCTATTTGGCAGTTTGGCTGCGGCCCGGTCGCCAGTTGGCCGCGACGCCCATGAGCCCCAACCCCAGGCAAGCCACCAACACCCACGCCGGCATACTCAGCCCCAGAAACGCCCAATCCACCTCGGCGCATTCCCCGGAGCCCGAGAACACCATCCGAATCGCCTCGTGCAACGGAAACACATCGAGCATGAAATCCAGCCCCGGACCGCAGGCCGGCACCTCGTCGGCAGGCAGATTCTGCAGACGCACATGCTGGCCGGCGACGGCGACGCCACCGGCGGCGGCCAGACCGATCAGCCCGGCATACAGGCGCGCACCGAGCGTGCCGCGGGGATGATGCAGCGCTGCGATCAGGAAGACGATGCCCAACGCCATCACCGCGATGCGCTGGAACACGCACAGCGGACAGGGCTCCAGCCCCAGGCCGAACTCGGCATACAGCGCGTAGGCCATCAGCGCCGCGCAGGCGCCAAAGCCAATCCAGTTCAGGGTCCGACGCTGTGCCTGCAGCATTCCCATCTCAGGCCTTGCCGCCCTTGATGACCTCGCGCTCGATGGCCTCGCTGTCGGTGTGGCGCACATCCTTGCCGTGGACCATGTAGATCACGTACTCGCAGATATTCTTGGCGTGATCGCCGATGCGCTCCAGCGCACGCGCCACCCAGGTGACGTTCATAACGCGACTGATCGTGCGCGGATCCTCCATCATGAAGGTGATGCACTGGCGGGTGATGCTGTCGTATTCGTCGTCGACCTGGTCATCGAGCTTCACGGTGGCCAGCGCGGCCTTGGCGTCGAGGCGCGCGAAGGCATCCAGTGAGTTGTGGACCATCAGCTGCACATGGTCGCCAAGCGTCTTCAACTCCCGGTAACGATCCGACGGCCGCTCCATGCTCGCAAGCCGCGAGGCCAGGAAGCCGATTTTCTCGGCCTCATCGCCGATGCGCTCGAGATCCGTGATGGTCTTGATGATGGCCACAATCAGGCGCAGGTCGCTGGCCGCCGGCTGCCGTGTGGCGAGGATGCGGCTGCAGGCCTCATCGATGGTGACCTCCATGCGATTGACCTTGTAGTCATCGCGCGCCACACGCAGGCCCAGTTCGCTGTCGCCAACGACCACCGCCTGCACGGCGGATTCGAGCTGGGATTCCACCAGGCCGCCCATGCTGAGTACGCCGTTGCGCAGTCGCTCGAGCTCCTCGTTGTAGCGCTTGGAAATATGCTGGCCGAGATCTGCAGCGTCCATGTCGTTCTCCAGGCGGGATCATGCCGCCGAGCAGGTAAGTGTCCAGATTACCATCGGCGTCGTGTCGTGAGACAGTGCAGCCGGCACGTGGTTCAGGCGCTGACGGTCTCCGCGGCGGGACGCAGTACCGTACGGGCTGCGGGAAAGTGACAGATGAAGGTGCTGCCACGGCCCGGCTCGCTGACGATCTCGAGCCGTCCGCCGTGGCGCAGCAGGGCATGCTTGACGATGGCCAGGCCAAGCCCCGTACCACCCACCTCGCGTGCCCGCCCGGTGTCGACGCGGAAGAAGCGCTCGGTGATGCGCGGTATCAGCTCTTCGGGGATGCCGATGCCGGTATCGGCAATCGAGAAATGCGCACCGTTCTCGTCGCGCCACCAGCGGCAGCCCACGTGACCCTCACTGGGCGTGAAGCGCAATGCATTATTCAGCAGGTTGCTGAACACCGAATGAAGTTCCTGCTCCTCGCCGCGCACCAGGACATCGCCGTCGACGTCGAATTCGATCTGCTGCGGACGCGTCGGGCGCGCCAGCGCCTCGCGCTGCAGCAGACCGAGCATGGCCGGAACATCCACTGGCGTCTCGCCCGCTTCACGCTCGGCAGCTTCCAGGCGAGACAGTGTGATCAGGTCATGCACGATGGAGTTCATGCGCCGCACCTGGCGCTGCATCTCCCCGACCGGCTCCTGCCAGGCACTCGGCAGGTCCTGATCATCGGCCAGGCTCTCCAGGTAGCCGCCCACCACGGTCAGCGGCGAGCGCAGTTCGTGCGACGCATTGGCAACGAAATCCCGGCGCATGTTCTCGAGTCGCACCTGGCGGGTGATGTCCTGGACGATCAGCAGCTTCTGCTGATTGCCATAGGGAATCAGCTGCACCGACAGGTGCGTGCCGCGGTTCGGGCCGGGCATCTGCAGCTTCTCGGCGTACTGCTGTCGGTTGAGGTAGGCGACGAACGCCGGGTGGCGAACCAGGTTGGTGATGTGCTGGCCCTGGTCGCGCGCGGCATCGAGCGCAAGCAGTCGCTCTGCAGCCTCGTTGAGCCAGATGATTTCCAGTTCGGCGTTGAGAATGACGCCGCCGTCGTGCATCGCGCCGGTGGACTCGCGCACCTCGCGCAGCAGCCGGTGGAAACGCTTCTTGCGGCGTCGCGCCCGCTGCTTGAGCTGGATGATGTCGGAATAGATCGGTGCGAACACGCCGGTGCCGGTGGCGGCACTGCGGCGCTTGCCGGTACGCAGCCACTGCTCCAGGATCTGCAGACTGACCACCAGATACACGACAATGGCAAGCGCAAGAACGAGCAGCCACCACAGCATCCCGCCGAACACCCAGCCAAGCGTGATGGCGACCACGGTGAACGCAGCCAGGCGCCAGGCCAGCACGCTGACGACGGATCCGCCCATCAGGCCTCCCGCGCCGAGAAGCGATACCCCGCGCCGCGCACCGTCTGGATGAGCTTGTCACAGCCCGAGTCGGTCAGCGCTTTGCGCAGGCGGCGGATGTGCACGTCCACGGTGCGCTCCTCGACGTAGACGTTGCCGCCCCACACCCGATCGAGCAGCTGGGTTCTGCTGTAAACACGGTCCGGGTGATGCATGAAGAAGCTCAGCAGACGGTACTCGGTGGGCCCCAGCGAGATGCTCTGCTCGCCCACGGTGACGCGGTGGCCCGCCGCATCGAGCGCCAGGCCACCGATGCTGATGACTTCATCCTCACCCGACGAGTAGCGGCGCATGACCGCGTTGATGCGTGCCAGCAGCTCGCGCGGGGAAAACGGCTTGACGATGTAGTCATCGGCCCCGCCCTCCAGACCGGCGACGCGGTCGTCTTCCTCCACCCGGGCGGTGAGCATGATCACCGGGATATCCCGGGTCGCCTCCTCGCGCTTGAATACCCGCGTGAGCTCCAGCCCGCTGACGTCGGGCAGCATCCAGTCCATCAGGATCAGGTCAGGGAAGCGGTCTGCGACCATGGTTCGCGCGCTCTTGCCGTCGACCGCCTCGCGCAGCGTATAGCCGGCGCGGCCGAGGTTGAAGACGAGCATATCCCGGATGGCTTTCTCATCCTCGACGATCAGTATGGTTTTGGCGCTCATGGGTCATCCCGGTCTGTTCGCAAACCCGGCGTCATTACACGCTCGAAGTATTGCATCCACGTTACGGTGTCTGCACAACTTTGCGCTCAGGCGACAGGCTTCGCGCGCTTCGGCGTGGCCACGCGATCGCGCAGGTAGACCGGCCGGGCCTCGGCCACGTCGATGCCGGCGGTGCCGTCTGCAAGCGCCAGCGCCGCCAGCGAGGCGACAGCCGCCGCATCCGGATACAGCCTGTCATCCAGCCCGTCCAGCCGGCCGATGACCTCTGCCAACGCATCGGCCTGGGCCGCCCAGCCCGGTCCGGCACCGCACCATACCCCCGGCGGCAGGTGCAGATCCCCCGGTGGCATCACGCGCTCTTCTGCCAGCGGCGTGATGCGCCCCTGCCCGTCAAGTTCGCAGGCCAGCGCGTAGAGCTCACCCATGCGGGCGTCCATGGCGACCATGACCCTGCGCCAGCCGTGCGCCTGCCAGGCGCGCCAGGCCAGCGCGTGCAGGTCGGATACCGGCACCACCGGCAGATCGGCACCCAGGGCCAGCCCTTGGGCGACACTGGTGGCAATGCGCACGCCGGTGAACCCACCGGGCCCGCGGCCGAAGGCCAGGCAGTCGAGATCGGTCAGCTCGACGCGCACCTCTCGGAGCAACTCATCGACCATGCCCAGCAGCAGGTCGGCGTGCTGGCGATCAGACATCTGCGCGCGCACGCGCAGCTCTCCGTCAAGCCACAGGGCCACCGAGCAGTTCTCGGTGGCGGTATCGAGCGCCAGGATACGGCGCGGTTCAACGGGCATGCACGGCCTCCCCAGGACCCTCGATGGCGTTGTCGGAAAGCAGTTCACAGGCATCTGCCAGGCGCCGGGACTGCCGGAACGGCGGCAGCGCATGCAGGAACACCCGGCCGTAGCCGCGGCCGGTGATCCGCGGATCACACAGCATCACGACGCCGCGATCGGCAGGGTCGCGGATCAGGCGTCCCACACCCTGCTTGAGCGCGATCACCGCCTGGGGCAGCTGCACGCTGCGAAAGGCGTCCTGGCCGTGACGACGGGCCGCCTCGATGCGCGCGCGCAGCAGCGGATCCCCCGGCGAGGCGAACGGCAAACGGTCGATGACCACCAGCTTCAGCGCCTCGCCGCGCACGTCCACGCCCTCCCAGAAACTCGACGTGCCCAGCAGCACCGGTCTCTCGGCCACACGAAACGCCTGCAACAGCTCGCGCTTCGGTGCGCTGCCCTGCACCAGCAGCGTATAGCCAAGGTCCAGTGAGGACAGACAGGCACGCGCCTCATCGAGCGCGCGATGACTTGTGAACAGCAGAAAGGCACGGCCCTGCGCAGCCTCCAGCAGCGGCAGGGCGGCCTCGATGAGTGCGCGCGTATAGTTGGGGCTTGCAGGCGGCGGCAGATCGCCGGGCAGGTAGAGCAGGCCCTGGCGGGCGTAGTCAAACGGACTTGCCAGCACGCAGCTGTCGACCTCGGCCAGACCCAGGCGCGCCGTGAAGTGGCCGAAGTCCTCGCCCACCGCCAGCGTGGCCGAGGTGAAGATCCAGGCGCAGTCGCGCGCGCGCATCACCTCCTGGAGCCGGTCACTGACATCGTAGGGCGTGAGATGCAGCGTGAAGCCGTAGCGGCTGATGTCCACCCAGCGCAGGCCTTCCTCGGTCTCGGCGCCCAGCAGTCGCTCGAGGCGCACGCTCAGCTCGCGCGTGCGCTCGGCGCAGCGATCCAGGCCGGCCTGCGCGCCCTCAAGCCGATTAAGATCGGCCGCCAGTTCGCCACAGATCCCGGCCAGCGTATCCAGGGCGGCATGGCACTTCGGGCCCAGTGTCTGCCAGTCACGCCGTTCAGCGGTCGGGCCCAGCGCCAGGCGCAGCTCGCGGGTGGCCAGCAGCAGGCGATCGCAGGCCTGCTCAAGCGCGCCCGCGGAACCGGGCGCGCGCCGGGCCTCCAGACGCAGGTCGCGCACCAGACCGGTGAGTCCGCGCGAGGATACGGCAATGCCGAAGAACTGCACGGCGGTGTCGGGCAGCTGGTGGGCCTCGTCGACGATGACCGCATCGGCGCCGGGCAGCAGCTCGCCGAAGCCATCTTCCTTCAGGGCCAGGTCGGCCAGCAGCAGGTGATGGTTGACGACGACGATCTGCGCTTCCTGGGCCTGGCGGCGCGCGCGCACGACATGACAGCGCTGGTAGTCGTCACAGCGGGTGCCCAGGCAGTTTTCCACCGTCGAGGTGACCTGTGGCCACAGGCGGCTGGACTCGTCGACACCGGAGACCTCGGCGATGTCGCCACTGAGCGTGCTCCCGGCCCACTCGCGCACGCGCGCAAGCTCGGCGACCAGTTCGCGGCCGGCCAGGCGCAGCTCGCCGGCATCCGCCAGCGCCAGGCGATGCAGGCAAAGGTAATTGGCCCGCCCCTTGAGCAATGCCACCGCCACGGGCCGGCCCAGCGCCGCGCACACGGTCGGCAGATCACGTTCGAAGAGCTGGTCCTGGAGGTTGCGCGTGCCGGTGGAGATGATCACGCGACGGCCCGACATCAGCGCCGGCACCAGGTAGGCAAAGGTCTTGCCGATGCCCGTACCGGCCTCGATGACCAGGCTGCGGCCACTGGCCAGCGCGCGACCGACACGCTCGGCCATGACCT
The DNA here is from genome assembly GCA_020832005.1 of Gammaproteobacteria bacterium. GTDB lineage: Bacteria > Pseudomonadota > Gammaproteobacteria > Steroidobacterales > PWYM01 > PWYM01. Next base: position 6,525 of record JAFIFN010000110.1, on the reverse strand, counting down.
GCTGTTCGGCGCGCGGTGCAAAGCCCTCGACCGCCATGGCCAGTGGCGAGTCTGCGGAGAATTCCTGCACCCAGTCGTTCATCGGGGCGACACTATACCCTGCGCACCGCCCGCAAGCCGCACGCGAAATCCCTGAAAGCCGGCCAGATTGTCCCGGCATCAGGCGCAGGCCTGCCCGCCCGGCTGCTGAACGCTGCCAGCTTATGTGCACATAAGGATGCGGCCAGCCTGCCGATGGGGGTTATAATTGCCGTTTTTTCGCACCGGCCCACGCCGGCCATCCGCTTCACGATCGAGAACTCATGGCCACAACAAACCAGGAACTGCAGAAATGGGTGGACGACGTCGCCCGCCTGACCCGCCCGGACAACATTCACTGGTGTGACGGCTCCGAGACCGAATACCAGGGACTCGTCAAGCAGATGCTGGCCAGCGGCGAGCTTCTCGAACTCAACCAGGACACCCACCCCGGCTGCTACCTGCACCGCTCGGACCCCACGGATGTGGCCCGCGTCGAGCACCTGACCTACGTGTGCACGCGCAAGCGCGACGATGCCGGCCCGAACAACCACTGGCTGGCGCCCGCTGAGGCCCACGAACGCATGGACAAGCTCTTCGAGGGCTGCATGCAGGGCCGCACCATGTACGTCATTCCTTACTGCATGGGCCCGATCGACTCACCCTACGCGCGCTGCGGCGTCGAGATCACCGACAGCCCGTATGTGGCCGTGAACATGCGCCTGATGACGCGCATGGGTGCCGCCGCGCTGGCACGCATCGAGCGTGATGGCAGCTTCGTGCGCGGCCTGCACTCGATTGGTGAGCTTGACCCCGAGCAGCGCTTCATCATGCACTTCCCCGAAGAGCTGAGCATCAAGAGCTTCGGCTCGGGCTACGGCGGCAACGCGCTGCTGGGCAAGAAATGTCACGCGCTGCGCATCGCCAGCTGGCAGGCCCGGCAGGAAGGCTGGCTGGCCGAGCACATGCTCATCGTCGGCGTGGAGAACCCGCAGGGCGAGACCCACTACCTGGCCTGCGCGTTCCCGTCGGCCTGCGGCAAGACCAACCTGGCCATGCTGCTGCCGCCCGCCTCGCATGCCGGCTGGAAGATCTGGACCGTCGGTGACGACATCGCCTGGCTGCATGTCGATGACAAGGGACAGCTGCGCGCCATCAATCCGGAAGCCGGCTACTTCGGCGTCGTGCCTGGCACCAATGCCAAGACCAATCGCAATGCCTACGACATGATCGGCCGCGACACCATCTTCACCAATGTGGCTGTCACCGCCGACAACCAGCCCTGGTGGGAAGACAAGGACACCGGTGAGCCGGCGCTGGACTGGCAGGGCCGCCAATACACGCCTGGCAATGGCAAGGCCGCCCACCCCAACTCGCGCTTCACGGTGGCCGCAAAACACAACCCGTCCTGGTCGCCGCGTGCCGAGGATCCGTCCGGTGTGCCAATCTCGGCGATCGTGTTCGGCGGCCGGCGCCGCGAACTCGCACCGCTGGTCTATGAGGCGCGCGACTGGCAGCACGGTGTGCTGGTGGGCGCAGGCATGGCGTCGGAAACCACGGCCGCGGCGACCAGCAAGGTCGGCGTCGTGCGTCGCGATCCGATGGCCATGAAGCCGTTCTGCGGGTACAACTTCGCCGACTACTGGGCCCACTGGCTGGCGCTGGGCGAACGTGCGGCAGAGCCGCCGCGCGTGTTCCACGTCAACTGGTTCCGCCAGGACGAGCGCGGCCGCTTCCTTTGGCCCGGCTTCGGCGAGAACCTGCGCGTGCTGCGCTGGATGATCGATCGCTGCGAAGGGCGCATCGAGGCGCGCGACACGCCCATCGGTCTGCTGCCGCACCCGGGCGATCTCGATACCGACGGCCTGGCGGTCGAGGACGACACGCTCGAGGCACTGCTCAGCGTCGACAGCTCGGCCTGGCAGCAGGAGATGACAGAGATCGGCAAGTACCTGGAGAGTTTCGGCGAGCGGGTGCCGGCCGAATTGAAGGCGCGTCAGGAGGAGGTTCTGAAGCGGCTGAGCTAAGAGGGCCAATGGCACTTGTTCAAGCCTTGGCTGGCGCTTCCTGTGGGAGGTCTTTGGCGGAATGGCGCCCTTTGGTCCGCTTTATTTCCGCCAAAGACCTCCCACAGGGAGCGCCTCAACCGACAACGGAGTGGGCCGCCGGGTCACGCAGGTGATGTTGGCGTCAGGCTTGGTTCAGTCTCAGCCCTCGAGCAGTTCGTAGTGGATGGCCAGGGGCGAGTCGGTCAGTGCGACTCGCCCCAGGCCGATCGTGCCGCGGCCGCTCAGTGGGGTGGAATCGCGCCGTACGAAGATCTCCTCGCCCTGCGCGGTCTGCACGAAAGTGCCGTTGGTGCTCTCGTCGACGAGCAGGAACTTGTTGCGCTCGACCTCGATACGCGCGTGCAGCCGCGAGATCAGGTTGCCCTTGACCACCAGGTCGTTGTCCTCGGCGCGCCCCATGCTCGCGCCCTGTCGCCCGCCGGGACCCAGCAGCACTTCCGTATTGCCGAAACGCAAGCGCAGCTTGGCGCTCTTGGTGCCGCGACCGCCACTCCAGCCACCGGGAATCGGCAGCATGCTGGTGGCCTCTTCAGGCAGCCAGAGCACCTCGTAGACGGCGACCTCGCCGGACTGTCCCTTGACCTTGGCCACGTCGATCTGGCGCACCAGCGCCTGCCAGTCACCCGAGAGCTTCTCGACGGTGCTGGCGGTGGTGAGGATCTGCCCGGCCTTGGCCTGACTGGTCATGCGATTGGCCGTATGTACCGCGCCACCGAAGATGTCGCGCTGTTCACGCACGACCGGGCCGTAGTGGCAGCCCACGCGAATGGCCACGTGCCCGCCCTCGAAGCTCAGCGCGGGGTCGAAGCTGATGCGATGCTGCATCTGGCGGGCGGCACTCAGGGCGTCATCCACGGATTCGAAGGTCGCCATGACCTCATCGCCGATGGTCTTGATGACCCGCCCTCCGCCGCTTTCGGTGGCCTGGCGCATCACATCGACGCACTGACCCACGACTTCGCGCGCACGGATGTCGCCCAGCAGCTCATAGAGCTGGGTACTGCCGACGACGTCGGCAAACACGATGGCGACTTCGATTTCCTTGCCCATGTCCACAGTCAAGCGCAGCCTCCAGGCCCGCGCTAACGCTCCGCCACGATAAAGGCGATCCACGCCGGGTCATTCAGCCCCGCGGCGGCCTCGAGGTACTCGCCGGTGCCCTCTCCGTCGTCGTCCTCGGTTTCCCAGAATACGCGGACACGGGTGAAGCCGGCCTCGGTGAGCAGCTCGCGGATCTCGGGAATCGTCCACAGGCGCCACTCGTAGGTGAAGGCATTCTTCTGGCGCGTGCCGTCCGGGAAGCGGAAATGGATATGGCAGACGAAGTCCGCGGTGATCGGATCGAAGCTGTGCTGATCCCAGACATACGTGAAGTGCTTGTGCCGGGTCTTCTCCTTGCCCATGACATAGGCATCAGAGCCACCGAAGATGTCCAGGAACATCAGCCCGTCTTCGACCAGCGCCGAGCGCGCGGCGGCAAAATAGCTGCGCAGCTGCTCGCGGGTCTTGAAGGTCCAGTAGCTGAAGTTGAAGGCGGTGACGATGTCCACGGGACCGGTGTCGACCTTCAGCACATCGTCATTGATGAGTTTCACGCGCTGGCGCTGCGCAGCTGCCAGGCGCGAAAGCCGATGTTCACGGCCCCAGTCGAGCACCTCGGCATCAAAATCCACGCCGATGGCGAAGCGCTGTTCGTCACCCCGCACCCACTGGCAGGCAGCACTTGCCGTGCCGCAGAAGTCCTCGCGCAGGCCCACCGGGGCGCGTCCGCGAAGGTGCTCGAAGGTGCTCGCAACAAACGTGGTTTCCTCGACCACATCCTGCACTGAGGCCTCGTAGAGATCATGACGGTCGGCCTTGTCGGCCAGGCCCGGCGACTTGCGGCTGGTCGGCCGCTTCAGGTTTCCTGGGGCTGCCACGTGCTGTCGTGCTCCTGAAGTCTGCGCGGAGTGTTGTGCGCACCCCGCGACGTTTGCCTGCCCGGATTGTAAGCCAGAACACGGCGCGGCGGGCGTAGACGGCAGAATTGTTACACTATCGACCACCCAATACAGTCGTGGAAACAACATATGCGCCGCCTCGCCCGTCTGCTTATCGCGCTGCCGCTGATGCCGGTCATGCTGTCCGAACAGGTGGCCGCCGAACCCGTGAATCTGCCTGAGCCACTGCGTATCGGTGCCGCCGAACTGCGCGAGCGCGCCGCAGCCGACAGCGATGCCTACTCGCTGGTCAGGGCGCTGGCGCTGGAGGTCGGGCCGAGACTGGCCGGCTCCGATGGCGACCGCGCCGCGGTGGCCTGGGCGCTGACCACGCTGATGGAACGCGACTTCGAAGCCGTCCGCGCCGAGGATGTCGCCGTGCCGCGCTGGGAGCGCGGCAGCACGCGCGTCGAGCTCACACGGCCCTATGTCGTGCGCCTGGCCGCCGAAACTCTCGGCGGCAGTATCGGCACCAGTGAGTACGGCATCGAGGCCCCCGTCGTCGGCGCGGCCAACATCGCCGAGCTGCAGGCCATGTCGACCGACGCCGTGGCCGGCAAGATCGTCTACCTCGGCCAACGCATGACCCGCAGCCGCGATCTCTCGGGCTATCTGGAAACCGTGGGTAATCGCGTGCACGGTGCGGCAGCAGCCGCAGAACTTGGTGCGGTCGGCCTGGTGCTGCGATCGGTGGCCACCGGCAACCACCGCCTGGCCCATACCGGCACGATGCGCTACCGCCCCAACGTGCGCCGCATTCCCGCCTTCGCCCTGTCCAACCCCGACGCCGACCTGCTCGAATACCAGCTGGCCGGCGGCCAGCCGGTGAGCCTGCGCCTGTATTCCACGGCCCGTGCACTGGGCCCCGCGCGCTCGGCCAATGTCATCGGCGAGATCCGCGGCAGCCAGCGACCCGACGAAATCGTGCTGCTGGCCGCACACCTGGATGCCTGGGACCTGGGCAGCGGCGCCATCGACAACGCCGCCGGCGTGGCCATCGTCATCGAGGCGGCGCGGCTGGTCGCCACCATGGGCCGCCCGGCACGCACGCTGCGCATCGTGCTCTACGCCAACGAGGAGTTCGGCCTCTCGGGTGCCAACGACTATTTCGCGCGCCATCGCGACACCCTGGGCGCACATGTCGTCGCACTGGAGGCCGACATGGGGGCCGCGCCCGTGTGGCGATTCGACTCGCGCGTACCCGACTCAGCCCTGCCGCTGGTCAGCGCCCTGCATGAGGCGCTCGAACCGCTCGGGATAGAGCGTGGCGACAACGCAGCCTTTGGCGGCGCCGACATCAGCGTGCTGCGTGACCACGGCGTGCCCGTGCTGCAGCTCACCCAGGACATGACGCACTACTTCGACTGGCACCACAGCGCCAGCGACACGCTCGACAAGGTCGTGCCCGACGAACTCGCCCAGGCCGTCGCCGCCTGGGCCACGCTGATTTACCTGCTGGCCAACATGGACGCAGACCTCGGCAGACTGCCAGTGCCCGACCCGGCCGGCTGAAGCGCCGACTGCGCCGCCAGCAACACCTCGGGCGGCGCCGCGGCATCCCGGCAGGCCTCGCTGAGCGCCCGCCGCCAGGCCCGCGCGCCCGGCTGACCGGCATACAGACCCAGGGTATGGCGGGCAATCGACCACACGCGTGTGCCGCAGGCCTGCTCGCGCGCGGCGTATTCAACCATCGCCTCGAGCACCTGCTCGCGGGTGGTCGCAAGCGCGGTGTCCAGCAAGGCATCGTGAAATGCCACCAGCTGCCAGGGATGCTCGTAGGCTTCGCGGCCAAGCATGACACCATCCGCGTGGCGCAGATGCTCACAGGCCGCATGCACGCTGCGCACGCCGCCGTTGAGCACGATGGTCAGCTCGGGAAAGCGCTGCTTGATGCGATACGCGCGCGCATAGTCCAGCGGCGGCACTTCGCGGTTCTGCTTCGGCGACAGTCCGGCCAGCCAGGCCTTGCGTGCGTGCAGGATGACCACCTCGCAGCCGACCCCCGCGATCTGTTCGATGAAGCCTGCCAGGTAGTCTTCGCTGTCGAGTTCATCCACGCCCAGGCGGGTCTTCACCGTCACCGGGATGCTCACGGCCTCGCGCATGGCGGCCACGCAGTCGGCCACCAGTTGTGGTTCGCGCATCAGGCAGGCACCGAAGCGCCCGGACTGTACGCGATCGCTGGGACAGCCGACGTTCAGATTCACCTCGTCGTAGCCGGCCTGCTCGATCATCCGTGCAGCCTCCGCGAGCTTCGCAGGCTCGCTGCCGCCGAGCTGGCAGGCCACCGGATGCTCGCTTGCATCGAAGGCCAGCAGGCGCGGCGCATCGCCGCGCAGCAGGGCATCGGCGACGATCATCTCGGTATACAGCAGCGCGCGCGGCGCCAGCAGACGGTGGAAGAACCGGCAGTGGCGGTCCGTCCAATCCATCATCGGCGCGACGCTGAGCCTGCGATC
>JAFIFN010000109.1 GCA_020832005.1 Gammaproteobacteria bacterium | reverse complement strand
CCGCGCGGCCTGTCCCGGCTCAGGCAGACCGGCAAGCATAAACAATTCGGTGATATGGGCCTGGTAGCGCGCCAGCAACAGGCGCGAGCGTTCGTCGCGTGCCAGGTAATACTCACGATCCGGCAGTCCCAGCCCGGACTGACCGACGATGGTGATGTAGCGGTCGGACTGCGCCTGATCCTGGCCAACCGAAAAGCCCAGGGGTGCTGAGCTGCGTGTGCGGCGGGTGTTGCCCCAGTACGCCGCAAGCGCGGCATGCGACTCCAGTGCATCAATGTCGGCCAGCGCATCTGCCAGTGGCGCCAGGCCACGCGAATCGATGGTGGCCTCATCCATGAACGAGATAAACAGGTCACCGATCTTGCGTGTGTTGCTGCCGACTGCCGCCGCTGTGTCGGCTGCCGCCTCGGTCAGGATGGCCAGTACATCTTCTTCGGCACGCTCAGTCAGCTCATCAAAGCTGCCCCAGCGTGAGCGATCTGCCGGAATCTCGATGCTCTCGACCCAGCCGCCGTAGACGTAGGCGAAGAAATCATCCTGTGGGCGGACGGCGGGGTTCATGTGCGCAACGTTGAGTCCCAATGTCCCCACCGGGCGGGCTTCAACGGCGCGCGTGTCCTCAGCCGGTGTCTCGTCGGGCCGTTGTGGCTCTACACAGGCCCACAGGCTGGCAAGCACGGCTGCGGCTATCAGGACGCGATACATGTTATTGCTCCACTTGAGATCGTATGAATCAACTGCGTCGTCATTGCGACGCCCATGACAGGATGATAACCAATGGCCTGGCAGGCTACACTTGCGCTCCGGGTGTCCAGTCAAGGTGATGCATGTCTGATCAGATCTACCCGCGATTTCACCTGGCCTTTCCGGTGACTGACCTGGAGGCGGCCCGGCAGTTCTACGGTGGCCTGTTGGGCTGTGCCACCGGCCGGGAGTCGCGTCACTGGATCGACTTCGATTTTTTCGGTCACCAGCTGGTGGCGCACCTCGTGAAGCCGCAGGGGCAGCCGGATGTCGCTGTCAACGAGGTCGACGGAGATGCGGTCCCGGCCATGCACTTCGGGCCGGTGCTGCCGTGGGACGACTGGCAGGCGCTGGCCTCGCGGCTGGCTTCGGCGAATGTGGAGTGGGTCATCGAACCGCATGTGCGTTTCACCGGGCGGCCGGGAGAGCAGGCCACGATGTTCATCCGTGACCCCAGTGGAAATCACCTCGAGTTCAAGGCTTTTCGTGATCCCTCGATGCTCTTCGCGAAGGATCTGGAGGCCTACACGTGAGAATCGATATGCGAAAGAGCAAGCCGGTTGGCCGTGTCGGGCGCAGCGGCTGTGCCACGGCAGTCCTCGGCGCATGCCTGTTGGCGGCCTGTCAGTCCGACGTCGCGTTGGAGGTTGTTGATGACGCCGTGCTGCATACGCCGCTGCAGGCAGTGAACTACACACGCCTCACCACACACGAAGAACTCGTCAACTTCGTTTATCGCCTTGGGGCGTATTCCGCCCAGGTGCAGGCGGGATCGCTCGGTCGCAGTGTCGAGGGGCGGGACATTCCCTACCTGAAGATCAGTCGCGACGTGTTTGGTGCGGACCGCGAGACGCGCAGCATGGTGCTGATTTTTGCCGAGCAGCATGGCACTGAGCCGTCGGGTCGCGAGGCGGTGCTGGAACTTGCACTCGCGCTTGCGCGCGGTGAGCACGACGATTGGCTGCAACACATGGACCTGCTGCTGGTGCCCCAGGTCAACCCTGACGGGGGATCGCGCCACGAACGGCAAAATGCTGCTGACATCGATCTGAACCGCTCGCACCTGATTCTTGATGCGCCCGAGGTCATCGCGCTGCGCGAGTTATTCCATCGCTGGGAGCCGGAAGTCGCTGTTGATGTGCACGAGTACTATCCGTGGACGGACAGCTGGCTTGAACGCGGCTGGCTGCGGCGCTGGGATGTACAGTTCGGCCTGCCCACCAACCTGAATGTTGATCCGGCCATCCGTAGCCTGGCCGAAGAGGAGTTTCTCCCGGGTGCGATTTCTGCGATGCAGGCGCGTGGCTACACGGCACACAACTATATCGTCGGCACCCCGGAGGGTGTGCGCTACTCGACCACTGATATCAATGACGGTCGCCAGAGTCTGGCAATCCTGCAGACGCTGGCTCTGATCTATGAAGGTCGGCGCGAACAGACACCGGCAGGGCGTATCGATCATCGCACGGCCGCGCAACGCACGGGACTTGAGTTTCTTCTCGCCTTCACCGCGGAGCACGGCGAGCGCATCCGTGCCGTGGTGCGTGAGGCACGGCGCCGCGTGATAGACGGCGAGACGCAAACCCTTCACCTGCTGATGGGCAGGGCGCCAGGTGACGGGCCGCTGGAAATGCAGGTCGACCGGGTTGTCGAGCGCGATGGCGGCTGGGAGATCGCCGAGGTGGTCACCGCCACGATCGAGGCCTACCGCCCGCGCGTGACCTCCGAGCTGGCGGTGAGTCTGCCCGAGGCCTACCTGGTGCCCGCCACGCATCAGGGAATTATCGAGCTGATGCAGCAGCACCGGGTGGAGATGCTTACGCTCAGCGGTGGCGAGCCGTTTACTGTCGAGCAACTGGCCATCGAGGGCTTCAACCAACATGAGCTGGAGGAGCCGATGATGATCGCCAATGTGGTTGCGTCCATGGCGGAATACGTTGCCAGCGAAGGGGACGTGCTGATTCCGACCGCGCAGCTGCGCGGTCTGATGGTAGCCACGGCGCTGGAGCCGGCTTCGATGCACGGCCTGGTGCACTATGCGCAGTTCGAATCGCTGGCCCAGGCCGGGCCGTATCCTGTGCTCAGGGTGCTGCCTGTAGCGGCGGCGTTGATCACGGCTTCAGGCCGTGGTGCTGCGTTCCACTCGCGCCAGGCTCCCGCGGTAGTGTTTCATACCGATACTCAGCAGCAACAGGGCCACGGGGGCAGCGATGCCGGCGACGATCGCGATCGACCAGCCGACCATTGCGTCGTTGCCGAACACGAAGTCCGTGACCAATGCAGTGGCGGTAGGCCCGAAGCCGATGCCGGCAAAATTCACACAGAACAGGTAACAGGCTGAAAGCTGACCACGAATCTGGTTCGGACTCATCAGCTGCAGTGCGGCAGCGGCCATGCCAAATGGGAAGCTTGAGAAAAAGAACACCGGGCAAAAAAGCAGAAGGGAGAGCTTAGGATCCGGCACGATGGGTGCGAGGACCACGCATGGCCACAGCACGCAGGTACCGATTACCGAAGCTCGGATGGCGCTGTCGCGGTACCCGCGACGGGTCAACCAGTCGCCGAAAAAGCCGCCCGATATGATGCCCAGAGTGCCGAACACACCGAGGATAATACCCAGTGCGGTGCCGATTTCCACCGCCGTCCAGCCATGCACGCGAATGAACAGCGCAGGCAGCCAGGCGACGACCGCATTGAACAGCAGGGCCAGCAACGAGAACCCAGCAAAATGACAGATGATCGTCATCCGGTTCTCGCGGATGAACGCAAAGACCCTGGACAGCGGCACGCCTTGGCCGGATACCGTGCCTGCCACCAGGCCACGCCTCGGTGGTTCGCGAACTGTCATCATCCACAGCGCAACTAATACGCCAGGGAAGCCGACGATGAAAAACACGATCTGCCAAGCGCGCATCTCGCCGATCAGCGGCAGTGTAAGGTTGTCGGCAGCGGCGACCGCCGCGATTACAGCACCTCCGATCAGGAAGGCAGCACCTGAACCGATATATACGCCGATCGCGTACACAGAAAGCGCCCGTCCCAGCCGATGTGGTGGAAAGTAATCGGCGATCATCGAGTAGGCGGCAGGAGAAAGGGCTGCCTCTCCAACACCCACACCTACGCGGGCGAGGAACAAGTGCCAGAAGTTTCGCGCCAGTCCGCAGGCAGCGGTGGCCAGACTCCAGAACGCTATACCCACAGCAATAATGCCGCGACGGCTCATGCGATCGGCCATGCGGCCGAGCGGAATGCCCATAATCGTGTAGAACACCGCAAAGGCGAAGCCGTGCAGCAGGCTGAACTGGGTATCGGTGATGTCGAGGTCACGCCGAATGGGTTCAACCAGCAGCGCGAGGATCGTGCGGTCGATATACGAGAAGGTGTAGGCCACCATGAGCACGGCAATCACGTACCAGGCGTAGCGGGGATCCGGCCAGGCCTGTTCGTTGGCAGCTGCCGTGTCTGGCGCTTCGGGGGTACTCACAGCTCAGTAGTTCGGTGGGCGCTGGTAGGCGCGCGCGTGTGCCCGAAGGTATTCAGGCAACACCGGGCTGTATTCCGGCTGCCAGGTGAACGGCTTTTTCTCCGTGTCGAAGATGTTGTCCAGGGGGCCATTGATGGTGCGTACGAACAGATGGTAACCAGTGTCGGTGCCTGAGGGGCCATGGTAGACGCCCTCGCGCCACCAGGCGTAGCCACCAGGGCCCATGCGCCCACAGTCACCCCAGACGTACTCGCCTTCGATGCAGTAGAGTTCCTCGATCATGGAATGTGTCCACTGCGGCTTGGCCATGCCGGGCGGCACACGGTGCGGTGGCGAGCAATACAGGAAAGAGGTCTCCTGTGTGTACGGATCCGTGCGCAACGGCTTGATGGCCACGCCGCGGGCCAGCTGCGGATCCACCAGGCCCGGATCCCATTCCATTTCCAGAGGATTGACGTGCGCAACCAGCAGCGCACTGTCGTACATGCCTGTTGGTGCGTGTCCCGTCACGGTCGCCGGGCGATCGTAGAACATGGTCAGCAGGACGGCACCCTCTGGCGCGCCTGCCATCGCGCGCTCGAAGCCCGCGGGCAGGAAGCCGTAGCTGTGCTTGTCGTAGCGCCGTCCGGCAATCTCTATCCAGCCATCAAGCACCAGAAACTCTTCGTGGGCGGTCACATGATGCAGGTCGAGCCGCTGCCAGCCCGGCGGGTAGCGGACAATGCAGGTGGCATCCGTACCCGCCTCATCGATTGACAGCAGCTTGTGATCGACATCGTCGCGCCCCGGACCATGGAGCCCGGGTCGCCAAGGCAGGCCTTGCGCCTGGATGAACATCGTGTGCTCACGTGCCATCGGTACAGCTCCTAGAAACTGTGTGTGAGCGTTAGGCCCCAGCTGCGTCCCGCTGCGGGATAACCCAGTGAGTTACCTATCCCAAGAGGATCTAGTGTGGCATCCGATGTCGAGGTGAATCGCACGCCGTTGTGAAAGTACTCCTCGTCGGACAGGTTACGCCCATGGGCAGCCACTTCCCAGCGCCCGTCTGCGCTCAGCCACGCGATACGCGCGTCAAGCAGGCCGAAACCCTTCTGGCCAACGATGTCTTCGTTGAACTGCGTAAAAAACACTTTCGACTGGTAGCTGTAGCGGCCACTCATTACCACCGCATGACCACCGGCCAGATCCAGCGTGTACTGCATCTGCAGCGTACCCTTGAATTCGGGCGCGTTCGGCAGCGTGTTGCCGGCGAGATCCAGAACACGCGGCGTTCCGTCAGGGTTATTGCCCTGACGGTCGGTGAACTCGTCGTACTCGGCATCAAGGAAGGATATGCCAGCAGTGATGTCCACCGCCGGGATCGGTCGTGCCACGATATCCGCCTCGAAGCCCCAGATGGTTGCGGCCGCGGCGTTGGTCGTTAGCGTCAGGTTATTGATAAAGGTCGAGACCTGCAGGTCCTCGTAATCGTAATAGAACGCAGCGGCGTTCAGACGCAGGCGGTTGTCGAGCCAATCGGATTTCGCGCCTATTTCAAACGCCTTGACGCTTTCCTGATCGAAGGAGGGGTTGGCATCCAGGCTGTTAAAGCCGCCGGATTTAAAGCCCTCTGAATAGGAAGCGTAGAACAGCACATCATCGCTGACACGGAAGTCGATACCGATCTTGGGCGTAAAATCGCTCCAGCTTCGACTCTCTTCGCGCGTGCTGAATACCAGCGGCGTGGCGGTTGACCGCAGACCCTCAAGGTCGAAGACTGCACCCACGGAACTTGTATCATCCTTTTTCTCGCGACTGTAACGTGCGCCCAGGATTACATCGACGCGATCGTTGATAGACCACGTGGCCTCAGTGAATGCAGCCCAGGCCGTGGTCTTGTTGGTGCTGGGAATGATGAAGGAACCTGTGGATCCCGGAACACCGGCAAAAAGCGGTCGTCCACTGGCCCGGATCAGGCCGAGACCGCCCTCCTTGTCCTCACGCAGGTAGTACAGGCCGCCGATCACACTTACTGGGCCATCCCCGGCATAGCTCAGACGCAGCTCCTGGGAGATCTGCTCGCTGGCGTACTCGAAGTTGCTGCGCGTGACGTCGACCTCGGTGCCATCCGTGTTGAACAGAAAATCGCTTTCATAGTCACGGTAAGCAGTAATCGAGGTCAGCTCCAGCGTCGGCGAGAGTTCATAGCGCAACGTACCGGTGATGCCCCAGGTATCCCACTCATGGAAGGAATCAAGATCGTTGCGTATCTGGCCGAAAGGTGGTGGCGGCAACGCACCTTGAGCCTGAGCGGCGCCGAGATTGTCGCGCGGACGGATCGATGTATTGCCGTTCTCAAAGTCAGTCCAATCTGCGATCAGCGAAAAACTCAGTACCTCGGAGGGCTCGAAGTTGAGCGTCGCGCGCAGCTGACGAATGTCATTGTCGTCGACATCTACCCCGGCAGCCGGATTGATGTTGCGCGTATAGCCATCGTCCTTCATGTAGCGCCCGGCCAGGCGGATTCCCACGACATCGGAGACCGGCCCGCCGGCGGCAGCGACGATTTCGCGCCGATTCCAGCTGCCGATGGCGCCGGACACATAGCCTTCCCATTCGTCGCCCGGTTGCCGGGAAATGATATTGATGGCGCCGCCGGTTGTGTTGCGGCCGTAAAGTGTTCCCTGCGGACCACGCAGAATCTCGACACGCTCGACGTCGAGAAACTGATTCAAGGCCATCTGCGTGCGTCCTAGATACACTCCGTCCTGATGCACGCCCACCGACGCATCGGCCCCGATACCGAATATGTTGGTGCCGATGCCGCGAATGTAGATCTGTGCCTCGCCGCCAGCCTCGCTGTAGGCCATGCTCGGCGTCTGCACGTAAAGCGAGGAGATATCGTCGATCGCAAACTGGCGCAGGCTGTCGCCCGTATAGGCCACCAGCGAAATCGACACGTCTTGCAAAGACTGCTCGCGCTTGGTGGCGGTGACGACGATTTCCTCGATCGCCGGCGCCCTCTGAGCTGCCGCCTGCTGTGCGTGTGCGGCCGAAGCCGTCAGCAGCGAAGCGCTCATGAGTGCATGAATGGTGTTGATGAGAACCCTGTTCATCGTGTCACTCCCCCCGAAGTGGTGTTTCTGTGTGCGCTTGACAGGCGAGTCTGTCAAACGGGTTGCAGTTATCAAACACAGCCAAGAAGGCGCGTCCAGATTTTGTTTTCGCCAAAAATAGAGCAAGAATGCCGGCTAATCAATACCTTTAAGGAGAAAAATCTTCCAAAATATCTTGTTCTCATCAGTAAATCCGGTTAGGGTTTCAACTTGCGCGAGGAGTGCCAACGAGGGGATCGGATGGCTGGGCAGCGTGCAGGTGGGGTTCATTCGATAGGCTTGGACCATGTGGGTTTCGCCGTACGCGAGCTCGCGCCGCTGCTCGCGTGCATGCGGACACTGGGCTTCAGTCCGACCGAGCCGCGTCCGCTACTCGGGGGCGATCCAGGCACTGGCCAGACGCGAGCGCTGGGGCAGGACAGTGCTCACCTTGTTTTGCACGAGGGCTATATCGAACTCACCGCGGTGCCGGATCCCGCGGCGGGCAATCACCTGGAGGCGTTCCTGCGCCGCTATCAGGGGCTGCACATACTGGCGTTACATGCGGATGATCCAGCGCAGGCGCGTCAGCGCCTGCTGGATGCCGGACTGTCCGTCACGGCTTTGGCTCATGCCAGCCGGCCGATCGAGTACGGTGAACGCACAGGCAGCGCAACCTTTACCTGGTGCATGGTTGATCCTGATGGATTCGATGCCGGGTTGCTGTGTGTGATGCGTGGGCACACGCCGGAACTCGTCTACCAGAGCGCTGTTCAACGGCACCACAACACAGCCTTTGCATTGCGCGGGGTGACACTGCTGACCGCTGATGTGGAGCGCATGGTGTCTGTTTTGTCGGGCCTGACCGGGCAGGCGCCTCGTCGCGACGGTGATGCGTGGATCGTGCCGCTGCGTGCGGGCGAGCTGCGCGCTTACTCGCTTGAAGATGCGCCGGATTCGCACGCTTCGACGGTCGCCGGGCGCACCGCCTGCATATCGGGGCTGATAGTATCCGTACGGGAACTCGCGCCACTTCAGCGCCTGCTGGAACAGCGACAGGTCGATTTCGATCGCGAGGGTGATTCGTTGCTGGTCAGTCCAGCCGAGGCTGGATGTCCTGTGCTGGAGTTTTCCGCCGCTGCCGCTGACTTGTACGGATGCTGAGTCTGGTCTATTTTCACTGCGAGGCTGCCAAGTCGGCGCATGTCCTTGTGCACGTCGTCTTGGCGCAGGCTTAGGACATCAAGTATGTATCGATCACGCTCATCCGGCCCGTGGATTTCCGTCGTCGCGCTCGTGTGCCTGTTGCACGCCTCGATCGTTTCCTGCTGTCTGCCTGGAAGCCTGTTGGTCGGTGCCGGATCACTGGCGCACGCCGCAGACTGTCCCTCCGGCGCAGAATCGATGCACCACAATCAAGACGTGCCGGGAGAAGATGATGGTGCGGTCTTGCTTTGCCCTCATGATGGCTCCCCGGCCTGCGCCTTCGCCGGCGAGCAGCCGTCCTTTGTCACTTTCAAGCCATCGTCTTCGCTTGACGCCAGGATCATAGACGGTGGGGATTGGGTGTCTGCCGCTCACCCCGCGTTACCAGCGCCGCCTTTATGGCGGAGTTTTTTCGGGAAACTGTCTGTTCATGTTACGCATCAGAACAGTATTCCCTTGTACCTGATGACGGCGCGTATTCGCATTTGATTCGCCTCCGCCGTGCGTTGACCCGCCCTGCGTTCGCTGCCGGCGGGCCGCCTGAATGTGCCGGCGAGAGCCAGGCCACAGCTACCCTCATGAATATGTGCGTCCAGTGTATTGGATGCAGGTGCGCCTGTGAATGATTTTTTTCTTTAAAAGACTCTTAGAAAAAAATTCATTGCTCAAAAAGTTCTTGAAGAGGTAATAGAAACTCTTTTAGACTGCGCTTAAGCGTATCAGGTAACTCAGCTCAAGATAAAAACCCGGTCACAGCGTCATCGTGGCCAGAAGAGACAGGGTGTTGCCGCGCTCACACGAAACCAGGGGAGAACAGCACAGATGGATCACCATCGTCATCTAGTTACATCCGTCGCCTTAATCGGACTTGTCACCGCAACTGCTGCAGCACAGAGTGACGCAAACGCCGCAGAAAGCGCCTCATCTGCCCGGCTCGATGAAATTGTTGTGACCGCGCGCAAGCGCGAGGAGAGTCTGTTTGAAGTGCCGGTAGCAGTCACCGCGTTCGGCGCTCAGCAAATCGCCGATTTGCAGTTGACCGGTATCGCGGACGTTGCGCGGTTCACGCCCGGGTTGTCCTTCAATGCGGCATTTGGACGGCAGGACGACAGACCCGTGGTCAGGGGCGTCGGCAATATCCTCAATGGTATCGCCGGTATCAGCAGTGCTTCTACGTTTGTGGATGGTGTGTTCGTCGGCGGCTCGGTCGCGTCGACCGAGCTGCACAACGTCGAACGGGTGGAGATAATCAAAGGCCCGCAGGCTGCCCAGTACGGTCGCGGCACCTACGCCGGGGCAATCAACTACGTGACCCGGCGACCCACCGATCAGCTGGAAGGTGAACTGCGCGTGGGATTCGCGCAGCATCAGACGCGGGAGATATCGGCGTGGGTCAGTGGCCCTGTGGCGCCGGGTCTGGCGTATTTCTATCTGGCGGGTGGATACGACGAGTACGGCGGAGAATATCGCAATACGCTTACCGGGCTAAAGGTCGGCGAAGAAGAGAGCCGCTCAGTCACCGGACGTCTGCTGTTCACCCCGAGCGATAATCTTGATATTTCGGTGAAGCTCGGCTACCAGGAGCAGGATGATGGTCATCCCCCGCTGGTGTTGACGCCGCGCACGATCAACAACTGCTGCTTCCGGACGGCGGATGCGCCGCGTGCCCGTGAGTACTATGTCGGTACGGCGCCTACTTACAACGAAGTCACGCTTGCGACAGCCCTGTTCGACGACCTCGGGGGTGCCGGGTTACGGCGTGAAAGGCTGCTCGCTTCGTTCTCCCTGGACTGGGAACTGGCCTCCGGCGCGACAGTCTCTGCAGTGACAGGACTGGTAGACGACAAGAATCGTTCGAACCTCGACATCTCCTATGCCGGGTACGATCCCCTGTTCAATCCAGCCCTGCCTCCGTTCCTGCAGGAGATTCTCTCCGGTGGCTTCTTCAGCTCCCGGGAGTTCAAGCAGCAGGATCTCTCGCAGGAGCTCCGATTCTCGTCGCCCGTCGATCAGCCTGTTCGCTGGAGTGTCGGTGCCTACTGGTACGATGGAGAGCGCGTCGACACGCGAAATGACAAGATCATTCCTGCCAATACCGGGGCCATCGGCAATGAGACCGACCTGGTGCGCAACAACGGTCCGTTTCGGGTTGAGGATATCGAGAATCGCGCAGTGTTCGGTGGGGTGGAATTCGATGTCACTGATCGTCTGACGCTCTCGGCCGAAGCGCGCTGGGCCCGGGACGATGTCACGCTGGGTAATCGGAGCCCGGTCACGGGTGCGATGCTCGAGGAGTTCAGTGAGACCTTTACGAGTTTCACGCCACGCATTACCGCCGTATTTCAGTTGAATGACGACTGGAACCTGTATGGCAACCTCGCACGCGGCACGCGTCCCGGAACCTTCAACCCACAGGTGCCGGTCGGTCCGGACGGCGAGCCCGATGAATCGCTTCGGGCCGTCGACGAGGAGTCCTCGGTCAGCCTCGAGATCGGCAGCAAGGCTCGAATTCTCGACGGCCGAGGATCGTTGATTGCTGCAGCCTACTTCACACGCCTGACGGATCAGCAGTCCAGCGAGATCATCGTGCTGCCCACCGGCGCCACGGCGGCAACTCTGCGCAACGTCGGTCGCAGCGAGATCCGCGGCTTTGAGGTCGAGCTGGGTCTGCAACCATTGGATGGATGGGTGCTCAATGCGAGCTATTCGTTCACTGATGCCGAAATAAAGCGTGAGCTCAGCGTCGATCAGGCGGATCTGCTGGGCAGTACCGGCACCTTCGAGGATATCCAACGCTTCGGTTCGGTGGCCGGGCAGCGTCCGGGCCGTGTCCCGAAACACCAGGCGGCACTGGCCACCCGGTATTCGCGCGCGCTGAGCACCAATTCGCAGTGGGAGTGGTTCATTGGTGGTGATGTGACTCACGAGGGCTCGCGTTTCGCCGCTGAACACAATCTCATCGAGACCGGTAGTAATACCTACGTTGGTCTGCAACTAGGCGTGGAGTCTGAGCAATGGCGGGTCATGGCCTGGGCGAAGAATCTGTTCGATGACGACACCGTCGTGGACATCTTCCGGTTCATCGACAATCGCTTCGGTCGGCTGCCGGCGCAACCGGAGGCCGTTGTCCAGGGGTCAACAAGCCCGCGAGGATTCGCGGTGACGCTGCCGCGTGGTCGCCAGGTCGGGGTGACCGCCACGTACCGCTTTTAGGGTGTACGCGATGTCACGCTCTCGGGGTTGGCTCATTCATTGCGCGCTTCCGGCTCTGCTGGTGGCCAGCTGGTGTGCGGTGAGCGATGCGCGTGCTGAGTGCGACCTTGAGACCGGCGAGAGGATGTTTGCGATGTGCCAGTCCTGCCACAGTGCCACCGAGCCTTCGCACCAGCTGGCCGGTCCGCATCTGGTCGGAGTAATTGGCCGGCCCGCGGGCGCGCTCGAGGAATTCTCGTTCTCGCCGGCGCTTGCCAGGTCCGGAGTGGTTTGGGATGAGGAAACCCTGGATAGATTCCTTGAACATCCACGGCGATTTATACCCGGCACCACGATGACGATGGCCGGGATCAGACAGGAGGCGACACGTGCGGCAATCATCTGCTGGCTCAGCAGAGTCGCCGGATCACATGATGAACATGATGGGGGAGAAGAACAATGAGTGTAACTGACCGCAGACCAAGGACCTTTCTGAGTGTGTTCGCCGCGGCGGCGGCTCTTGGCATGAGTGCGGTTGCGCAGGCATCCAATACGCTGCCCGAACTTCACCAGGTAGCGCAGAAAATCGAGCGCATGTTGCCAGGTGAGTATGACGCCTATCCGCAGATTCACATTCAGCGTCTGCTAGGCGCGCCGCCGGATGGCGAGCATGATCACTGGCATCGGGTGTTTCAGCTCATTGATGTACCGCAGTTCGGCGAAAAGGTGTTCTACGGGCAAATGCGCATGGGCAGTCGGGACGGTGCCATCGTGCAGGGCACACAGGTGCTCTACAATCTGCTCATCGACGAGGAGAACATGTCCGTGACTCTGAGCGGACGGCGCATCGCCAATGGCGAGAGGTTCGAGGATGCACACCTGCATCCGGAGATGTGGCCGTTACTGGAGTTAGATTCGCGCTATGGCGGAACCTGCACGTTCCGCTGGCGGATGAATGGCGATCAGGTGGTGGGCCGCCTTGAGGAGGATGGTACCTGTACTCACACGTCACGGGTGACCGGGCAG
>JAFIFN010000108.1 GCA_020832005.1 Gammaproteobacteria bacterium | reverse complement strand
TCCTGCGCGCGGTGGGCGCGGGGGGGGGGGGGTTTGTGGGGTGCCCCGTGGGGCTCGGTTTCCTGTCGGTGGGCGGGAGGCTTGCCGGCCGCGCGCCGATACCACCCCAGCGCCTGCTGCGGGTCCTTGGGAAGGCCGAGGCCGTTTTCGTACAGGTGGCCGAGGTTGACCTGGGCGCGGGCAAAGCCCGCCTCAGCGGCCCGGCGATACCACTCGGCGGCGGCCACGTAATCGGGCGTCGAGCCCAGCCCGCGTTCGAACAGCTCACCGACGATGGTCTGCGCCTCGGGGTCGCCGCTGCGAGCCTGCTCCAGCCAGACGGCCAGTGAGGTCCGAAGGCTGGCACGATCCCCCACCACGTACTCACCGCCGCGAGTGCGGCAATCCAATGCAGTGGTGCGCTCGGGCCGCCGCGGGGCTACGTAGGTGGTGGCTCGCCCGAGCTGACGGATCTGTCCCGGCAGCGCACAGTCCACGATGAGCAGATCGTCGGCATCGACCGGCGCGGCCGCTGCCGGGCCGGCGAGGATCAGTGCTGCAATCAGGTAGAGGGGCCGCCTGCGCCCCCCGCTCAGCGCCACGACCGCCCCGCGCTCACTCGTGTCGGAACCATCGGGTGATCACCACGTCGGTGCTGTGATCGCTGTTGGTGAAGATCGTGGGCGTGACCACCGCCGGCGACGACGCGCCCATGGGCACGGCCACCGGCGCCGGGGCTTCCACGCGCACCAGGCCCCGGGTGACCGGCACGATGGCGGGCTCGCGAACCGGCTGGTAAGTCGGCGAGGCCAGCTGGCGCGGCTGGGCGGCCAGGTGCTCCACGGCCGCCTCGATGTCGGGCCGCTGCTCGCGCGAGGCGACGAAATAGATCTGCTCAATACCGCGGTAATCGTCCAGCGCCCACCAGGCATTGCCGCCGGGCATCAGGTAATTGACACCGGCCTGCACCGGATTGCTGTGCGCTTCTTCCGGATCCGGGAAGATGCGCGCCACGAAGCCGGTGGCGTCGATGCCGATGACGTACACCCAGCACGCGCAGTTGGCCTGGAAGTGGAACCGCAGGAGATCGCCGCGGCGCGGATCGCCGCGACCATCGCGCAGGACATCGCCGTCGTTGACAATCTCGAGACGGTCGCTGCCTGCCCGCTGCGCCAGGATGGCCACCCCGAGCGAGATGGGTGCGGCATCGCGGATGGAACGCGTCAGCCCACTCCCGGGCGTCATCGCATAGGGATCCTGGTAACCGGGAATCGCACCGCCGTAGGGCGACTGCTGAACAGCGTAGGGGTCCTGGTAGACCGCCTGTCCGTAACCGGACTGCGGCTCACCGTAGTACTGGTCGTCTGTGCCATGCTGATACGGATCCTCGTATCCACTGTGCCCATAGGCAGGGGGATAGCGGCCGGGCTGGCCGAATCCGCCGCCGTGCTGATAGGGATCCTGATACCCACCGTGACCGTAGGCAGGGGGGTAGCCGCCGGGCTGGCCGAATCCGCCGCCCTGCTGCCGCGCGTACCTCGGCGGCGGTGGCCGATAGCCGGCCTGGCCGAGCTGTCCGTGGTAGTCGAGCCCTGTGGCGTGCCGCGCGAGCGCCGCCAGCAGGTTTTCAACCTCGACGGCATAGCGTGGCGTGTAGTTCACCGCGGTCGCCGACAGCAGATCCTCGCTGAACGCCATGAACAGTGAGGTCAATGCCGGCGCGACAGCCTGACAGCCGACCAGCACCGTCAACAGGGCGCCGATGAGCGCAAGCCTGAGCCGGCGGATCACAACTCTTTCCTCAAGCCCAGTGCGATGCGGTATCGATCCCGATTGCTTTCGCCCACCAGCATCTCCGCATCGATGAAGGGCATCCAGCCGTTGGGCAGCACGGCAAGAAGCCCAAGGCCGAGGTTGACGCGTCCGCCCTTGGCACTGTCTCCGCGCAACGTAAGCTGGTTGCGATTCGTATCCAGCAGGTAGGCTGCACCGGTACTGTCGGCCTCGCCGTCGAACTCGCGTTCGTACTCGACGCGGGCCTGCGGTATGAGGACCCCTTGCGCCGTGCTGACCGCGCGCTGCCCCCGAAGCCCAACGCGGCCCGTCAGCGAGCTGCGCGCCACGGAGGCGAAGGACATGGCAAGTCCGCTGTTCGACAGATCGGTCTCGTCGTAGCCGTCGATTCTTGAACGCGTGTAGGTGGCCCCGCCATAGATGCCGTAGCCGTTCGCCCCGGCGCTCCAGTTCATCCCGCCGTTCAGGCTGGTCCACCACTGTCGGCCATCTGTGCTGCCGCGCGTGAGGGAATCCGTCTGCGACACGTTACGGGTGGTCTCCTGGAAAACCGAGCGGCGCTCTATGGTCAGATCGTCCCAGTCATAGCCGGCCGTGAAATCGAGATAGGCGCCGGATTCAAATGCGTATGCGGCGAACACTGCCAGACCCAGGCCGTCCCGGTCGGTCCTGCCCGCCCTGGAGGCGGGCGTGAAGTTGACACCCGGTCTTTCGCCGGCGAAGTCCAGCTTTCCTTTCTCATAGCTGAAGATGCCACCCCATACCACGCGATCCGACACGCGGTAGTCGAATCCCAGCTCAAGCGCGCGCTGCGACAGCTCATAGCCGCGCTCGCGGTCCATACCCGGATCTCGCCTGCGTTCTTCGTCGCTGTAACGGGCATTGAGCAACAGGCTGAATGGGCCCAGGTTCAGATCAGCGGACTCACCGTTGCTGGCGCGCTCGCGAGCGGCCTGCGCCTTGGCTTGAGCGGCCTCGATGCCCGACACATTACCCGACAGGATCTGGCTGGGGTTCAGTGAGCTCTCGCTGTCTCCGGACAGGTTTCCCAGGCCGTCGGGCGTCTCACCGCAACGCGCCGCCAGCGCGCCGGTCGCGCCGGCACAGGCGCTGAAGAACAGTTCCTGCAAAGCAGGGTTACTGGCCTGCGCAGTTGTTGCAGCGCCAAGGCAGACCACAGCGAGATAGCCGAGAGATCGCATGTTTCTCCTTTCCAGCCCCTGTCGCTCGTCCGGGCACACGCGGCGCACCCGGGGTCTGACCTGGCCGTTTGCTGTGACTGGACCGACTGGCATTGTGCACCCCGGTCACGCGCCGGGGCATACCAAGAATTGGGGAGGGATGGCCGGACGAAATTCAGGGCAGCACGAAATACAAAGGCAAGGACGGTACGCAGCGACCATGCATATCGCAGCGCGCCAACACCGCCACGGCAGCCCCGGAAAAGTCCAGATCTTCCGGCAGCGCGAAGCTCGCCACCGACGTCCCACTGAACCGGAACGCGCGGACCATGCCTCGCGCCTGGCATCGCGGGCCGCTGACATCCGCCACCTGCCGTTGCGGCCCGATGCACAGCACCTGACTGGTGGCCGGGCAGTGGCTGGCCGCCTCGCGCACGGTCCAGTTGAACTCCGGGCGCGCCGCCAGCGGCTGGCGCACGGCGAGATTGGCACGTGCCGGCAGCGCCGCCTGGACCTGGGCCGAGGCTTCGCGCAGTCGGCCACCGGCACTGGCATGCACCCGAAGGACTCGGGCAGCCGGTGCACAGAAGCCGGGCAGGCGGTAGGTCATGCTTTTGCGGTACCCCGCGCCGCAACCCAGCAGGGGACAACGCAGCTCCAGGTTCACGGTCTCTCCAGGCGTGCCTTCGAGCTGGATGCGAACAGCCACCTGCACCGGAGCAGGATTAAATCCCCCGCCCGCGAGGCGAACCTGCACCTGGATCTGTTCACCGGCGTGCAACCCGCCAACCTCTGCCGGATGCACATCTACTCGCTCGAGGGTCGGCGCCCCCCAGACGGGGCCGGCATGCACGAGCGTCGCGGTGAGGCACGCGAGCAGGAAAGCTTGCGGATGCAGACGGCGGTCAGACATGACCAAAGTGTGCGCAAGGCCGATCGGCCGACCAATCCCCAAAACAGGCGATGCGCTCGCCGCCAGCGGGCTCAGGCCAGGATCGGCAACACCAGCCGCAGTCGCGTGCCGGGATCGGCCTCCTCGATTTGCAGCACGCCGCCGAGATCCGTCGCACGCCGCTGCATATTGGCCAGACCACGACCACGGGGGTTTGCGTCCGAGATGCCCACGCCGTCATCGGCGATTTCGATGAATACCTGCTGTGTCGCCACCCCGGTGAGGACTCGCAGGTGACTGGCAGCGGCGTGGCGGATCACGTTTGTGACGGCTTCCTGGAGAATTCGCAGTACCTGCAACGCGCGGGTCGGCCCGAGATCGCTCAATCGCGGTACATCCGTCACCGACCATTCCAGGGTCACGCCCGCGGCATTGAGTTGTGGTTCGATACGCTCGCGGAACGCCCCGAGCAACATCACCAGATCGCCTTCCATGGGGTCGAGCGAATCGATCATCAGGCGCAGGTCGTCAAGTGCCGCCCGCAGCGTCTGCGCCAGTTCGTCCGCACTGGGTCCGCCGTTCTCGACCAGTGCGATACTGGAAACAAGATGGCCGCCGAGGCCATCGTGCATGTCACGCATGATGCGCTCTCGCTCGTCGGCCACCACTCGCTCCCGCTCCATTGCGCGCAATTCTCCATAGCGCATCTCCAGCTCAGCCGATTTCTGCGCCACGCGCTGTTCCAGATCCCGGTTCAGGACCTCCGCCTCGGTGCGCGCCGCGACGAAGTCGCGCAGCAGGATCAGGCCGAACAGAATCAGCGGAAATGGGGCCGCGTACTGGATTAGCAGGCCCTCGTGCCGGCGCCCGCTCAGGCCGATCATGCCGAGCCAGTCGTGCAGCGCGAAGACCATGATGCCCGCCCCGCACAGCGCCATGAGCAGAATGCGGAACTCGTAGCGCTGCCACCAGGATTGCAGCAGCAACACCGACGGATAGATGCCCAGCGCGAGCAGGCTCCCGTTCCAGATGTGCATCGCCACCCAGTAGAACGATGGGGACGGCACCAGACCCAGCAGCAGGCTGCCGCCTGCGCACCAGAGCCAATAGGCGCGCTCGATTCGCGGCCTGCGCAGGCCGAGGAAGCGGTGGATGAACACGACCAGCGCTGCCGTGAACCAACCCAGCGAGGCGTAGTTGATGAGCCAGTCCCACAGTCGGCTTGGTACGGGGATTTCGACCACCAGCAGGTTGAGCGTGTGCACGCCCCAGATCAGAACGGTCGCCGCCAGCCATCCGTACATAGTCTCGGTGGGTCGCAGCACCCAGATCAGGCCCATACCGACACCGGTGAACAACAGGCTGACCGCGATCAGCCAGACCAGTGAATGGCGCACGAAGTGTCGCTGTTCGAACACCGGCAGCAGCAGTTCATGGGGACCCAGGTAGAGCTCGCCCAGCAGGCCGGTCGCGGCAGGATCAGCGAGCAGGCGCAGCTGCAGAAGATTGCGTCCGGGGTGCAGAACGCCGTTCGGAATCGTGAAGTAAAGAGGCCGCCCCCACAGCCGTGCCACGGGCGACTCCAGCCGTCCGCCCTGGCCCAGCAGTTCGCCGTTCAGATAGACCTGCACGTTCATGCTGACGCTGGGCAGATAGACGCCCCAGAGCCGGTTCGTGGGCACGTTCAGGTCGACGAACGCCGAGTACCAGGCACTGTCCTCATGCGGCGGGAGACGCGCCCAGTCATGCGGCAGCGCAACTTCCGGTTCGGTGCCGGTCACATCCGGCGGCTGTGCCGCAGGCGGATGCCAGTGTGCGCGAACCACATGCAGGGCTTCCTCCGGCACCGCGTGGCGATAGCTCTGGCTGAACGCGACTGCAAGCAGCAGTGACGGTACCAGCAACAACAGCGACCAACCCGCGAGTGCGCCCGCGCGGGATGGCTTCACGGCCCATCCCACCGGATCAGGCCAAGCCGTACGGCCTCGAACACGGCTTCACCACGCGAGTGCACCGCCATCTTGCGGTAGATCTGCTTGACATGCGTGGTGACGGTATGGGGGGACAGCGTCAGCAGGCCGGCGATCTCGGCGTAGGAAAAGCCTTTGGCCACCAGACGCAGCACCTCGGTTTCGCGTTCGGTCAATTGCGGGGTGTCGGCCTCCTCAGCCGCACGCTCAACGGCCTCCGACTTGTGGAAGCGGCGCAGCAAGTGTCGGGCGATCGAAGCGCTGATCGGCGCGCCGCCAGCAAGCAGCTGCATGATGGAACGGCCGATATAGGCGGCGGTGCCGTCCTTGACCAGGTAGCCGGTCGCACCCGCCTCGATGGCGCCGAGCACGTGGCGCTCGTCGCCGAAGACCGTGATCACCATGATCTCGGTGTCTGGGTGGGCGGCCCGCGTCTCGCGGATCAGGGCGATGCCGTCGCCGTCGGGCAAGCCAAGGTCGGTCAACAGTACTGCGGGCCGGTGCAGCTGTAACTGCTCTCGTGCCGAAGCACAGTCACCGACCGCCGCCAGCAGGGTCAGCTCGGGATGCGCGTCGATCACCCTGACGAAGCGATCGCGCGTGGGCTTCAGATCCTCGACCAACAGTACGCCGTACATGAGGATGCGTCACCTGTTATCCCCTGACACCTGATTCTGCCGTGAAACGCTCGGGGAAGCACGCGGTGGCATGGGGCTGAAAGGGCCAGCGGCAGCCCCAGTTCGGCGGATTTTCGAATGAGCAAAATCGCGAAGTCCAGGCTTGGCGTCCGGTGCATGAAGCGCGCCTGACCACCGGGCCTGGGCCGGTGGGCGGAGCCATCACTGCTGCCGGTCGCTGGTCGGAGCGACAGGCAGCAGATCGCGGGGTCGGCTCGGCGTTGGCGCGGGCGTGGCGATCGGCGACGATGCAGAGATGTTCCCGGGGGTGACGCGGATGAACTGCTCCCCGGCCCGCAGCAGCACTTGCTCCTGCCCAGGGCGAGCGCTCATCACCACCTCCAGCGGCACATTGCCGGGTCCGGTGACGCGCATCACCGTAAGATCCTTGTTGCCCGGCAGCGCAAGCGGCGGGCGATTGACGGCGTTATAGAGGCTGCCGATCACCACGGGCCGGTCGGGATCCCCGTGCTCGAAGGCCACCGCCACCTCTTCCCCCACTGACGGAAACCAGGTCGCCACGCTCTGGCCGCCGGCGGCCGGTTGCACCACACGAACCCAGCCGGCGTCGCCGGGTTCGTTCGGGACGAAGTGCGATGGATGACGCCACGGAAAGTGCACCTGCACGCGGCCGTGCTGATCCAGGTAGCGGGACTCGCCGGACGGGCCGGTGACGACGGCGGTGACGATGCCGGCGATCTGCGGCGTCGGCGTGATCACCGCCGGGCGGAACGCGAAGTTGGCGGGCAGGCAGGTGAAGCGGTTCTGGTAACGGCGTTCGCTGCCCTCGTGCACCACGCTGGTGACGACGTACTCCTGGTTGAAGTCCCGGCGCGGGTGCCCGATGAGGGTGAAGCGATGACCGGGCCGCAGCGCCGCGTAGGTCGACTCGCCGCCACAGGACTGGGCCGCGGCGATATGGGTACTCAAACGCAAGGCCGCCAGACGCTGGACGTCCTGAGTGCTTGCCGCGTTCAGCCCGGTGGCCTGCTCTACCCGACCGGAGAACACCGATACCTGGGCATTGCCGGCCAGCGTGGGTTGGTCGAGCTGCCAGTTGTGGGCCGCGGTCTGCACGCGCCCGGGATGCAGTGCCGCGCCGCGGGAGAATGCGTGAATGGCCGGCGCCGTGCGCGGTGAGTAGCTGAGGCGCGCAGCGGACAGCACGGGGAAAGCGCCCGTCGCATCGCCGATCACCATCCGATCGCCAGCTTCGATGCTCTCGAAGTGGTAGTGGATCCCGTCGCGTTCCAGCAGCCGGGAGAGAAAAGCCAGATCGCTTTCCTGGTGCTGCACGGTGATCGGCCGTAGCTCGTAGCTGCCGGTCAGCCGGGTTTCGTAGGCGCCACCGGCGTCTTCGAGCAGGTCCACGACGATCTCCGGGACGGTACGATCCTGGAAGGAGCGACTGCCGGCGCTGTAGGCGAGGCGGCTGAGCGGTGGTACGAGGCGCAGCCGGTAGCGTCCTTCCCGCGCGCCGGCATCGACCTGCTCAATGCGCTCGACGATGCCGCTGACCGTGCGACCGGGCGCTACGGTGACGGTGAGCGGCTGGTCGACCACGCGCAAGAGATCCACCGCGGGATTCGCCACGCCGACCTCGAGTTCGAAGCTGTAGGGCGCCGAGATGGCCTCCACGCCGTTGAAGGAATGCACAACACCCTGCCGGAACAGGTTGGCGACTTCGGCGGCATTTTCAGAGGCGAAGGCCGTGGGCAGTGGCAACACGACGAGCAGCAAACGAAGCAGCAAACGGCTGACAGGCGCGGTGTCCTTGATCGGATGCGAGCGCTTACGCACCGTAGTTCGCCCAGTCGTCGACCATCACGGTGCCGCCCGTCTGCGACTCCATCTCGCTGACGTTGGGTGTCACCATCAGCTCGACATAGACAGGCAGCCCTGTCGCAGCGGCCTCCTGGGCCGGAGGCTTGACGATCCGAACCGAGACGATACGCCCCTGCCCGATACGGTACTGAAAGTTCTGCTCAACGATGCCGGATTGATGATGGCGGTGAAACAGGAACAAGGTCAGGTCGATGTTCTTGTTCGTACGGGCGGCCTCGAACAGCCAGGGCGTACTCTTGCCGAGGCGCACCACGAACCGTGCCGGATGCCAGACCCGGTGCCCGGTCGACTGGCTCGACCCGTGCGTACCCTGCTGCCCGGTGTGCAGGGCAACTGTGAAATCCAGCACCTCCAGGTACCCACTGACGTCGTAGGTGCCCTGGTTGCTCTGGGTGTTGTCCTCGCCGAACAGGACCGGCGCATCCTCCCCGCTGGCCAGGATGCGCAGATAGCCGTGTCCGCTCATCTGCTGGGCTGCGGGCCCCAGGCTTGCTGCGGACAGGGTGCGCGGCTGCGTGCCACCGCTCGTGGTCCCGCCACCGGCCGTGGTCCTGCCACCGGCGGTCGCCCCTGAACTCAACGCACGCGGCGCGGCAGTCACGACCCGGAATTCGGGTTCGAGTGTGCCGACGAGGCGCGTCGCCACATTCGTCATCGTCAGCGCGCCGGTGACAGGCTGCGCCGGCAGCTGCACGCGCACCTCTTCGGGCGATGCGCTGACGATGCGCAGCGTCTGACCGGCCAGCTGCACAGCCACCCGTGGCAATCTGGCCCCCGCCGGCGGGCGGATGGCGAGCTGCGAACCCACCGGTGCATCATTTCGCGGGGAGAGTTGCGTACCCGACCAGTCCACAGCATTGGCACGAAGCGTCGGCTGATCCTGGGCTGAGGCCTGCGACACAGTCGCCGAAATCAGCAGCAGACAGAACAGCAACCAGCCGACCGTGCGCTCGATGCCCGATTGCGATCGTACGAATGCCATGATCCACGCCTCCGGAAGCATAGGAGAGGAGGCTGAGACTGTGCATCACCGACGCAGCGGCGCCCATCCCGCATTCTGGGGAGGGAGCAGACAGACGCGCTCATGTCACCCGATCGGGATCAGTCCGATCACGGCAGCAAATCCCATCAGGATCAGCGAGAAAATCCACATCGGCATGAACGAATAGCGCAGGTGCATGCCGATCTCCAGCCGGGCTAACCCAAGACCCAGCCACAGCGCCGGCGAGAACGGACTCAGGAAGGTACCGATAACATTGCCGATGACCAGCGAATAGGCCGTCGTCGTCGACGCCACGCCATGCGGCGAGACGATCTGCTCGACCACGGGCAGCAGGGCGAAGTAGTAGGCATCGGTGCTTAGCAGCAGATCCAGCGGCAGGCCAAACACACCGATCACCAGGTGCAGGTGGGGAATCACACTCCCGGGCAGCACCACCACCATGTCGGCGGCGATGGATCTGAGCATGCCGGTGCCGTTGAGAATTCCCAGCAGCGAGCCTGCCGAGAGAATGATCGCACCCATCAGCAGCGCGTTGGGCGCATGCGCATTCATTCTGGCCATCTGCTCGGGCACCGACGGATAGTTGATGACGACTGCCACGGCCAGGCCAATCATGAACACATAGGCCGCCGGCATCAGCCCGGAGACCAGCGCACCGAGCACAGTCAGCAGGATCGCCAGATTCACCCACAGCAGTTTCGGTCGGGCGAGTGTCGAGTCGTCGCTGACCTCCAGCGGCTCCAGGGGCTGGGCACCGTTCGAAGGCTGCCAGAAGCCGTTGGCCTGAATACGCCTGTGTTCGCGCATGCCCATCCCTGCCGCGAAGATGACCAGCAGCACAGCACCTGCAATCTGCACGGGAATCAGCGGATACCACAGCGCCACCGGGTCGAGTTCAAGCACGGCGGCCGTGCGCCCGAGCGGTCCGGCCCAGGGCAGCAGGTTGAAGATGCCGGCGCCGGTGGCCAGCAACATCATCATCAGGTAGGGATTCATGCCCAGGCGGCGATACAGCGGCAGCAGCGCCGGGATCGTCAGCAGGAAGGTCGTAGCGCCTGCGCCATCGAGATGGGCGAGCATGCCGATAATGGCAGTGCCGACGGCCACCGAGACGACACTGCCGCCCGACACCCGCACCAGGAAGTTGACCATCGGCTTGAACAGGCCGGCGTCCTGGAGCACGCCGAAGAACGAGATCGCGAAAATGAACATCGCCGCGACGTGCGCGACGGCACCCAGGCCGCTGGAAAAATACTCGCCGATCTCCTCGAAGCCGAAGCCCGCCACCAGCGCACCGACGAACGGCACGAGTGTCAGCGCGACCACCGGCGCCACCTTGCGCGACACCAGCAGCACGATGATCGTCAGGACGGTGGCAAGTCCGACCGCAGATAGCACGACTTCCGTCCTCCTCTCAATCAGGTCCGCTGATCATCACCCGCCCGACCGTCGTGTCGGCCACGACGGCAAGGCAGAGTGACGTACGCCGGGGGCGAGCCTTGACGGCCCCCTTCAGCTTCCGGACGGTGCGAGTGCTGCGCGCATCCTCACGATCGTGAGGTTGGGATTACGCTCCAGCAGGTCGGCTGCGGTGTCGCCGTCGGGATTCCGGAGCGTGACGTCTGCCCCGGCGGCAATCAGGTAGTCGATGGCGCCGGTGTTGTTGGTCCGGGCGGCGTAGTGCATCAGCGGCGTCCAGCCATCGCCATCGGTATCGTTGACCCGTGCGCCGGCGTCCACCAGCAGTCGCAGCACCTCAGCCGAATGATTCACCGAGGCGGCAATCGTCAACGGCGTGGCGCCATTCTCGAGCCTGCGCGTGGGTCGCAAACCATAGTCTTCGATCAACAGCCGGATGTTCTGCGGGCCCTTCTTGTACACCGCCCAGGTGCGCAGCGCGTTCATCAGCGCATTGGCACCATTGTTGTTCACCGCCTGCACGTCTGCACCGGCCTGCGCCAGAACGCGGAACAGCTCCGGCGCCAGCTCCTGGGCCAGACCGGCATTGATGAACGCCGTGTTGCCGTTATTGTCGGTTGCGTTGACGTCCTGCCCCATGTCCAGCAGGATTTTGGCAACTTCCGCGCTGTTGCGCCCGGCGCGTATCAATGCCGTAGCGCCCGCCTCGTCCGTGCCGTCGACAGGCAGCCCCTGGTCGAGCAGCCACTGGAACACCTTGCCGCTGGGATTGTTCTCGGCGGCCAGCATCGCCGCATTGAGGCCGTTGTTGCCGACACGCTCGATGTCGCTGTGCTCGGCCAGGTGCACGACGACGTCGAACACGGGGTTGCGCCATGCGGCGTTCAGGAAGGTATCCCAGCCGTTGTTGTCCAGTGCATCGTAGCGAAGACCAAGATCGGCGAAAAACTCGAACAGGTGTACGTAGCGGGTGCGCATGGCCGCCTCATGCATGGCGGTGCGTCCGTTCCGATCGACCTTGTTGATATCGATACCCGCGGCAATCAGCTCGCGATAGACCGCCAGATCGGGCTGCAGACGCACGGCGTGCGCGAACGAGTTGCGGTCGACAACGTCCACCGCATGCACATCGACCCCAGGCTGGGCCAGCACCAGGCGCACGGCCTCGGGTGTACCGCCTTTGCTGACCCAGAAGATCGCCGGCCGGTCCTCGAGCTGGTTTTCGTTCATGCGCGCACCGCGATCGATCAGGAACTGCCAGACATCCTCGCCGGCCATGGCATTGCCGGCACGCACGACGGCAGAAGATTGCTGGCGAAGCGTGAGTTCATTGATGTCGACGCGGTTGTCGAGCTCTTGCTGGATCATCTCGACCGTGATCGGTGCAAACCAGTTTTCGGGCACGTTCAGCGAGGTATCGCCCCGCGCGAGTGCTGCGCCCGGCAGCATCACTGCACCCAGCACAAGCGTCGGCACCAGGCGCCGGACGGCAGCCAGACGTGGCCGCACGGAGGCTTCGAGTCGGTTATTCGAGTTCGTATGTGTCGCGTTCATCGTCATCTCCACGGCATGGATTCTGCAGTGCCGAAATCAGTGTCCCGTGCGCCTGCGCAGCTCAGCGCTGCGCCGTAGCGTACCCATCGCTTAAAGTCGAACCCGCTGTCAGTCGAACCGGTACCGCAGTTCCAGGAATGCGGTGCGCGGCCGGCCGACGTAATGCCCCGTGCGCACCCGGAAGCCAGAGGTCGCGTAGCGCTCGTCGAGCAGGTTGTCCACGCGCAGCATTGCCCGCCAGGCATCACGCTCATAGATCAACGAGGCATCGAAGATCATGTAGGGCTTGACCGTCTGCGCATCCACGCTCAGGCGACGCGACACGTAGTCCCCACCCAGCGCCACGGCAAACCCGCTCTCCGGCCACTGGTAGCGGGTCCAGAAGCCCAGCGTGTGACTTGGTGTATTGGCAAACCTGTCGCCGATGTTGTCGTCGAGATCGCGCGCGCCGTCGGCAAAGCCCTCGGTAATCCGCGCGCGATTAAACGCGTAGTTCATGACGGCCACCCAGTCGGGCGTAATGTCGGTGGCGATATCCAGCTCCAGTCCCCTGCTGGTGACCTCGCCGGCGGGAATCTTGTTGTCGAAGCCATCCCCCTCAATGTCGCCCAGGGGATCATCCTGGAGCACGTTGTCGCGCACGATCTGGTAGAGCGCCAGCGACGTCTGGATGCGTCCGTTCATCAACGCGGTCTTGACGCCAGCCTCAATCATCGAGCCCGCACTTGGGTCAAATGGTCCGCCCACCTGGGGAATCTGGTCTCCCGGTGACTGCGGCTCGAAGCTTGTCGCGTACTGGGGTTCTACCCCGCTTGCACGGACACTTCCAAGAAGCCCGATAATGGGCAAAAGG
>JAFIFN010000107.1 GCA_020832005.1 Gammaproteobacteria bacterium | reverse complement strand
CTCCTGCATGCCATGCAGGCGCTCTCCCAGCTGAGCTATGGCCCCGAAAACAAGCCGCGAATCATACCCGGGGGCTGGGCTGCAGGCAAGCCTCGTCACGGCCCGCCGGGACTGTGACGCTGTTCCGCTGCAGCGCCACCACGAAGGCGTAGGGTGGCTGCGCCGGGGGTGGTGCCTGAAGAGCGTCACCCGCCCCGAGAACAACAACCACAGGGACCACCCATGAAGATCGAGTTCGTCGCCCACGCCAGCGTCGTCTTGCGCCGTGACCCCGTGCACCTGCTCTGCGATCCCTGGCTCGCGGGCACCGCTTTCGATGATGGCTGGGCGCTGCTGGCGGAGCCTGTGTTCGGGCCCGAGGATTTTGCCACGGTCACGCACCTCTGGTTCTCACACGAGCATCCGGATCATTTCAGCCCGCGCACGTTGGCGATGATCCCTGAGCCTGTGCGCCAGCAGATCACCGTGCTCTTTCACGAGAGTCTGGACCGGAAAGTGGCCCTGCACTGCGAGAAACTGGGGTTCGGACGCGTCGTGGAGCTGCCCTCGGGCCAATGGCAGACCTTGGCCGAGGGCTTTGAACTCAAGTGCGAAACCTGGGAAGGCTCGGATGACTCCTGGCTGCTGGTGCGCACGCCTGAGGGCACGGTCCTCAATCTCAACGACTGTCAGGCCAATTCCCAAGCGCAGGTAGATGCGCTGCATGCCAAGACGGGCGACGTCGATGTGCTATTGACGCAGTTCTCCATCTCCGCGTGGGATGGCAACGCGGAGGACCAGGCTCGTCGGGAGGCCGGTGCGGTAACCATGCTCGAACGCACGGTGCGCCAGACGCGTACGCTGAAGGCCAAGCATGTGATTCCGTTTGCGAGTTTCGTGTGGTTCTGTCATGAAGAGAACTTCTACATGAACTCCGCGATGCGCCCCGTGGGGGATGCGGCGGCGTGGATTGCCGGGCAGACCGAGGCTCAACCGGTGGTGTTGTATCCGGGGGATCGGTGGGCACTGGGCAGCGTGCATGACAGCGAACTGGCCATCAAGCGCTACGCAGCCGATCTCGCCGGCATTGGCGAGCGGCATCGCTACCATGGTACGACCATCGACATCGCGAGCCTGATGACCGCCGCGGAGCGGTTCAGCCAGGCGAGCGGTCGGCGCTGCGGGTGCGATTGAGCGCGGTGAAGCTGAATGCCGCCTACCAATTGCGCCGGCACAGCCGCCGTCGCCTGTGGGGGCGGCTCCGGGCCATGATGGAGATTGCCCTGCTCCGGATCCGACCTGCGCGGATCTGGCTCACCGACCACAAGCGGAGCTTCGACTACTGCTTGCTGCGGCACATGGAGCCGGCCGGATATTCGCGCGAAGACTGTGACGTCGAGATGTCATCGGAGGCGTTGTTGTTTGCGTTTCGGTTTCTATGGGGGGGTGAGACGCTGATGATCAATGGGCGGTTCAGGGAGGTGGCCGAGGGCGGGAGTCGGCCGTTATTCGAGTATCTTGGCATTGCCTGTGAAATGAACAAGGGACACGGAGCAGAGGCTCGGCCGATCTGATCTACGGAGTCACAATCCGGCCATCGGGTCATTGACCCGACCAACGGGTTTCCCGTTAAACTCCGATACCTTGCTTTAGCTCTCTGGCCCAGCCTTGAGTGGGACTGCATTCATGCAGTATTTGATGGTCTTGCCCGTACAGTTCTACCCTCTCAGCGGGTCGGCGTTCGCCGTTGAAAGCGCGTTCGCCGAGCATCTCGAAAAACTGCTCGACAGCCTTCGTCCGGAGGTCACCGAGCTGGCGATCGCCGCTCCGTATATGAGCGATACTGAATATCGGGCGCGCCAAGGGTATCTCCGCGAACTCGATAGCGCGCTGGTTGGAATCCGCTACGTGCCCCTCGACCCGGGCGATTCGGGCAGGATTCGATACTGGTTGCGAGATCTTCCCAGGAATCTGCGTATTCTGCGCGGGGAGGTTCGCCGGGCCGACGTCGTCCACGCAGGCCCTTCGCCCATTTACTTGCCGCGCGAGATTCTTGCCATCCTCATCGCTGTCATGACCGGCCGCTCGACAGTCTTCGTAGTCGACATCGACTGGCGTCGTTCCGCGTGGATGAGCCGTCACACAAGACGCGTATCCTTCAAGAGCTACCAGCTTTCGAAGTGGATCTACGACCCCTGCTTCAGCGCGCAAGTTCGTTTTGCATCGAGATTCTGCTCATTGACCTTATTGAAGAGCGCCCAGCTGGTTGCCGATTATGGGTGCGGACGTCCGTCCGTACGAAATTTCCTGGATGCATCGCACTCGGATGCCCATATCCTCACAGACGGGGGCCTCGCGCAGCGGCTGCAACGCATTCAAGATCGCTCACGGCCTCTCAGACTGGTCTATTTCGGCCGCTTCGTTCCGTACAAGGGTATTCCCCGCATGTTAGAGGTGATGGCCATACTGGCACGAACAACAGACCGCCTTATCACGTTCGACCTAATTGGCACGGGTGAGCAAACCATTGAGATTCGGGAGCTCTGCGACAAGCTTCAACTCAACGATCGTGTCGCCATCTGTAAACCAATTCCGTTCGGCCCAGTCCTGTTCGCCAAATTGCAGGAGTACGATCTGTTGTTGGCCACCCCGTTATCCGCGGACACACCTCGGAGCGCACTTGATGCAATGGCGGTAGGCCTCCCGGTTCTCGCCTACGGCACCGACTACTACGCCGACTTACAAAGGCAGAGCCACGCGGTTGTCACCGTGCCTTGGCTTAGTGAGTCTGTCATGGCTCAGGAAATCCTGGCGCTTGACGCTGACCGCGCGCGTCTGGCGGACCTCTCACTCGCGGCGGTCGAATTCGCCCGTGCGAATACCCAGGAAAAGTGGCTCCTCGCTCGCACGAAGTGGACCCGTGACCTGTGTTTTCCCGGAATCCCACCTGTTTAGCTTCCCTTGCCGAGCAGCCGTAGGTGTCTGGAGTCCGCAAAGAAGGACGCGCGTTAACTAGTATTCGCCATAGGGGTCACGACGGTCTTGCCAAATGCGATATAGATTCGGTTTTTTGACTCCTGTGTTGCCTTATCATGCACGTTCCCCTCGCGTCCAGTCCGCGGGGTCACCGAAGGCCTCCGAGCCTCTTGCAAAGGAACACTAATTGTTATGGTGCCAACAGAGCGTCAACTCCCGTTGTGCATCGACTTGGATGGCACATTATCGCCGGCCGACATGACCGTTGAGAGTATTCTTCTCGCGGTGAAGAGCCAGCCATGGACTCTGTTCTTTATCCCAGTCTGGTTGCTCCGGGGAAAAGCCTACTTGAAGACACGGTTGGCCGCCTTGGCGACTTTGGACATGTCGGTCGTGCCGCTTGACGGGCGGGTTCTCACGCTAATCGAACAGGCAAAGGCGAACGCCAGATCAGTTTTCCTTGTGACAGGTTCGCACGAGAAATACGCCTGCGCCCTGGCCGCAAGGATTGACCTATTCGACGGCGTACTTGCTACTAATGCCGATCGGAACCTCACGGGGCGCGCGAAAGCGCAAGCACTGTCTGAGCGGTTTGGGCCAAAGGGGTTCGACTACGCTGGCAACGCACGCGTTGACTTACCCATTTGGGCGAAAGCGAACCAGGCGATATTAGTAAACGCATCGACATCTGTAGTCCGAGACGCAACGAAAGTAAACGAGAATGTAACTGTTCTTCCGCGATCAAAGCCTTCGATCCGTGTATGGTTGAAGGCTCTCCGAGTGCACCAGTGGAGCAAGAATCTCCTGCTCTTCGTACCCTTGATCACTGCTCACAAGCTTGACGAAGTCGGCACCCTGCTCGCCGTGGTCGCGGCGTTTCTCTGCTTCAGCTTCGTTGCTTCGGCCACCTATATAGTTAATGACCTCTTAGATTTGCAGGTAGATCGGCATCATCCTACCAAGTCGCGGAGGGCCTTCGCGTCTGGCGGCTTAAATGTATCGTCCGGACTGGCGGCCAGTCTATTTTTATTGATTACGGGCGTAGCACTTGCCCGAACTCTTCCCGAGTACTTCCAGATTGCCTTGGCTGTGTACTTCGCGTCTACCCTTCTCTACTCTGTAGCGTTAAAGAGGTTCGCAAGCCTCGACGTCATCGTCCTCGCCGGTCTATATACTTTGCGTGTCATCGCCGGGGCGCTGGCAGTCAAGATCACTATCTCGTTCTGGCTAATTGCCTTCTCAATGTTCATCTTCTTGTGCCTCGCACTAGTGAAACGGGTAAGCGAACTCATTGATCTTTCAAAACGCTTGGCCGACAAATCGGCCGCAACCACTGCTGCTGACCATCAACCCGCCTTGGCGGCCCGACGGGTGCGTGGCAGAGAGTATTCCGTTGAAGACATCTATATTCTTCAGGTCCTTGGGGCAAGTAGCGGCTATCTGTCAGTGTTGGTGCTCGCACTCTATATCAACAGCCCGGAGATATCAGGGTTGTACCTGACCCCGCAGCTTCTCTGGTTGGTTGCACCTCTTTTGCTTCTCTGGGTAACCAGGCTATGGGTCGTCACCGCACGCGGGTACATGCACGACGATCCGATCGTATTCGCCATCAAGGACCCGGAGACTTGGCTCACTGCGTTCATAACGGCGGCGATCCTCTGGGTTGCCACCGTGCTACAGCTATGACCGACGTCCAACATCATGCCGTGTACCGGCGTTCCATCGGCGGAGGAAACCATTATGGGCCGTGCTGACCAACGGGCGCTCGACGCGAAACCAATGTTGCCCTATGTCGTCGCGGTTTTAGGTTTAGCCTTTGTGCTGCGCGTTGCTTGGGCACTCGCCGTTCCCGTCATACCCGTTTCCGACGCTGCCGCTTACGCTGCTTTCGCGAGGACGATGGCCGAATCCGGCGTGTTTGGCTGGACGAGCGATGAGCCGTTCGCCTTCTGGCCGCCAGGAACGACGTTCCTGCATGCAGCCGTATTCTGGCTATTCGGCGTCTGGGACAGCGCGGTGGTCGCACTTAACATCCTGCTGTCCCTCGGGTGCATCCTGCTTACTATCCGTCTGGGTTCCCGGTTTTTCGGTCATCGAGTCGGCCTCTGTGCTGGCCTCGTGATGGCGCTATGGCCAACACTGGTGCTTTACCCCACAGTGTACGCTAGCGAAATTCCTTTTCTTTTTTTCAGCATGCTGGCGTTAGATCTATGGACTTCAAGCAGGCGCCCACGTTTAGGACTTGCGCTCGTTACCGGCCTTTGTCTCGGCATGGCGGCCCTGATCAGGCCGGTCGCGTTACTTCTACCCTTTATCTTCTTGCCCGGCCTTCTACTACAAGCGTATCCGGACAGAGACGGACTCAAGCGAGTGGCATTGTCTTTGGTCTTGGCTGCAGTCGGAATGGCTATTGTCATAGCGCCGTGGACTGCCCGCAATTTCGCACTATTCGGCGAGACAGTGCTCATCTCCACCAACGGCGGGATTACGCTTTGGATGGGCAACAATCCGGACACTGATGGGCAGTATTCCTACGTACCGGAAGAACTGGCTGACGTCCCGGACAACGAACAAGCGCGCATTCTGAGCGAGAGGGCACGCGAGTATATTCAGGCCGATCCGGTCGCGTTCGTGGGGCGGGCATTTCGCAAGCTGCTGTTACTTTATGGTAACGAGTCGATCGGAGTCGCTTGGAACGAGCCTGGAATAGAGGCCACTTTCGGGCCAGGGGCAATGACACCTTTGAAGCGTGGCACTCAGATTACATGGGCACTGATTTTTCTCGCGGCTTGTGTGGGTTTGCTTGTCGCCGGCAAGCGGCACGGCTGGCTCGTGGTGTTGACGTCTCCGCTTTTCTTGAGCGTAGCCTATTTCAGTGCAGTGCATGCCGTCGTCGTTGCGCAGGACCGCTACCATCTGGCCTTCGCGACACAGATAGCCATCTTCTCGGCGATAGGGGCGCTGTATCTGTTTGACCGGCTCCGGCCCATCGCTGGCGACAGGCCAGTGATACCTCCTCGGGCGTCCTAAGCGGGAAACCCAGATGTCAACTTTCGCAATGACCCCTGCGACGTTGTCTACCATCGCAGCGCGCCTGTACGCCGAGGAACCCAATAGTCGGTATCGACTTCTGCAGCGGTGGAGACCCTACATCTGTCCGTTCGAAGAGGTCATCACCTCGGTGCCGTCGGGAAGTCGTGTACTTGACGTGGGCTGTGGAGCCGGACTGTTTCTGCTGCTGCTTCACGCCATGGAGAGGCTCGGCAGCGGCTACGGGTTCGACGTTTCGGTAGACGCTGCGGCCGTTGCCGCACGGGCTGCGACGCGCGCTGGTGCGCACGAAGTGCGGTTCGAATCGAGGACCGTCGAAGCAGGGCTGCCAGAGGGTCGTTGGCCTGTCGTCACCGCAATTGACGTGATTCATCACGTACCACGAGAGTCTCACGCCGAGTTCGTCCGAAGCCTATGTGCCGCCACGGAGCCGAATGGGCTCCTCATTATCAAGGACATGGTAGCGAGGCCGCGATGGAGAGCCGCTGCCAATACGCTGCACGATTTACTGTTGGCGAAACAATGGGTACAGCACATTGAGGACAAGAAAGTGGCGGAGATCGCCCAGTCGACGGGGTTCTCGGTTGTGCTACACAAGCGGACCAACACGCTGTGGTACGGTCACTGGCTGCTGGTGCTCCGCCGCGAAGCCCCATGACTTGGCACTCTCAACTGCGCGCCAGCACCGCTACGCCAACGGCGATAAACAGGGTACCAGCAACCCGGGCTCCCGTCAGTTGGTCACCGTGGATCATCGCTGCCAGAATCATGGTCAGTACGAAGCCCACACCAACGAATGGATAAGCGAGGCTGACTTCGACCTTCGAGAGAATCAGCAGCCAGATGAAAGCACTGGCGAAATACACTGCTAGACCAGTCAAGACCAACCAGTTCGTCAGAATGGCCGGTACGGCTGACAGCTTGAGGCCACTTGACAGCTGGGCCAGCACATATGGGTTGCTCATGCCGGCCTTCAGTACAATCTGGGCCGAAGACGTCAGTACAATATTCAGCGCCAGTAGAATCCCCACAGTTCTATCCACCTGTCACTACCTCTCTAAGCTTGAATGTGGAAACATACAATGACCGCTAGCGGCGTACCCCATGCATAACGTGGCAGACGAAGAGACAATCAGGGTCGGCCCCATCACGCTGGACCGAATTACGCGCCGCCAATGCGTAGATATGCAGATGGAAGCCGCCGCCAGAGACCGTGGCGGATGGGTAGTTACCCCGAATACCGATATCGTACGATAAGCGACCCGAGACCCAGCCGTTGCCGAATTCGTGCATGAAGCTAATCTTCGCATGGCAGATGGCGTGCCACTGGTGTTGGCAAGCCGCCTGATGGGCACCGCCGTGCCTGAACGTGTGTGCGGCTCCGACCTTGTATGGGATGTCGCCGAAACATGCGCCCGCGAAGGCCTCTCGCTGTGTCTTTTGGGCGGCGGCCAGCCGGATACTGCGCTGCGGGCGGCCGAGACACTGCGGCTGCGACACCCAACACTCCAGGTGGCTGGTACCTTCTTCCCGCCCTTTGGATTCGAAAACGACGCTGGCCAGCTGGAGGCGATCCGACAGGCTCTTCGGAATGCCGATCCCGCTGTTGTGTATGTAGCTCTCGGATTTCCCAAGGCGGAGCACCTCATCAACGATCTCCTACCCCACTTCCCCCGGGTCTGGTGGCTCGGCGTAGGAGTCAGCCTCAGTTTCATCGGCGGCGAGATTCCCCGAGCGCCCCGGTGGATGAAGGTATCGGGGCTTGAGTGGCTCCACCGGCTGTCGCGCGAGCCCATGCGGCTTGCGAAGCATTACCTCTGGCATGACATACCCTTCGTCATCACACTCATGACCGGCGCGGCGCTATCGCGCGTTGGTCGTCCCACAATGACGCGTGTCCCCTGCCAAGGCGCCCACTACCAGCCAACCTCGCGGGGCCCCACACCGCGCTTCCCGCGAGCCAACGAGCTGAATCTGAAAAGATCCCTGAGGAAGCCGGGAGGATCTCGATCGTCTTTCCGCTGCACCCGCCGACGCAGCCTCCACAATGCAAATCCCAGAACCGCCACCGCGTCAGCGGCCAAGGCATAGGCCAGTCCATGGTTGAGCACGA
This sequence comes from Gammaproteobacteria bacterium, assembly GCA_020832005.1. Classification (GTDB taxonomy): domain Bacteria; phylum Pseudomonadota; class Gammaproteobacteria; order Steroidobacterales; family PWYM01; genus PWYM01. Next base: position 5,075 of record JAFIFN010000107.1, on the reverse strand, counting down.
AGAACCTCCGCCTGGATTCGAACCAGTAGGTTGGGACCTTTTGCGGCGGACCTTCTCTCCGAGTGACCCCACTACTTTGCCCGACCAGATGGACGATTCGACTCTCCGGTACATGCCAACAGGTCCAACCTGCGCGCTTCGCCCGTAAGGTGAGGTCTGTTTCCTCGAAATATAGAAAATAGCTTTCGTCCATCAGCCCAACTTCCTCGAGCACCCGGCCGCGAATCATCATGTGCGCGCCAGAGACCCAGTCAATCGGGCCGGCTTCCGTGGGAATTCCCACACGGGCGATACGGTCTCGCAACAGCTTGTCGACCAATCCAAGCCGGAGGTTCACGGCCAACTCGTTGGCGATGGAAGGAAACCTGAAACAACAAAACTGCGGCGTAGCGTCAGGGTCCTCGCTGCGTCCGCCGGCGATGCCAACGTCAGGCCGGCCATCCATGAACTCCAGCAAGATACGATAGGCGCCAGGCCGAACCATCGTATCGGGATTCAGCAACGCGACAAACTCGAATCTACCGTACTTCGCGAATGCGTGACGGATTCCCACGTTATTGCCGGCTGCAAAGCCTGCGTTGCGACCCGCCTGAACGACCTCGACGACCCCAGAGAACCCTCCCGCAGCCACGAAATCCCTCAAAACTCGCTCCGAGCCGTCCTGCGAGTCGTTGTCAACGATTACGGCTCTGGCGCCAGGCAGGTCGGCAATCTCGCTTGCGAGGGACGGAATACATTCGGTTGCCAGCTTGGCGGCACGCCAGTTCACCATGACGACGAGCAGTCGGCTCGTCATGCCTTGCTTACCCGTGCATCAAGACTTCCCGCTTCCTGAAGCAAGGCGAGGATACGCCTCGCATTCGCACTCGCATCGTGCGCTTGCTGGACGCGCATCTTTCCCTGCTCACCCAATGCCTGAAGCTCCTGCGGCGTAGACCGGAGACAGTGTTCCAAGGCCGCGGCCAAGGCCTCGGCACTTCCCGCCGGGACCAACCAGCCGCTTCGACCGTTCTCCACCAACTCGGGAATTCCGCCAATGTAGGTGGAAATCACGGGCCTGCCGAGCGCGAAGGCTTCCATGATCACCACCGGCAGGCCCTCGGCAAAACTGGGCAGCACCAAGGCACGGGCCTGCATGATCTCGTCCTTCACCTGGTCGGAAGATATCCAGCCGGTGATACGAAAGCGATCCTGAACCCCAAGCTCCCGGATCCGCTGCTCGATCTGTGTACGTAACTCTCCATCTCCAGCCAGCACGATTTCGCAAGACACGTCACGGTCAGCGAGCATACGAACGGCCTCGATCAACAGGAACTGGCCCTTCTGCTCGCACAGGCGCCCAACACATACGAGCCGGTTCGTCGAGGGTATATCGACGTACGGAGCCTCCAGAAAATCGGCACCGAGTCCGCAGCGGACCACATGTACCTTGTGCCACTCGGACGCGGGCATCAATCTGAACAGCTGGCTTCTTCCGAAGAAGCTCACCGCCATGACGAACCGGGCTCGGGCCAGCTTTTCCGGCAGTCCAAGCAGATAGGGACGATCCACCTCATCCGAGCCATGGGCAGTAAAGCTGAAGGTCGCCCCGGCAACCACGGAAGCGAGCATCGCCACCTCTGCCGGATTGGTGCCGAAGTGGGCATGAACATGCTGCACCCCTATGCTGGTCATCTGGTTGGCCAGCGCGCAGGCTTCCAGAAAGTAAGCGAGATGGTACGGCAAAGAACGCTCGGCCCCACGAACCATCTTCAATGCCAGAAAGAAGGCTCTCAGCGCCGCCAGTGGGCGACTCAACATGAATCGAAAAGTCTGAAACAGTAGCGATACGACACCACTCCGCAGCAGATAGTGCGTTCGCTCACGCTCACGGTGATCTTCAGGATCCACGAGATCATCGTCCCAGCCACGCAAGGCAAAGCGAAACACTTCGACCCCGGCAGCTTCCAGCGCCTGGATTTCCCGTCGAATGAACGTATGGCTCACCTTCGGGTAATGATTGATCAGATAGGCCACACGCTGCGGTCGATCCGCGGAAGGGGTCGATATAGTCATTTGTATTCGATCAAACGGGCTGGCCCGGGCCGCATGGCCTGGCGAGCAAAATTTAGGATCCCGGCAACTTCAGCAAATTTCCCCAATACTAGGGCACAAGCCCGAATCCAGCTGAACCGGGAACCTCGGCCGAAGCGAAACGCCAGACGGGTGATCTGAGCTGGAAACAACATTAACGCTGCCAGCCATAGAGGATGCCACGCAATAGCCAGCGTCAGAATGGCAGCAGGAAGGAGCAGGCCCCAAACCAATGCACTGAAGGTATCACGGACGCCAAAGCGTTCGGCCTCGGCCCCATGCAACCAGGCACCCGCCGCGTATGCGTAGCCGCCGCGCTTCACGCGCGCCCACCACTGGCCGATGCGATACATGGAAGCGTCGTGAATGGTCATCTCCGCGCCGAGGCGGTGGATGCCCCAGCCTGCCCGCAAGATACGCAGGCACAGCTCCGGCTCCTCACCTGCGATGAGATCGTCACGGTAGCCGTCTACGGCCCGCAGCACCTCGGCTCGAATCAATGCATCGCCACCGCATGCATCCGTCTCGCCGACAGGCCTATCCCATTCTGCATCACACAACGCATTGAAGATGCTGCGCTCCGGAAACCTTTCTCGGCGTCGCCCGCAGACGACGGCGTGTGCGGAATGAGTGTCCAGAAACGCGGCAGCAGTTTCCAACCACCCTTCGACGAGCTCGCAGTCGCCGTCGATGAACTGCACAAGCTCGACGGACGGCTTCAGCCTAAGCAGCGCCCGCCAGCCTGCGTTTCTTGCCCGAGCGGCGGTAAACCCACCTGTAGTCGGCAGCTCAACCACATGAGCGCCATGTTCTCGGGCAAGCTGTACGGAACCATCCGTAGATCCAGAGTCCACGTACACGGTTGCGGCAACGCGGTGAACGATCGAGGCCATACACAGGCGCAGCCGCTCGCCCTCGTTTCTGCCGATGATCACCGCGCCGATGCGGCTCCGGGAAACGCTGATTAACGCGTCAACAACGCAAGCCATGCGTCGCACTCCAGCGCACGAGAACGTACAGGGCCCACAGCCGGGTCCAGTAAAGCCCCGGTGCGCCGGCGCGGAAAGCCTGCCACAGCGAGGCGACCCCATCTGGCGCGAGCCCGACCGCTCCGACCCGGTCGGCATCCTCGAGCACCTGCCCCACGCTGCCGCCCAGCGCGCCTTTCAGCCACTGCTCGTACGGCAGCTCGAAGCCCTGCTTCGGGCGGTCGAACAGCGCGGGGTCGAGCCCGGCCAGACCGATCCGTCGCAGCATGGCCTTTTTGCGGATCGGCTCGAAGCGCACGGCCGCGGGCAGGCGTTCCACCGCCGCCAGCAGCGCGGTATCCACCAGCGGCAGGCGGATCTCGATAGAGGCGGCCATGCTGGCGGCATCGGTATCCGGCAGCAGCCGCTCGCCCAGGAACAGCCGCTGCTCCAGTACGCTGATGGCCTCGCGCACGTCCCGCCCGGCAATCTCGCCGCGCAGCGCTTCGTGGGTCTGCGCCGGCAGACCTTGGCGCAGCCCGCCAGTCAGGCGTGCCGCATCCAGCAACCGGTCTTGGAAGCCGGGGAGGAACAGGCCGTAGGCCAGCTGGTAAAGGGCGATGAGGTCGTCGCCGCAGGCGACCATGTCCGGAAGCTTGGCCCAGCGGGTCTGCGGCGGCACCGCACCGCCGCCAGGGGTCTTCAGCGCCGCGAGCACGCGCGCGGCACTCACTTTCAAAGCACGCGGTACCCAGGTCGTCCGTCTGGCCCACTGGGCGAGCTGCGGCAGGTCGCGGAACGAAGTGTAACCGCCGAACAGCTCGTCGCCGCCGGTGCCGACCAGCGCGACCTTGAAGCCCGCCTCGCGCACCGCGCGCGACATCACGTAGGAGTTGATCCCATCGAAGGTGGGCTGATCGAGGCTTTCCAGTGCCGGCTCCAGCGACTCGATGAAGTCCTGCTGGGTGAGGAGCACCTCCTGGTGCTCGGTGCCGATGGCCTCGGCCACGCGGCGGGCGAAGATGCCCTCGTTGTGCCGTGCCTCCTCGAAGGCCAGCGTGAAGGTGCGCACGCGGCCGCTCGCGCGCTGGGCGAAATTGGCCACCGCCGAGGAATCGACGCCACCCGAAAGGAACACGCCCAGCGGTACATCGCTCGCCAGGTGCAGTCGCACGCTCTCGGCCAGCGCCTCCGCCACTTCGGCCTCGTCGGCCGCCGGGCCTGCACCGGGCTCGGCACGCTGCCAGAACGGCCAGCGTGCCTGCTCCCGTCCGTGGACATCCAGGGTCAGCCCCTCACCCGACTGCAGGCTCTCGATGCCGGCGACGATGGTGTGCGGCGAGACGACGAAGCCGTTCCAGACCACCGAGCGCACCGCCACCGGGTCGAGCCGCGGGTCCGGCAGCAGGCCGGAGGCCAGCAGCGCTCTCAGCTCCGAGGCGAAGGCCAGCGCCCAGTCGCCATCCTTGCGTGGATTGCGTAGCAGGTAGAGCGGCTTGATGCCCGCGGGATCGCGCGCCAGCGTGAGTTCGCGACGGCCCCGGTCCCAGAAGGCGATCGCGAACATGCCACGAAGCGCTGGCAAGGCGCGTACGCCGTGCACCGACAGCAGGCGCAGCATGGCCGCCGTATCGCCGCTGGACTCCAGACCCTTGGCCTCGGCGCCGAGTTCGGCACGAAGCATCTGGTAATTGTAGATCTCACCGTTCAGCACGACCGCGTTGCCGGTGGACGGATCCAGCATCGGCTGCGCGCCCGCCGGCGAGAGATCGAGAATCGCCAGACGCCGGTGCGCGAGCATCGGCGTCCAGCCGTCGCCGTCGGGCTCGCCCACCCAGGTACCCTCACCGTCCGGCCCCCGGTGCACCATGGCGGCGTTCATGCGCCTCAGCGCATCGCGGTTGGCCGCCGTCGGCACGCCGAGGATGCCCGCCAAGCCGCACATCGCTTAAGCCCCCGCCCCGGTCAGCTCCTCGGCCGCCCGGCGCTTGCCCACCCGCAGCGCACGGCGCTGGTAGCGGCGCAGGAAGCGGC
>JAFIFN010000106.1 GCA_020832005.1 Gammaproteobacteria bacterium | reverse complement strand
GCAGGTGTGCTGCATGCACACCTGCCGCCCCTCTGTCCTGATACCTGAGAGATTGAGCACGAAGGTGTTTCCTCGCGCCGCTCACCTTCGGTGGACCCCATCAGGGCCGCTCTCCAGAGCCAATCTGTAACGGCCGTCCCTGTTGCCTGAGCGTTTCCGGGCGGGTTGCGCCTTCGGCGGCCTGCACAAGGCAGACTCTCTCCGGCCGTTACCTGTCTGACTGGTCAGCAGATCATAGCCCAGGCCTGCGACCATCTCCAGTCCGATAGCGACGCCCTTGCCGCAATGGAACGACTTGAGGAGAATTCAATGCCCTACGGTCCGGACATCCCCGCCATGCGCATGCTCAACCTGCTCCTGCTGCCCGCCTGCCTGCTGATGTCCGGCAGTCCGGCGATGGCCGATGCGGCGCAGGACGCAGCCCTGGGTGAACTGATCGAGGCCCACTGGCAGCGCACGCTGCGTGAGCGCCCGGAGTTCGCCTCCGTGACAGGCGACCGGCGCTACGATGAGCACTGGACAGACCTGGCGCCGCGCGCGCTTGCGGCAAGCCATCGTGCCGACCGCGATGCGCTGCGGGCCCTGCGCCGCATCGATGTCTCGACACTGTCTGCCGATGCGGCGATCGACCATGCGCTGCTGCAGCGCGAACTGGCCTGGCGAGTGGACATGCACGGCTACGGCCAGCACCTGCTGCCGATGACCCAGCTGGGCGGTGTCCAGATGCTTGACCAGTTGCCCGGGCAGCTGGTGTTTCGCGATCTTCGCGACTATGACAACTGGCTGGCGAGACTGCAGTCTCTCGACACGCATATCGCCCAGACTATTGCGCTGATGCGTCAGGGCATGCGTCGCGGCATCGTCGTGCCTCAGGCGGCCATGCGCCGTGTGCCGCCGCAGCTGCGCGCATTGCTGGTCGAGGATGCGCAGGACAGCGGCTTCTACGCACCGTTTCTGACGCTGCCCGACGACGTCCATCCGGCGCGTGCCCAGGCCCTGCGGACGGCAGCCCGCGCTGCGATCAGCCAGCAGGTGCTGCCCGCCTACCGCCGGCTGCATGACTTCCTCGTCGAGGAATACCTGCCCATTGCCCCCGAACGTGTGGCGGCCGCTGCTCTGCCTGAGGGCCAGGCCTGGTATGCCCGAATGGTCGCATGGCATAGCAGCACCGAACTGTCGCCGCAGGAGATCCACGACATTGGCCTGGCCGAGGTCAATCGACTGCTTGAGGACATGCGGCACACCATGCGCAAGGCAGGCCACGAGGGCGATCTCGCCGAGTTCTTCGCGGTGTTGCGTGAGGATCCGGCGTTCTACCACGATGACCCGCAGGCGCTGCTGACGGCCTTCAGGGCCACGGCCAAGCGCATCGACCCGGCGCTGCCGCAGCTGTTCGGGCGACTGCCGCGCACGCCTTACGGCATCCAGCCCGTCGCCCCGACCACGGCGCCCGACAGCATGAGCGCCTGCTACCGGCCGCCGGCCGCCGACGGCAGCCGTGCTGGCTACATGCATGTGAACCTGTCTCGTCCGCAGCGCCGACCGATATTCGACATCGAGGTGTTGACGGCAGGCACTGCGGTGCCGGGTCGTCATCTGCAAACAGCACTGGCCCTGGAACAGCGCGAGCTGCACCCGTATCGCCGCCACCAGCACGTCCCCGTCTACAGCGAGGGTTGGGCGCTGTATGCTGCGGATCTCGGCGCGGCGCTCGGTCTCTACGCGGACCCCCACTCTATGTTCGGCCGCCTGGGCTACGAGATGTGGCAAGCCGCGGGACTGGTGGTCGATACCGGTGTGCATGCCCTGGGCTGGGAGCGTGAACAGGCCATTGCGTTCATGCGGGCGCACACGCCACGCTCCGAGCATGACATCATCAGCGAAGTGGATCGCTACATCGCCAGGCCGGGCCAGGCATTGGCCGGCAAGATCGGAAAAATGCAGATACTTTCACTGCGAAACAGGGCGCGTGAGCGTCTCGGCAACGCCTTCGACATCCGTGAGTTCCATGATGTCATGCTCTCAGGCGGTGCCGTGCCACTCGACCTGCTCGACGAGCGTATCGAACGCTGGATAGCCGGGCGAACAGTCTCGCCCAGGGAAGAGACCTCATGATCAGGCAACGCAGGACATCGATCCCGGTACCGGTGGGACGGGTGATCGTCGGCGGCGGTGCGCCGGTGGTCGTGCAGTCGATGACCAATACCGATACCGCCGATATCGCCGGCACAGTGCAACAGGTGCGCGAACTCGCACGCGCCGGCTCCGAACTGGTGCGCATCACCGTGAACACCGCCGAGGCCGCTGCCGCCGTACCGCATATCCGCGAGCGCCTCGACGGCATGGGGGTGGTGGTGCCGCTGGTGGGCGACTTCCACTTCAATGGTCACAAGCTGCTCACCCAGCACCCTGCCTGCGCCGAGGCGCTGGCCAAGTATCGCATCAATCCCGGCAACGTCGGCCGCGGCGCGAAGAAGGATCCGCAGTTCGCGGCAATGATCGAGGTGGCCTGCCGTTACGATCGCCCGGTACGCATCGGCGTGAACTGGGGCAGCCTGGACCAGGAACTGCTGACCTCGATGATGGATGAAAATGCCCGCGCCGATACGCCGCGTGATGTCAACGCGGTCATGCATGATGCGGTGATCAGCTCGGCACTCGCCAGCGCCGCCCGCGCCGAGGCGCTGGGCCTGGCCGCCGAGCGGATCATCATCTCGTGCAAGATGAGTGGCGTGCAGGACCTGATCGCCGTGTATTCGCAGCTGGCAGAGCGCTGCCGGTATCCATTGCATCTCGGACTCACCGAGGCCGGCATGGGCTCCAAGGGCATCGTCGCCTCGACTGCGGCGCTGGCGGTTCTGCTGCAACAGGGCATCGGCGACACCATCCGCATATCACTGACCCCGGAGCCCGGTGGTGATCGCACGCAGGAGGTCATCGTCGCGCAGGAAATTCTGCAGACCATGGGCATCCGCGCATTCACACCCATGGTCATCGCCTGCCCTGGGTGCGGGCGCACGACCAGCACCTACTTCCAGACGCTGGCCCAGCAGATCCAGTCACACATCCGCCAGCGCATGCCGCAGTGGCGTCGCGAGTATCGCGGCGTGGAGGACATGACGGTGGCGGTCATGGGCTGTGTGGTCAACGGCCCCGGCGAGAGCCGGCATGCCAACATCGGCATCAGCCTGCCGGGCACCGGAGAGCGCCCGGTCGCGCCGGTGTATGTCGATGGCCAGCGGGCCCTGACCTTGAAGGGCGATCACATCGCCGCGGAATTCCAGCAGATGGTCGAGGATTACATCGCCAGTCACTATGCGCCGCGCGAAGAGTCCTGAGACATCCGCGCGGGCGCAGGTGGGCATCGACTCAGGTCTGTGCCGCCGATAACCAGCGGCGAAGTGGCGGAAGTTCGAGACGCTCCAGGGCCAGCAGCAGCGCAGGCACATCCTGGGCCACCGCCAGCAGTCCGGCGTGCTGGGGCCGCAACAGGCCGTCGTCGACACTGCGCTCGAGTTGCTGACGCAAGCCTGCGAAGTATCCGTCGATATCGAGCAGCCCGCAGGGCTTGGCATGGATGCCCAGCTGGCACCAGGTGAGTGCCTCGAAGAGTTCCTCGAAAGTGCCATAGCCGCCCGGCAGGGCGATGAAGGCGTCGGCCAGTTCAGCCATGCGCGCCTTGCGCTGGTGCATGGAGTCGACCACTTCGAGCAGGGTCAGTCCCTCGTGGCCCACTTCGCGATCCAGCAGATCCCGCGGGATCACACCCACGACCTCTCCGCCGGCTGCCATGGCGCTGTCGGCCAGCGTGCCCATCAGGCCGACGCGGCCGCCGCCGTAGATCACGCGGATGCCCCGGGAGGCCAGCGCGACACCGAGTTCGCGGGCGGCTGCGGTGTAGACCGGGCGCCTGCCCGGCTGCGAACCGCAGAACACGCAGATGCTGCGGAGTTGCCGCTCAGGCATGGGCAGTGTGTGCAAACCGGGCGCGGGCGAAAGCCACACGCGCGTTGATGTCGGCATCGAGCGGCGCCTCGCGGTCCGTGGTATCCAACCGTGGCTGCAGACCGCGGCGATTCGCCAGCTGGATGTTCAGGCCAGGCCGCGCATTGAGTTCAAGCATCAACGGGCCGAGTTCCCGATCCAGCACCATGTCCACACCGAGATAGCCCAGGCCGGTGATGTCGGCAGAGCGTGCGGCCGCTTCGAGAATTACATCCCACTGCGGCACGGCTATGCCATGGATGGGATGACCGGTGTCGGGGTGTTCATCGATGACATCGTTGCCCAGCACGCCGCTGAGCGTCGTGCCTGTGGCCATGTCCACACCGGCACCCACCGCGCCCTGGTGCAGATTCGCCTTGCCGCCCGACATGCGCGTGGGTAGACGCAACATCGCCATCACCGGCACGCCGCGATACACGATGACACGGATATCCGGTACGCCTTCATGGCTGACACGATCGAATACCGGATCAAAACGCACGCAGTACTCGATCATCGCGCGATCGGGATGTCCGCCCAGGCTGTATTGGCCGTTGAGTGTGTTCGAGACATGATGCTGCAGGTCCGCAATCGTGATCAGGTTGCCTGACACCTGCCGGTAGCTGGTCGCGCGCCGATGCATGCGTCCGACCACGACGATGATGCCGTCGCCACCACTGCCCTGCGCCGGTTTGATCACGAACTGCTGATGCGGCTCGAGCATCGACTCCAGCTCGCCGATATCGTGCTCGGTCTCGATGACCCCGTACAGCGGTGGCACGGGCATCCCGGCCTCGATGGCCAGTGCCTTGGTACGCAGCTTGTCATCCACCAGCGGGTAGAGGTGCCGCGAGTTGCGCGGCAGGATGTACGTGCCGTTGCGCGCGTTCAGTCCGACGACACCGCTGCGTTTGAGTGCACGATACAGGCCGATCATGACGCAGGCCTCGTCAGGGCCCGGAAGCGCCGCAGCTCAAGCAGCCGGTAGCCGGTATACCGACCCAGCAGCAGCGTCATGGCCAGGATGACCAGCAGCAGTTCCGGAAACAGGAACACGACGTGCTGCACGATAGCGATACCCATGACCAGAAAACTCAGCGCAGCCACGGCCAGGCTGCCCAGGCCCTGCTGGATCGCCTCGGAGGCTCCGCGCTCCTCCCAGACGATCGACATGCGCTCGATGGTCATCGCCAGGATCACCATCGGAAACAGCGCGACCGACAGGCCGGTCTGGAAGCCCAGCTTGTGGCCGATGATGCTCACCCCGAGCATCAGCAGCACGACAATGATCAGCAACGCAGAGAGCCTGGGGACCAACAGCAGGCGCAGGTGCTCGAGATAGAAGCGGATCATCAGCCCCAGGCTCACCAGCAGCGTGAACAGCACGATACCGGCGATCAGCTCGGTTTCCTTGAAAGCCAGCGCGATGAGCACCGGCATGAAGGTGCCGAAGGTCTTGAAACCAACGACATTGCGCAGCAGTGTAATGATCAGGGCGCCAACGGGTATCAGCAGCAGCAGCGAATAGACAGCCTGGGCCTGCACGGGAAGACTCAGCGGCGAGAACTCCACCAGCCGGCTGCCGCGCCGTTCGGCGCGCGCCTCGGCCAGCAGCAGTGCATCGATGGAATTGCGACGCACGGAAACACTGACGCTGGCATCACTGCCTCCTTCAACATGCAGCATCGGTCGCGAACCGCGCCACCAGGCGAGAAAATTATCCGGCAGGCCACGGCTGCCCGTCTGCGGGTCGAGGAACATCCACTCGTTGCCGTCGTAGATCTCCAGCCACGGGACGATGCTCGCGTCGCGCACCTGATCCTGGAGCATGACCCCGCGCACGACGCGTGAAGGCACACGCGCACCGGCCAGCAGCGTGCTGATGGTCTGCGCGCGCTCCTGGGGCGTCGCCGCGCTGCGGCTGAACAGGTCGACATTCTGATCCGCCGAGGGGTCGTTCAGGCGACGGATCAGGGCGGCCGCAAGACTCACCGAATCGGCTGACTGTGCCCGGGCCTCCTCGACGATGACGGTCATGGCGGTATTGAAAGGCTCATCGAGCGTGGGCGGTGGCGGAAAATCCGGCACCGTATCTTCGCCGCGACTGCCGGGATCGCGATAGACCACTGCACGATAGTAAAGCGTCTGTCGACCCGTGGCGCGGCGCACCGCCCATTCGGCTTCGCGTCCGCCGGGGGCCAGCTGGCTGGAAAACCCGAAGCCGCGCGAGATGAAGTTCTCCTCCAGGATGGTGAACCCTGGCATCAACGTCGGGATATACATATTGGCCCGGATGGAACCGGGCCCGGCGTCGAAGCTGACGGCTGCCTCGACGGTCCAGGTGTCGGCGATCTCGCCGGGGGCCACCGGAAAACCCAGCACCGTGACCTTGTAGACGAACATGCTCAACCCGGCGACGCTGAGCGCCAGCACCAGGCCAACAAGATGACGATTCTTCATATCAGGAGGTCACCGCGGACGTGCAGGCGACGATTATAGGCATGCAGGCGCGGCAACGCTTCGCCAGTTGGCCGCTCAGGCGCCCAGCGCGCGGCGCATCAGGCCCAGTTTGAGCGGTGGCGTACGACCCACCAGCGCGATGCCAGCGGCGCGCGCCTGCGCCCACGGCCGCGCACTGATGCCGAAAACGCGCTGCAGCCCGTCGAGTGCGGCCATCACGGCAAGGTTGTCGGCCTTGCGGGCGCGCTCGTAGGCCCGCAGGCAGCGGCGCTCGCCCGGATCTGCGCCTTGGGCAAGTGCGCGCGCCAGGGCCGCAGCATCCAGCAGGCCGAGGTTGGCACCCTGGCCGGCCAGCGGATGCACGACATGCGCCGCGTCACCGGCGAGCACGAAGCGACGGGCCACGTAGCGACGCGCATGCAGCGCGCGCAGCGGCAGAGCCACGCGCGGCTCCGGCGCGCTGAGCTGTCCCAGAACGCCCTCGGTCGCCGCGGTCAGTGCGGCGGCGAAAGCCTCGTCGTCGAGATCCCGCAGCGACTCGGCCAACGCATCGTCGGCCGACCAGACCACCGAACAGCGTCCATCCCCCAGCGGCAACAACGCCACGGGGCCGGTCGGCAGGAAGCGCTGCCAGGCCGTCTCACCATGCGGCAGTTCGCAATACACGTGAGTCACCAGCGCCTGCTGGCGATAATCACGCTCGATGGTTTCGATGCCCGCCAGCTCGCGCAGTCGCGAGCCGGCACCATCCGCGGCAACGACCAGGCGCGCACACCACCGCTGATCATCGTCGCTGGTCACACTCGCCGATTCGGCGCTCAGCTCAAGCTGAGCGACCCGCACGCCCCGCTCGATGCGCACCCCGGCCTGCGCCATGACCACGGCACGCAGCGCAGCCTCAAGGCGCGCGTTCTCAACGATATGCCCGAGATCGGGCTCGCCCAGCTCGGCGGCATCGAAATCCAGCGCCGCCCCCTGACCATGCGGCCGCGCTGCATCCCATACATGCATGCGACGGTACGGCCAGGCATGTGCCGGCGCCAGCGCAGACCAGGCACCGACCTGTTCCAGCAATCGCTGGCTGGCACGTGACAGCGCGTAGACTCGCGGGTCGATCCCCGGCGGCAGCGGAAAGTCGCTGCGCGCATCGAGCAGCACGACCTGGTGGCGGCGCGCCTGGCCGAGCAACGCGGCAAGCAGCAGGCCTACCGGGCCGCCGCCGACGATGATGATGTCGGCATCCTGGCGCCGCGCCCCGGAATTGCCCGTCATCGCAGGCCCAGGCCACGCACCAGGCGCGGCAGGCGGCCGGCCAGACCCATACTGTGGCGCGCCAGCAGCGCCTTCGCGCCCGGGGCCACATCGAACAGCAACATGCCGGCAGAGCGCAGCGCAGGCATGGGAAAGCGTGTGGGCGCAAAACCGCGCACCAGCCCGTCGGTGAAAGCCACCACCTTGAGCTGGTCGCCGCGGCGCCACTGCGCATAGCGTGCCAACAGTGCGGCGTCGCCCGGGTCGGCACCGGGGCCGGCGTCGGCCAGCACTTCGGCCAGCGCGGCGACATCACGCAGGCCGAGGTTGAAGCCCTGGCCGGCGACCGGGTGCAGGGAGTTTGCCGCCGCGCCCAGGATCACCGCGCGCTCGGCGGTGATGGCTGTGGCCCGGGTCAGTGCCAGCGGGTAGGCGGCACGCGCACCCAGCCGCGAGAAGCGACCGAGTCGGTGGCCGAAGGCCTGCTGGAAGGCGGCCGTGAACGCCTCATCGTCCATCGCCAGCAAGCGCTCGGCCAGCGTCGGGGCCACCGTCCACACCAGGCCGCAGCGTTGCCCGGCCATCGGCAGCAGCGCCATGGGGCCTTCAGGCGTGAAGCGCTCCCAGGCCCAGCCCTGGTGCGCGCGCCGGGGCAGCAGGTTGGCGATGATCGCCGTCTGCCCATAGTCATGGCTGCGCGAGCCCACGCCAAGCATGTCGCGGACCGTCGAGCGGGCACCATCGGCCGCCACCACGAGGCGCGCCTGCAGCTCCTGCATATCGTCCGCGCGCTGCACGCAGACCACGCGCGAAGCGCCCTGTGCACCGGCAACGCTGACCACCTGCGCCGGCGCGAGCAGCTCAACGTGTTCACAGGCCTTGAGTCGCGCCCAGAGAATACGCCCCAGCACGCGGTTGATGATGGTGTAACCCAGTGCGGGAACGCCTTCGTCTTCTGCATGAATCCGCGTCATGCCCAGGCGGCCGCGCTCGGAAACATGAATCGCCTTGATCGGGGTCACTTCGGCGGCGATCTCGTCCCACAGACCCAAGCCTGCAAGAATCCGCTGGCTGGCATTCGACAGCGCCGTGGAGCGATCATCGAAGCTGGGTGCCCGCTCCCCGCCGGCTGGCTGGTGCTCGATGACCGTCACCGACCGTCCGGCCTCGGCCAGCGCAAGTGCAAGACTTGCTCCCACCATGCCGCCGCCGGCAATCACGACCTCACGCGCACGGTGATTCACGCAGCTTTCCCTGCAGATCTTCCAGCAGCGAGGCCTGCGGCCATCACAGCCTCGATCTCATCGGCGTCCACCGGCACTCCGTCGGTCAGCACCTCGTGGCCATCGCGGGTCACGACGACATCATCTTCGATGCGCACACCAATGCCCTGCCAGCGCTTGGGCACACCGCGCAGGCCATCAGGAATATAGATGCCTGGCTCAATGGTCATGACCATACCGGGCTCAAGCTGTCGGGCGTGTTCCTCGACGCGATAGTCGCCGACGTCATGCACATCCATGCCCAGCCAGTGGCCGGTCTTGTGCATGAAGAAGCGCTTGCAGGCCTCGTCGCGAATCAGCGCGGCAAGCGTCCCCTCCAGCAGCCCGAGACGCTTGAGCCCGCGCGTGACCACGCGCACGGCGGCATCGTGCGGGTCATTCCAGTGATTGCCGGGCTGCACCTGGGCGATCGCGGCCTGGTGGGCCTCCAGCACGATGTCATATATGGCCCGCTGGGCCTCGCTGAATCGGCCATTCACGGGCATGGTGCGCGTGATGTCGCAGGCGTAGTAGTCGAGTTCGCAGCCGGCATCGATGAGCAGCAGATCGCCGTCCTCCAGGCGTGCATCATTGGCGATGTAATGCAATACGCAGGCATTGCCGCCACCGCCCACGATCGGCTGGTAAGAGGGTTCAGCGCCATGACGGCGGAACTCATGCAGGAACTCGGCCTCGATCTCGTACTCCATCATGCCGGGACGCACGCTGCGCATCGCACGCAGATGTGCGGCCACGCCGATCTTTGCCGAGCGACGCATGGCCGCCTGCTCCGAGCGACTCTTGAACAGGCGCATGTCATGCAGCAGATGGTCCAGCGACACGAATTCCTGGGGCACCTGTGTACCACCGCCGCGATTGCGCAGCGTGTTCACCCAGCCGATCACGCGCGAATCGAACTCAGGGTGGATACCCATGGTGTGATAGACGCGTTCGCAGGATTCCAGCAGCCCGGGCAGGATGTCGTCAATATCATCGATGGGAAACGCATCGTCGGCACCGAACTGGGCCACCGCGCCTTCCTGTCCGGCGCGTGGACCATCCCAGGTCTCGCGCGCCGGATCGCGCTCGCGGCAGAAGAGTATGTACTCGGCATGTCCCCGGCCTGGAATCAGCACCGCGACCGCGTCGGGCTCGGCGAACCCGGTCAGGTAATAGAAGTCACTGTCCTGGCGATAAGGGTATTCAACGTCGCGGTTGCGCAGCCGCACGGGCGCTGCCGGCAGCACGGCCGCCCCGCCGCGCCCGATCATGCGCAGCAACTGGCGACGGCGCCGGGAAAACTCCTTCTGGCCAAGTCTTGATGCGGTCATTGTGGATCCCATCCGTGGTCAGGAAAGCCGTGATGGCTGCACGGGGACGGTGCTCGAGCGAAGCGCGGCCAGTTCCTCGTAGGCCATCAGCACTCCGACCTTGAGGAACTCCACCAGTTCTGCGAAAGCCGCCTCGGCCACTTCGCCGTCCTCGTCATCTTCAGGTTCGAACGCGGCGCGCGAAATCTCGGTCAGATCCCCCATGAACTCGGCAACGTGAGGCGCGCTGTGGTCCTTGTCCAGCACCTGGGGTTCGGGCACGCCACTGCTTGCCAGTCCATGCAGAAACCCGGTCGCCCACAGCGCCAGCGCCTGCGCGCGCACCGCCAGCGCCTCGTGGTCGGCAGGCAACAGTGGCTCGAACGTCATGTCGCCAGCCTCGAACTCGGTCAAAACGCGGGCATGCAGCGCGGCAAGTTCACGCGCGGCTTCAATCCGAGCCGGACTTGACGCGTCGCAGCCGCTCAGCGCCTCGGCCAACCATTCGCCAAGGCTGGACTCGCCACGAAGGCACAGTCGCCCACAAAGACTGCCATGCAACTCTGCGGCATCGGCTTGCGTGCCTGCACGTGCCAGACACGCCGCCACCTGGTCATAATCCATGCGTTCTTGCCGCCCTGCCACACGCGTCGGGAATGCGCCCGCACCGGCCTGGTCAACAGGCGGGGTGCGAGGCCTGGGTTCAAGCTGCGTATTCTAGCACCGGCGACCGCCGGGTTTATTGACCCTGCTCGGCGCGTGGCTCTATAGTCGCGCCATGAGCAGTGAGCGTGCACGCCACCCTTTTGAGCTGGAGCTCGAGCGTTTCGAGCGCAGGCTCGATGAACTCGTGGTGATCTGCGGGCAACTCAAGGAGGAGAACCGGTCGCTGCGCCAGCGCCAGGAAGCGCTGATTTCGGAGCGCGCCGGCCTGCTGCAGAAAAACGAGCAGGTCCGTGCGCGCGTTGAGGCGATGATCGGGCGCCTGAAGGCCCTGGAGCAGGGATCATGAGCGAAAACATGACACAGGTGAGCGTGCGCATTCTGGAGAAGGAGTACCAGATCTCCTGCCCGGTCGAGGCGCGCACCGACCTGTTGAATTCGGCAGCCATGCTCAATGGCAAGATGCGCGAGATTCGAGACAGCGGCAAGGTGATCGGTCTTGACCGGATCGCGGTCATGGCGGCGCTGAACATGGCCAACGAGCTCCTGAAAGTGCGCGGACGCGACGAGGAGATCGAGGCGAGCCTGGGCAACCGGCTCAAATCCATGCGCGAGCGCGTGGAAGTTGCCGTACAGAAAGGACGTCAGCTGGAATTCTGACAGCCCAACTGATGTACCATGATCAGCTTGGCGCCTCCTGCAGTGTTCGACGCGGGCCTGGAAGTCTTTCGACCCTAATACACCATCTAGGGGTTGTGCTCTGTCGGCAGCTTTGTGCAAAACCGCCTCGTGCGGATAGCCTGTGTTGCCACGGCTTACCCCACCTTCCACTCTGGTTCGAGAGCGACGGTTTGCGACGGCACAGGCGGGAGGCGCCTCCTTATTTCCACCACGTGCCGGCATGGCTGATTGCCAGGTGAGCAAGCGCCTTATCCTTCGTCGCAAGCTGCGCGCCCGGCGCCGCAAGCTCGGCGGGGCGGAACGCAAGCGTCGTGAGGCAATCCTGTGTCGACACGTACTGCGCCTGCTGCGCTGCCGCAGCCGGCGCATTGCCGGATACCTGGCATTCGACGGCGAACCCGACATCCAGGCTGCCTTACAGACCGCCCGGCGCTGGTCGCGCCGCATCGCCTTACCGGCAATTGAGCCTGGCCGCCACGGCACCATGCATTTTCGGCATTGGACGCCCGACGGCGAGACGCGCCTGAACCGCTACCGTATCGCCGAGCCCTCCGCCGCCAGTGTCCGCATAGATGCCCGACACCTCGACATCGTCCTCACCCCGCTGGTCGCCTTTGACGCCGCCGGCACGCGTCTGGGCATGGGCGCCGGATATTTCGACCGTCGTTTTTCCTTTCTGCGTGAGCGCAAACACTGGCGGCGACCGCGGCTGGTGGGTATTGCGTTCGACTTCCAGCAGGTCGAGCAGCTCGACCGGGCACCATGGGATGTACCCCTCTGGGCCGTCATCACCGAGCTTGGTCTGCACCGTTTTCATACATGACGTCGTCCTGGAGATTAGAGCGTGGCTTATTGGTTGGTGAAATCGGAACCCGAAGAATTCAGCATTGATGACCTGGCAAAGCGCCCAGGCAAACGCGATCACTGGGATGGTGTTCGCAACTACCAGGCGCGCAACATGTTGCGCGATCAGATGCGCAAAGGTGACCGGATTTTCTTCTACCACTCCAATTGCGCCGAACCGGGCATCGTCGGCATCGCCGAGGTCGTACGCGAGGGATACCCCGATCACACGGCCTTCGACCCCGACGACAAGCACTACGATCCGAAGAGCGACCCTGATGATCCACGCTGGTACATGGTTGACCTTCGATTCGTGCGCAAGCTCTCGCGGCCACTGACCCTGCAGGAACTCAAAACACATTTCGAAGGGAAATTAAAGGGGTTTCAGCTACTACAGCGCGGCAACCGATTATCTGTGATGCCGGTCAGCGAGCAGCAGTGGAAGTTCATTCTCTCGCTCGAATAGACCACGGCACACACTTGCACGGCGCATTCATCACTACGAGTTTCCCGTCTCGACACTTCATTGAACGCAAACTCATGAGTGCACGAATCCGAAGCGGTCGTGACGCAAGTCTCATCACTTCCTTTAAGTCTCTGGAAATTTTGATCTTTTGGTATATACTCGTTCGTGGACACACCCAACTCGTTGGACACGGAGACTACCCATGGCTAAGAAACCTGCTTCAAAAAAGAAAACGTCTACGAAAAAGAAAGTAAGTAAGAAGGTTGCCGCGAAGGCGCGCGCAGCCAAGAGAAGTGCGAAGAAAGTTGTAAGGAAGGTTGCCCGCAAGAAGCCGGCGAAGAAAAAGGCTGCCAAAAAGAAGGTCGCCAAAAAGAGAGTAGCGAAGAAAAAGGCCGCCAAGAAGAAAACGGCGAAGAAGAAGCCCGCCAAGAAAAAAGCGGCAAAGAAAAAGGCCACCAAGCGTAAAGTAGCCAAGAAAAAGCCGGCGAAGAAGAAGGCTGCCAAGAAAAAGGCCGCCAAGAAAAAGCCAGCGAAAAAGAAG
>JAFIFN010000105.1 GCA_020832005.1 Gammaproteobacteria bacterium | reverse complement strand
GATCTCTTTGAGAATCACGGTATCGGATACTCCACGTGTACCATAGTAAGCATGCGTCAGTGTTGATCTTCCAGCGAGGCGGGCTCGGGACCCGGTGGCGCGCGGTCCACCCAATAGGTATCTGCGCTCCTGTCCAGGCGCAAACGCAACAGGTCCTTGCCGAACAGCCTGGCGCCGAGACCAAAAGGCACGATCGTAATGATATAAATCAGGAACATGACAATTGGGTTGACGATCCGCGCCAGCAACATGCCGAAGCGGAACCACAGCACATTGAGTGGCTGGAGAACACTGGTGAAAAAGAACGTGAAAAACAGGAACACGCCGGAGATGGACAGGGCCCAGATCCGCACCCCGCCCCCTGCCAGCAAGGGATACAATCCGATCAGTGCAAAAACAACAAAGAAAACGACAGCGAAAGATCGACTTGAGCCAACCTCGATCTTGGAATAGCCCTGACGGTCAGTTTCCATGCTTTTTCCTGTTCGGACCAGAGTCTGGTGTAAGACGACGCAAGGTATCCAGCAGCGCTGTTGTAGTCAAGGAAACCCAATGAAAACTGCTGGCTATCGCTCAGTATTGAGAAGCCGCGCACACCCTGCGTGTTGACGGCGCGGGCCGTAGCTTTGAAGCTTGAGGCCCCGGACTTCAGCAAAGTCCGACTTTCAACCACAGACCAGCTTGGCACAACGTGTATCCCAGGCACAGGAGAAGCTTAGCGTGACAGTATTAGTAACCGGTGGCGCGGGCTTCATTGGTTCCGCGCTGGTTCGCTACCTTATCCAGGATACGGACGTCCGGATTGTCAATGTGGACAAGTTGACATACGCCGGAAACCTCGCCTCGCTGGGTGCGGCTGCCGACTCTACGCGACACGTGTTGGAGGTGGTGGACCTCTGTGATGCGGCTCGGGTCGAGGCGTTGATCTCTGAGCACAAGCCCGATGCGATCATCCACCTGGCCGCAGAAACCCACGTTGATCGATCCATCGACGGCCCCGCTGAATTCCTGCAGACCAATCTGATCGGGACTGCGAACCTGCTGGAGGCCGCCCGCAACTACTGGGTGGCCAAGCCGCCTGCCGAACGCGAGCGGTTCCGCTTTCTGCATGTATCCACGGACGAGGTATACGGCGATCTGGGACCAGGCGACGCATGCTTCCTGGAGACGACGCCCTATGCGCCCAGTTCACCGTACGCGGCCACCAAGGCCGGATCCGATCACCTGGTCCGCGCATGGGGTAGGACCTACGGACTCCCCGTTCTGGTGACCAACTGCTCGAACAACTACGGCCCCTGCCAGTTTCCGGAGAAACTGATCCCGCACATGATCCTCAATGCGCTGGAGGGCAAAGCTCTGCCAGTCTACGGCGACGGTCTTCAGGTGCGCGACTGGCTTTACGTGGAAGACCACGCCCGCGCGTTGTGGAGCGTTTTGATGCAAGGGCGGGTCGGCGAAACCTACAATGTGGGCGGTCACAACGAGCAGCGCAACATCGACGTCGTGCGGCGGATCTGCGAGCTGCTCGATGAGCAGGCGCCCGAAAGCGCCCCGCCAGACGGCTACGCTTCCCTGATCGAGTTCGTGAAGGACAGGCCAGGGCATGACACCCGATACGCCATTGACGCCGGCAAAATCGAGCGCGAGCTTGGATGGCGCCCGCTGGAGACTTTCGAGTCGGGCCTCGAGAAGACGATCCACTGGTATCTGGAAAACAGGACCTGGTGGCAGCGGGTGCTTGACGGCAGCTATCGACTCGAACGCCTGGGCGCCGGCGCACAACAGGCAAGCGCATGAACCGCAAAGGCATCGTCCTGGCCGGCGGCTCCGGCACGCGCCTGCATCCCATCACCCTGGGCGTGTGCAAGCAGCTGCTGCCGGTCTACGACAAGCCGTTGATCTACTATCCATTGAGTACGCTGATGCTGGCGGGGATCCGCGAGGTTCTGATCATCTCCACGCCTCAGGACACACCCCGTTTCGAGCAGATGCTCGGCGACGGCAGCCGCTGGAATATGCGGCTGGAGTATGCGGTACAGCCCTCGCCGGATGGTCTCGCCCAGGCCTTCCTGATCGGCGAATCGTTCCTCGCCGGCGACCCCAGTGCTCTGATACTGGGCGATAACCTGTTTTTTGGCAGCGGCTTCAGCGGTCTGCTGCGCGCGGCCGCTGCCAATGCATCCGGGGCGACGGTATTCGCCTACCCGGTGGTGAACCCCGAGGCGTTCGGGGTAGTTGCATTCGACGCCGGCGGGCGCGCCACCTCTATTGAGGAGAAGCCAACGCAACCCAAGAGCCGTTACGCGGTCACCGGACTCTACTTCTACGACACAGACGTGGTGGACATTGCCAGAACCATTCGCCCATCAGCCCGCGGCGAACTGGAAATCACTGATGTCAATAACGCCTACCTGGCCCGCGGTGCACTGGACGTGCAGATGATGGCCCGGGGCATGGCCTGGCTGGACACCGGCACCCACGACTCGATGCTGGAAGCCGCCCATTTCATCCAGACGCTGGAAAAACGCCAGGGCCTGAAAGTGGGCTGCCCGGAGGAGATCGCCTGGCGCCAGGGCTGGATCGGCGACGCTGAACTGGCGGCACTGGCCGCGCCGCTGGCCAAAAGCGGCTACGGGCATTACCTCCTCGATCTGCTGGAGCACGGACCGTGAAAGTGATCGAAACCGCCCTGCCAGGCGTGCTGATCCTCGAGCCTCGCGTTCACGGCGACGAGCGCGGGTTCTTTCTCGAAAGCTTCCAGCGTGAGCGGTATGCCGAAGCGGGCATCACTGACGACTTCGTGCAGGACAACCACTCGCGCTCTCGGCGGGGTGTGCTGCGCGGACTGCATGCCCAGCGGCGCTTCCCCCAGGGCAAGCTCGTGCGCGTCGCCCGCGGCGAGGTCTTCGATGTGGCGGTGGACATCGACCCCGCCTCGCCGCACTTCGGCCGCTGGGCCGGGGCGACGCTGTCGGACCGCAACCACCGACAGTTCTGGGTGCCGCCCGGATATGCGCATGGGTTCGTAGTGCTCTCCGAGGTGGCCGATTTCGAATACAAGTGCACCGACTACTATCACCCGGAGGATGAAATCGGCGTAGTCTGGAACGATCCGGACTTAGGCATAGACTGGCCGATTGCACAACCCGTGCTGTCGGCGAAAGATGCAGCGCTGCCAACGCTGCGCACGATCAAGAACGCCTCGTGAAGCTGCTGATCCTCGGCCGGCAGGGCCAGATAGCTACCCACCTGCGCGAGTTGGCGCCAGACGCCGTGTGCTGGGGCCGCTCAGATCTGGACCTGGGCGCCAACGCAGCCGACATCGAGGCGCGAATTCTTGCGGCAGCGCCCGATGCGATCATCAATGCCGCGGCCTACACTGCCGTCGACCGCGCCGAATCCGAGCGAGCGCAGGCCTGGGCGCTGAATGCCGCGGCGCCTGCCGCCATCGCCAGGGCCGCCGAGCACCTGGGCGTGCCGTTGATCCACTTCTCGACCGAATACGTTTTTGATGGCCGCCAACAGGCCCCCTACGCGCCCGACGCCCCGGTCGCGCCCTTGGGCGTGTACGGCGCCACGAAGCTCGCTGGAGAACTTGCCGTGGCCAACCTTTGCCGCACAGGTTGGATCCTGCGCTGTTCGTGGGTCTTCAGCGAGCATGGCAGCAACTTCGTGAAGACCATGCTGCGCCTTGGAGCCGAACGCGACGCGCTGACTGTCGTCGCCGACCAGACTGGTCGGCCCACCTACGCGGGCGACCTGGCCAGCCTCGCGCTGAAACTGGCAATAGCCGCCGCCCGCAACGAGTTCTCGCTGCCGGCAGGCCTGTACCACCTTGGCAGCGGGCCAGACACGACCTGGCATGACTTTGCCAAGCTGATCTTCGAGGAGGCCTGCGCACACGGCTTGATGGAACGATTGCCAGACGTCCGGGCCATCAGCACGGCGGAATATCCCACACCGGCCAAGCGCCCGCTTGCGGCGGTGTTAGCACCGAGCAGGAATCTACAGGCTGCGCTCGGCGAACTGCCAGACTGGCGCAGCGGGCTGGCGCGGACGATCTCCGAGCTCTCGCGCCAACTTTGAGAGGCCTGCACAGTGTCGCGGAAGCGGGTCATGCCAGATACAGGAAGTGATAAGCCTCGATCGGGCGCATCGCCGGCCGCTGTGCCGGATCTGCAGCAAATAAGGCAGGCAATCGGATCGACCTGGACGGAACTGCTCGGAGGGCAGCCAGGCGGGGAGAACGAGGGTTTTCTGGCCGCTGGCGGAGACTCATTGCTGGCCATGCAGATGGCCGGCCGGCTTTCGCGGACACTCGAGCGCATGGTGCCCGTGTCCATCCTGCTGGCTAACCCCACTGCTGACACGCTGGCCAGACAAGTGCATGCCCTGCCGCACATGCCACAGACTGACATGTCTCCGGTCACCGCAGCGGGCCTTCCTGTACCCTCATTCTCGCAGGAGCGCATGTGGTTCATGCACCTGCTTGCGCCTCAGGCCAGCGCCTACAACATCAGCCAGGTGCTGCGCCTGCGCGGGGACCTCGACAAAACCGCGCTGTCGGAGGCGCTGGACGCTCTGGTAACGCGGCATGAGGTGCTACGTAGCACATTTGCTGCTGACGAACGCGGCGTCATGCCGGCAATCGATACCGATGCCGGAGTGACATTGGAAGTCATCGATATTGGCGGACAAGGTTCGCACTCGAGCGTAAATGCGGCGCGGCACGCACTCACCGAACTCTCCAATCAACCGTTCGATCTGGGCAACGGCCCGGTATTCCGTGCCGCGCTACTGCGGCTGGCAGCATGTGACCACCTCCTGGCCTTGATGGTGCACCACATCGCAGGAGATCAATGGTCCTTCGACGTAATGCTTCGGGACCTCGCGTGTATGTACAACGCAATCCGTCGCGGCGATCAACGCACCGACGCGCCGCGGGCCGCCAGCTTCTCGGCCTATGCAGCCTGGCATCGGCAGTGGTTCAGCGATGAGATCAAGCAGCAGCAGCTGGCGTACTGGAGAGAGCGCCTACAAGGCCTGGATCCGCTTTATCTCGCCACCGATACTCCCCGGCCGCCCCAGCAGAGTTTCCGGGGCGCGCGCGTGC
Organism: Gammaproteobacteria bacterium; assembly: GCA_020832005.1. Classification (GTDB taxonomy): domain Bacteria; phylum Pseudomonadota; class Gammaproteobacteria; order Steroidobacterales; family PWYM01; genus PWYM01. Next base: position 8,392 of record JAFIFN010000105.1, on the reverse strand, counting down.
GCATTGAGTTCCCGCCCGCGCTCAGCGGAGCGCTGCAGCGCGTCGCGGCACGCAAGCAGTGCACGCTCGCAATGTATCTGCTCGCCGCGCTGAAGCTGCTGATACAGCGGCACACAGATTGCAACGACATCGCTGTGGGCGCCCCGATCGCCAACCGCCATCACCCCGGCGCCGAGCACGTGGTGGGCACGCTGGTGAATACACTGGTACTGCGCACGGACCTGGCCGCCTGCCGGAGTTTTGGCGATCTGCTGAATTCCGTGCGCAGCACGTTGCTGGAAGCTTGGGAACACCAGGACATGCCCTTCGAACAACTTGTCCAGGCACTTCAACTGGAACGCGACTCCAGCCGCTCGCCCTTGTTTTCCGTGATGTTCAACATGCTGAATACACCGCTGGGAGACGTTCAGCTCGACGGACTGCAGTGGTCGCGATTCGAACACGATCGCCTCGGCGCACAGTTCGATCTCACCATCACGATCGACCATCGCCACGACCAGTCCATTGTCTTCGAGTACGCTGCGGACCTGTTCGAACGCGACACCATGGCGGCGATGGCGGCGCGTTTTTTTCGGCTCCTGGAGGTGCTCGCGCAGGGCGAAGACCTGGAACTGGCACAGGTCGACGTTCTGACCTCGGCTGAGCTGCGCCAGCTCGAGCACTGGGGCGCAGGTCCTTCGATCGATCTTTCTCCCACGGTGCTGCCGCCCCTGCTAGACCAGGCGCTGACGGCCCACGCCGCTCGCACCGCGCTGCGCTTCGGCAGTGTCTCGTACAGCTACCGTGACCTGGACGCGGCGTCCAGACGCGTGGCCCAGCGGCTCGTAACGCTCGGTCTGGGACCCGGCAGTCTGGTCGGCCTGTGCTTGCCCCGGGGGCCGGGCATGCTGATCGCTCAGCTCGGCGCGCTGCGCGCCGGTGTGGGCTATGTACCCTTGGATCCCTGCTACCCTCAGAGCAGGCTGCGGTTCATGGCTGAAGACGCGAAGCTGTCTCTTCTCGTTGTCACCGAGGCCTCCTCCCGGCTCTGGCGCAGCAATATCGATGAACTACTGCTGGACCCGGAGGGCGCCATTCTCACCCCGCTACCGCCCACGTCGGCAGGCGGTGCGCGCCAGCCAGGGCCAGAGGATCCGGCCTACGTGATCTACACGTCGGGCTCCACCGGCCAGCCGAAAGGGGTCATCGTCTCGCATCGCGCAGTGTGTAACTTCCTGGCTGCAATGGCCGTGCGGCCCGGCCTGACGCCCGACGACAGGCTGCTGGCAGTCACCACGCTGAATTTCGACATCGCCCTGCTGGAGCTGCTGCTGCCTCTGCATGTAGGCGGCTGTGTCGTTCTGGCTAGCCAGCAGGAACTCGCAGACAGTCATGCGCTGGCACAACTCATGGATGAGCACGATGTCACGTGCATGCAGGCCACGCCTTCCACTTGGCGCATGCTCATCGAAAGCGGCTGGCCGGGCAGACCCGGACTACGCATGTTCGTGGGCGGAGAACCCCTCTCGCCGGCACTGGCGCGCGAACTGAAAGCGCGCACAAAGGAAATCTGGAACATGTACGGCCCCACCGAGACTACGGTCTGGTCGACCTGCTGGAAGCTGCCACCAGGAGAGATCGAGCGGATTTCGCTGGGTCAGCCGGTGGCCAATACACGCGTGCATGTCCTGGACCGTTCGTTTCGCCGTTGCCCGGTGGGCGCTGCAGGGGAGATCTGCATTGGCGGCGCGGGTCTGGCCAATGGCTACCTCGCGCGCCCGGCGCTCACCGCAGAGCGATTCATACCCGACCCGTTCGGCGCGGCGTCCGGTGAAAGACTTTACCGCACTGGCGACCTCGGCCGCTGGCGCAACGACGGCACCCTGGAGCACCTGGGCCGCATGGACTCCCAGGTCAAGCTGCGGGGCCATCGCATAGAGCTGGGGGAAATCGAGAGCTGTCTGGCCAGGCATCCGGCAATCGCCGGCACGGTCACCGCAGCACTGCGGGGCGACACCGAGGACGCCCGGCTGGTGGCCTACATCGTGCCATGGGAGGCGCTGCCGCCGGCTGCCGAGCTACGGGATTTTCTCCGCAGCTGGTTGCCGGAGTACATGCTGCCCCAGCATTTCGTGGAACTCGACGCCATTCCACTGCTCCCGAACGGGAAGGTGGACCGCGCCGCCCTGCCATCGGCTACGGCGGAACGCGTGGACCAGGCGCAGCGCAGGACAAGCGATAGAGCGCCGCGTAGCACGCTGGAGGCGTCGCTTTTGCGATTGTGGCGCCAATTGCTCGGCATCAAGCACATCGGCGTGAATGACAACTTCTTCGACCTCGGCGGTCACTCCCTGCTGCTGGTGCGACTGGCGCGTGCCATCCAGCAACAACTTGGCCATGACTGCACGCTGCCGATGCTGTTTCGGCATTCGACCATCGCCTCTCTGGCGCATGCACTGGCTCAGGCGGCCGATGCCGAGCGCGATGCGCTGATCGCCCTGCAGCCCGAAGGCGAACGACCCCCGGTGTTTTGCCTGTGCGGCATCAATCTATACCAGGAACTGGCAGATCGGCTCGGCACTTCTCGGCCGGTTTACGGTGTATTCGTCGCCAGCGAACTGCAGTTCCTCGAGCCAGATCACGGCGGCACCGAGACGCCGTCCATAGAGCAGCTGGCCAGCGCATACCTGACGCTGATTCGCCACCGCCAACCTACAGGCCCTTACCACCTGGTCGGGTTCTCCCTGGGCGGCGCAGTGGCCTTGCAGATCGCCCACCTGCTCGAGGCACAGGGGGAGTCGACTGGGCTACTGGCATTGCTGGACAGCAACGTCCCGGGACCAGCGAGGCAGTCGCTGCATTTTCTCGCCAGACGCGCAATTCGCAAGCTCGTCCGACTTCTGCCGGGTCGCCGATCCGGCGGGGGCGCGGCCGCAGCCAACACGCCCGAAGTTACGGCCGCGCTGGGCTATTCCACGGTCGAGGCTAATGAAACCAGGCGTACTCCGACCGCAGCGCCCGAGCAGCCATTTCTGCAGGCGCTCGCGAAACATCAGCCCGTGCCCTACGCCGGCCGCGCCATCTTCGTCGAGGCAGCGCGCGCGGGCACGCAGAGCAGCTACGGCTGGAAAGCACTGGTCAAAACGTTGGAACTCCACACAATAGACGCCGATCACCTTGGTCTGCTGCGCCCACCCGGCGTGGATCAAATCGCGAAGGTTCTTGCGGAATCACTCGCACAAATCGACCAATAAGTCGGCATTCCATGAGTCAAATCACAGCCTCGCGCGCGGGTTCGCGGGATAATACATAATCGACCAATTGCTACGGTACAGCGTTACCGGCCACTCGGGAACCAGACGTTGCCCATGAACCAGCCCGTCGTCCTCAAGCGCAGCCTTGCGATCGCCGCCGTCGCGTCTCTGCAAACCGTATTGCCGCCGACCCTGGTGGTGGGGCTGCTGTGGCTGATCTCGCAGCTCGCGCGGGTGCCGTTCAACCAGTATTACATTGCGCTGGCGGCGCTCGCGGCACTCCTGACCCTGGGGGTGCTGCGAGCGCCGCGCGATCGCGGGCTGACCGTGCACGTGTCCCGGCTGCAGCTTGCCACGGATGTGCTCCTGCGCTGGGCACTGATCCTGGGGCTGCTGCTGGGACTGGGCTTCGCGGCGAAGTTTTCCCAGGAGTATGCCCGAAGCGTTGTCATTCCCTGGGCCGTTCTCACCCCGCCGCTGCTTTATGGTCTGATGCGCATGCTGCAGGGCCTGATGCGCCGCGTGGTGCTCTCGCGCGAGAATCTGCGCTCGGCAGTAATCGTGGGTGCCAACGAGGCGAGCCTTTCGCTCGCCAGCCGCCTGGCCGATCATCCGGAGCTGTGTACCCGCGTGGAGGGCTTCTTCGACGATCGCAGTGCCGAGCGCCTTGGAGATCTCGGGGAGTTTCAACTTCTGGGCGGTCTCTCGCAGCTCGCCGACCATGTACGTGCGCGCAACATCGACGTGATCTTCATCGCACTGCCCATCCGCCACGTGCAGCGGGTGATGGCGCTGCTGGACGACCTGCGCGACTCCACCGCATCCATCTACTACGTACCGGACGTTTTCGTGTTCGACCTCATCCAGTCACGCACGGGTGAAATCATGGGCATTCCCGTGGTGGCCATGTGCGAGACGCCTTTCTACGGCTATCGTGGTGTGCTCAAACGGCTTACCGATATGGCGCTGACCCTTTGCATCATGGTGCCGGCGATCCCGCTGATGCTGCTTATCGCCCTTGCAATTCGCCTTACGTCGCGCGGACCTGTCATTTTCCGCCAGCGGCGCTACGGTCTCGACGGACGGGAAATCGTCGTCTACAAGTTCCGTAGCATGTACGTCACCGAAGATGGCGGTCAGATCCGCCAGGCCAGCCGCGACGACGACCGCATCACTCCCCTGGGCCGGCTGCTTCGGCGCTATTCCCTGGATGAACTGCCCCAGCTCATCAACGTACTGCAGGGCAAGATGAGCCTGGTCGGCCCGCGACCGCACGCGGTGGCGCACAACGAAATTTACCGACGTCTGATCAAAGGCTACATGATCCGCCACAAGGTGCTGCCCGGGATTACCGGCCTGGCCCAGGTCAACGGCTGCCGCGGCGAGACGACGGATCTCTCGGAGATGCAGAATCGCGTGGACTATGATCTCGACTATCTGCGGCGGTGGTCGCCCATCATGGACATCAAGATCCTGCTCCTGACCGCAGTTCGGGTGCTCGGCGACAGCAAGGCCTACTGATCGGCGACGCAACATAAGGCGTCGTCCATTGTTCCTCTAGCGTCCGCGTACGTCAGCGGAGTAGCATCAGGGCCACGCCATCGCAAGGGTCAATCCGCATGACATCGCCGCCCGGCCCCCTGTACGTCACGCGACCGATGCTGCCACCCCTCGCCGAAATGCTGCCGTTGCTCGAGGACATCTGGAGCCGGCGGATGCTCAGCAACGACGGCCCCTACCACCAGCAGTTCGAATCAGCCCTGGCCTGTTTCCTCGGCGTGCCGTATGTGGTGCTGGTGTCCAACGCAACGCTCGGTCTGCTGCTGGCGCTGCGCCAGAGCCGGATGTGCGGCAAGGTCATCACCACGCCGTTTTCCTTTGTCGGCACCAGCCACGCGATCCGCTGGGCGGGGCTGGAGCCGGTGTTCGTCGATATCGATTCGGAAACGCTCAACATCGATGCGGCGCGCCTGCCGGAGGCGCTGGACGACCAGGTTGCAGGCCTGCTGCCGATGCATTGCTTCGGTCGCCCCTGCGACACGCAGGGCATCGGACGCTTTGCGAAAGAGCACGGACTGCCGATCGTCTACGACGCCGCGCACGCCTTCGGCGTCGGCGACGCGCAGGGCTCCGTATTACGGCATGGTGATTTCTCCGTGCTGAGTTTCCACGCCACCAAGGTCTTCAACACCTTCGAGGGCGGCGCCATCATCTGCCACGACGAGGCCACCAAGCGCGAGCTCGACCTGCTTAAGAACTTCGGCATTGTGGATGAGACCCAGGTGGAGTCCGTCGGCCTGAACGCCAAGCTGAATGAATTCCAGGCAGCGTTGGGACTGGTGCAGCTGGTGCACGTGGAAGGGTACATTGCCGCGCGGCGGCAACGCGAACAGAACTATCGAGACCTGCTCGCGCAGACGCCAGGCATCCGTCTGGCAACGGCCGTTCCGGGTACCCACAATCACTACGCCTTCCCGATTTTCGTGGCGCCCGACCATCCGCTGGGCCGCGACGGACTTTACCTGCGGCTTCGTGAGCACGGCATTTTCGCGCGACGCTATTTCCACCCGCTGATCTCCGATCTGCCGATGTACCGTCAACTGCGGTCGGCCGACCCGGCTCGTCTGCCAGTAGCCAAGCGAGTCTCCGAATCTATACTGTGCCTCCCGCTTTTCCCGGACATCAGCGAAAGCGACCAGGCGCGTGTCGCAGCGCTGCTAGGGCCGCCCTGACACCGCCCGAGATCAACCCGCGACGCTCAACCCTCGCGTGGTCGGGCCAGCGCCCGTTCGCATTGGTCGATTCGTTTCTGAAACTCGATGTCGGCCGTGCGTTGACGCGCGAATTCCAGCGCCTCGCGTCCTGCGTCCCGCAGCAACCTGGGGTTCCTGACCAGGTGCGCAATCTGCGCCGCCAGCGCCGCCTGACCGCCGATTCTCGTCATCCATCCCACCGGGGCGCGCGCAAGCAGCCCGGCGAGTGATTCATTGCCGTAGCCTGCGATCGGCACACCGCAGGCCAGCGTTTCAAGGTACGTGCAGGAGGGGTCCCCCTGTGGATGGCAACAGACCAACAGGTCCGCATGACGTTGAACATGCCAGACGAGTTCCGACTCGAAGTCGACAGCCCCATGCAGCACGACAACCTGCTCAAGCTCAGCCGCCTCGATCTGGTTGCGCATGGTCGATAACAATGGTCCATCTCCAAAGATATCGAACGTGAAGGGAACACCAAGACGTCGCAACTCCTGGGCGACGGGAATCAGGTGATCGGCACCCTTCATGAGGTTCAGGCGCCCCGAGAAAAACAGCCTAACCGGAGATCCGCCTGACAATCTGCGCTCGCAGTCTTCAAGCGAAGATGCGTCGGGCAGCATGGTCTGCTCGATTCTATTGTCGAAATACAGCAGGGTGTCCGGATTCAATGCGCAGTAGGCATCGAATGTCGGCGTGCCGTTGCACTGGACCGCATGCGCAGTCACCACTGCTCGCCGATTGTAGCGCTCCTGGTTCCAAGCCCACACTGCGCGCCGCATACGCAAAATGGGATTGGTGGTCTCCAGGGCAATGATCTGTAACCTCGTCTTCAGACTGTATTCGCTTACGAAAACGAAGGGAAGCCCCACTCTCCTGCAGAACGCCGGTAGCTGTCTCAGCCATGAATCCCCACCGAACTGCACGATGGCCATGTCTTGCAATACATCCTCCACACCCTCACCGAGGCCGCCAATCTGGCGCACTTCAAACGGGATGTCGCTTCGGTGAAACAGCGCATGGTCCAGGTTGCCATCCGTCAGCGTGCCGACCTCGCGGATGACAGCCACCAGCGGCCCCGGCCAACTGCGGGCAAAATACGCCATACCGCTGACGAACTTCTTCGTCAGCCGCACGTGCTGTGCAGTGATGTGATCGGACGCCAGCGATGTGACGATACCGAGGCGACGGTCGGTCGGTTCACGAGCTGTCATGAAGATTCCAGCAGTAGATACTGGAAGATGGCATGAAGGGCACAGGCTGCAATCAGATTCGCCATTCAATAACGGCCTTTTGCATGTCGTCGGCCAGCCAACCTTCACTTTGCGTGTATAGACGATCAAATACGCCGCGTGTCCACTCGGGGACGGGACAGAATCCCGGCAGTTCGGCAGACAAGAACCTGAAGTGAACCCGCAACCACCTGTTCGCCAGCGCCTGATCCGCGGCGCCAGCCCTGACTGCACTCAGCAATGCCAGCAGCGCGAACCGCGTATTGCCATCGAGTTCTCCACGCAGCCCCTGGATGCGGACCTTCACTTTGTCCAGCGGATGAATGGCCGGTTGCCTCGCAATATCCCGCACATCGAATCGATCCAGCAGCTGCGCCAGGGTGCAGCCGGAGCTATCGACCAGAAAGTCCTTCAGGGCTTCCCGAATGAACGCCCGCCGCCAGCCCCAGTAATGTATGACCTGCTGATCGCAAGCCTGCACTCCACCGCGCGCCTGCGCAAGACAGGCGCTGGTCGCCAGCTGCTCCAGCAGAAAGATCGGGTCCACCTCCAGCAGGCGCCCGGCGACCTGCGCCGCCCGCTGCAGACTCTGCGCCGAGTCCGGACTCAGACCGACGATGCCGGAGTTGTACATTGGCGTATTCGCGGTCAGCCATTCGCCCTCGACCAGCCGGCCATCTCCAAGCCATTCAACGATGCCGCGGCAGGTGGGGTGCAGCCCGATCGGACCCTCATAGGCGTGCATCACGTGCGAACCGCGCTGAATGACGCTTGCCACCGATTCCGCCGCGGCCAGAAACAGCGTGTCGGTATCGAAATAGACGACCGGCTGGTTCACCTGTTCAAGACACTTCAGCAGAATTTTCTGCTTGGCAAGATGCGTGAGTGCGCCGTTGCCAGTCCAGGCATTCCATTCGTCGCCGGTGATCAGCATCTGGCGTATCGGCAGCGGCTCACAGGCCAGCGGCCGATCCGTGTACACGACCAGGTCCAGATCCTGATTTGGCGAATGCTTGAGAATACTCAAGACTGCGCCAGCAAGCTCCGGAAGGTAAGCGTCGCTGGCACCGTATACGATCGTGCAAAGGCTCAACATCGCTACGCAATCCGCTCCAGGACAAGATCCAGCGTTCTGGCCAGCCGCTCGATGGGCAGGGAAAACCCGCCGCCAGCC
>JAFIFN010000104.1 GCA_020832005.1 Gammaproteobacteria bacterium | reverse complement strand
AGGCCGAGGCGCACGCGGGGCCGGACACGCGCAACGGCAGGGCCTACGTGTTCGTGCCGGGGACCTGGCATGGCGGCTGGATGTGGCGCCATCTTCGCCGTCCGCTCTGGCAGGCCGGCCACGAGGTCTACACCCCCACACCCACGGGCGTGGGCGAGCGCAGTCACCTCAGCGGTCCGGACATTGGGCTTGAGACGCACATACAGGACATCGTCAACGTCATCGAGTACGAAGAACTCGATGACGTGATTCTTGTCGGCCACAGCTTTGCGGGCATGACCATCACCGGCGTGGCTGACCGGATGCGCGAGCGCATCGGCAGGCTGGTGTTTTTCGATGCACTTGTGCCCACGCCCGAGCGACCGGCGGCGATCATGCCCGATCCGAAGACGGGTGAATACGCGGACGGGTGGATCAAGCGGACGCAGGCGTTCCGCGACGGCTACATGATGAGCTTCTTCGATGATTATCCGCTGGAGATGCTGGTGCCCGCCGATGATGTCGAAAACCGTGCGTGGCTGCAGCGCAGGATCACCCATCACCCGGCACGCCAGTGGACCGACCCGCTGGCGCTGCACAACGGTGGCTGGGAGGGTCTGCCGCGCACCTACATCCGCTGTACCGGTCAGGCGTTCAGTCCGTCGAGCGATGCGATGGGCGGCCCGGCACTCAGCGATCCCGAGTGGCAGCTCATCGAGTTTCCCTATCCGCGCAATGCGATGATGACGCATCCCGCGGAAACTGTTGAGTTGATGCTCTCGCTGGCCTAGCGGGGGGGAATGCGACGCGCTGTCCTCATCGCCAATCTGCTCATCGCGCTGGTGATCGCCGGCGTGATGACGGTGCAGCTGCGCGCCGATCGACAGTCGGAACTCGGTGGCGCCTTCCGCGATGCTGAGAACCTCGCCGCCGCGCTGGCCGAGCACGGCTACCAGACGCTCACCTCCATGGAGCTTGCGCTCAACACCGTGGCGGGCGCCGTTGCGACGATGCGTGAGCGCGAGACGACCTTGACCCTCGACGGCCTGCTGCGCACGCGCCAGGACATGCTGCCCATGAGCATCGGCATGTTCGTGCTCGATGCCGAGGGCGGGCTGCTGGCCAGCTACCCCGATGATTTTCGTATCAGCCAGGACATGTCGGAACTGCCGGAATTTATCAATCATGCCAACGGTCATTGCGAGGGTATGTGCCTGGGGCTGCCCCGCACGCTGCAGGGTGCCGGTATTGGTGAACGCTGGGGGGTTACCGTCACGCGTAGCGTGACCGATCCCGATGGCGGTTTCGACGGCATCGCAGGTGCCGTGCTGTCGCTGGATTACCTGCTCGCGTTGTATGACGCGATTCGAGTCGGTGAGGACGGTGTCGTGGGCCTGTTCAGCCGCGATGGCATCCAGATTGCACGAAGTCCGCTGTTGGAACGCGCCATTGGCCTGGACGTGAGCGAAACTGAAAACTTCCAGCAGATCGTCGCTGCGGGCGTACCGGGCAGTTTCTCAGGGCCGTATCCCACCGATGGAGTGCGGCGTATCGGCGCCTACAGGCCGCTGACTGGCGGCTCAGCTGTGGTGATCGTCGGGCTGGGCGTGGATGAAGTGCTTGCAGGTTGGTATCAGCGCCGCAACTTTCAGCTGCTGATCGTGCTTGCGGCCATGCTGTTGTTCATGCTCGCCTCCTACCTGATGGTCAGTCATGCATCGCGCCTACGCGAGTGGCAGGAGCAGCGCGCCGAGCGCATGCGCGTGATGGCGCAGGCCTCCCAGGACCTGGTGCGGGCGGAGACGATCAACACGTTGCTGGACCATGTTGCAGAATCGGCGCGCCGCTTGATCGGCGCCCACCATGCATCGGCGAGCGTTGTGCGCGACGGTGACTACAGCAAGCGGGTCACGGCCTTGAGTCTTTCGGATGCCTACGCGCGCTGGAACGACTACCGGGAACCGCCCGACGGTTCCGGAATCTATCGCCTGGTCTGTGGTGACAACCAGCCGGCGCGCATGACGCGCGACGAACTCCAGCAGCACCCGGTGTGGCAGACACTGCGCCGCAAGCATGGACGCTCACCGATGCCCAGCGGCTGGCTTGCCGTGCCCATCGTCAACCAGGCCGGCGAGAGCCTTGGCCTGATCCAGCTCTTCGACAAGCAGCAGGGCCAGTTCAGCGAATATGACGCCAACGAGATGGTGCAGCTGGCCTCGGTCACCGGTGTCGCTGTGGACAAGCTGCTGGTCACCGCAGCGCGCGATGAAGCCCTGGCGCGCGTCACGGCAGCCCGGGAAGATGTCGAGCGGATTCTCTCGTCCATCTCCGATGCGATGTATGCGCTGGACGAGGACTGGCGGTTCACCTATCTCAATGCCGAGGCCGAGCGGGTGCTTGGCCCTAACGCTGAGTCGCTGATCGGTCGCGTCGTCTGGGATGCGATGCCGGAGCTGCGTGACAGCGTGGTGGAGCACGAATTCCGCCGGGCAGTGAAAGAGCGCCAGCCTGTCGCTTTCGAGTATGAGATTCCCTCGATGCATGCCTGGTACAACGTGCGGGCGTTCCCGCATGCAGGACGGCTGACGGTATATTTCCAGGACATCTCAGCGCGTGTCCAGGCCGAAGAGCGTTTGCGGCAATCGCAGAAGATGGATGCGATCGGGCAGCTCACCGGCGGTGTGGCGCATGACTTCAACAATCTGCTCACCGTCATCATTGGCAGTGCCGAGGTCATAATCGAACGCGGTTCTGAGTTGCCCGAGGATGTTCGCGACGGCATTGACATGATTCGTATCGCCGGCGCGCGTGCCGCCGAACTCACGCATCGACTGCTGGCCTTTGCGCGCAAGCAACCCCTCGAACCACGGGATGTGGATGTCAACGCCCTGGTCGCCGACACCGAGAGTATCCTGCGGCGCACGCTGGGAGAGAATATCGACATCGAGCTGGTGCGCGGCGGTGGACTATGGAAGGCCGAAGTCGATCCCAACCAGCTGCAGAATGCGCTGCTCAATCTTGCGCTCAATGCCCGCGATGCGATGCCCAGTGGCGGCCGCCTGACCATCGAGACGGCGAACATGTCAGTGGATGATGCCTATGCCCGCGACAACGAGATCCGGCGCGGTCACTACGTGATGATTGCGGTGACGGACAATGGCGATGGCATGCCCGCGGCGGTGTTGAGCCGCGCGTTCGAGCCTTTCTATACCACCAAGACCGAGGGCCGCGGCTCCGGACTTGGCCTGTCGATGGTGTACGGATTCGTGCGGCAGTCCGGCGGACAGGTCCGCATCTACAGCGAGACGGGTGAGGGTACGACGGTCAAGATGTTCCTGCCGCGCGGCAAGGGCATCGAGCAGAGCAGTTACCGCCCCAGCGCGGCCAGTGCGGTCGATGGTGGCCACGAGCGTATACTGGTGGTCGAGGATGATCCGCTGGTGCGCACTCATGTCGTGAACAGCCTGCAGTCGCTGGGCTACGAGGTCACGGCCTGCGAGACGGGTCGCGAAGCGCTCGCAGAGCTGGCCGCCAATGCCCCGCCCGATCTGCTGCTCTCTGACGTGATGCTGCCCGGCGGCATGACCGGTCGCCAGGTCGCCGACGAGGCGCTGAAGTTGTATCCCGGACTGCGGGTGTTGTTCATGTCCGGTTATACCGAGAATGCTATTGTGCACCAGGGTCGACTCGATCCCGGTGTCCACCTGCTCAACAAGCCGTTCCGGCTGGTGGATCTGGCACGCAAGCTGCGTGAAGTGATCGACGCACCGCGAGACGCCGAACCAGGCGCAGGAAAAACATGAACCAGCAAGGAACATCGAGTCAGGCCCCGCCACCGCTGAGGTGGGTCATACGTTCCTGTGGGTGAACTGGTAGATCGGTTCATCGAGGCTCTCCTCGGTTTCCAGGCCAGCACGATCTACCTTCTGATCGGCGTGCTGTGCTGGGCCGAGGCCGCCTTCTTCCTGGGTTTCGTGACTCCAGGTGAGATCGCCGTGGTCACCGGAGGCATCCTGGCATCGACCGGTCAGGTGAGCCTGGCATGGCTGGTCCCCGTGGTCGTGGTGGGAACCCTGGCGGGGAACTCCACCGGCTACTGGCTGGGCCGGCGGTGGGGCACGGGCGTCCTGGAATGGAAACCGCTGCAGAAACCTTTCGGCCGGCCCATCGGCATCGCCCGCGATTTCATGGAGCGCCGGGGTGAATGGGCCATCGTCCTGGGTCGTCTGGCCACCCCAACGCGGATTGTCGTGCCCTTTCTTTGTGGCGCCTCACGGCTGTCCTACCGGCGTTTCATCCTTTTTGATGTGCCCACCACGATCGTATGGGCCCTGTCCTGGAGTCTGCTGGGCTACTTCCTTGGTCATTCGTGGACTCTTCTAGAGGAGGTAGCAGGCACGGCGGCCATTTTCGTCCTGGTCCTGTTCGTCCTCGGGCTGTTGATCCGCTGGGTGACGGTGCGTATCGCGCGCAACCAGCGCCGCGTTCAGGCGGCATTCCGGCTGCTTCTCAGGGTCACCGGCACCCGGGGCCTGGCAAGAAAGTTGGCGCCGGGCTTCTTCTGGCTGGCACGTCGGCTGGATCCCCGCCTGGCCCGCGGGCTGAGTCTGACCATGGGGTTTCTGGTCCTGCTCGCTTCAATCGGTGCAGTCGGCCTGGTGCTGAGTCAGACCCGGGCGGTCCAGGGACTGGCGTTGCTGGATTTCCCTGCCCTGGAATGGATGGTGGCCAACCGGACCGACGAGGCCGTTGCCCTGGCACGCGGCGGCCTGTGGATCTTCCGCTGGGCGGAAGTGCTGCTGCTGACGCTGCCGATCGCTGCCGTGGCGGCCTGGACGAGATCGATGGCGGGTCTGCGACTCATGATCGGGCTGGCCGGTGCCGGGGCCGGGGCCCACATCCTGGATATGTACGTCCTGGAAGGGGTCGTGCCCCGCGCCGAGTTTCCCTCAATTCCGGTGGCGGTGGCCGCCACGCTGTTCACCCAGACCACCGTGCTGGTGGCGGGGAAGTGGGGCTGGGGTCCGTCGGTGATGACCGCAGGGGTCGGGTTCTTCCTGGTGTGTACCGTCGCGCTTGGGACAGTGGTGGCTGGATGGGCGGCGCCCTCGGGGATCATCCTGGGGTTTGCGCTCGGGCTGGCATGGGCTGTCGCGGTGGAGCTGCTGGGGACGCTCGGTTCGGGCGGCGGCGCGCCGCCGCCACTCTCGGAACCGCCGCGGCCTCCGGATGAACTTGAGCGCGTCCCCGCCGCGAATGATCTGGTCGAAGGCGTCGAGACCTATTCGCATCCGTAGGAGTCTTTTGCTGAGTCAACCAGGGCAACTTGGACGGTTTAGTGAGCTGCGCATTCCGAGGCACCTTCGGTACAGTGCGGGTGTTCTCGAATCCCGCGATCCGCAATCCCGACATGCCGATTACGATTCATCCGAAAATCGGACAGATTCTGCTCTGCGATTTTTCCTCAGGTTTTCGAGAGCCAGAAATGGTGAAATCTGGCCGCCCTGTGGTGGTGATATCGCCGGCGATCCAGGGCCGCGAGTGTCTGGTTACAGTCGTGGCTTTAAGCACTCGGCCACCGGATCCCATCATGCCCTATCACCTGCTGCTCCCGCGAAGTTGCTTGCCGCAAATCGGCAGGTTTCAACAAAGAGATACCTGGGTCAAGGGAGACATGGTGAATACGGTGGCCTTCCACCGGCTCGATCTAATCAGGCTTGGCAAGAAGAACCCCACCACGGGCAGACGGCTGTACTTCACCAACCGACTTGGCCGCGATCGAATGAAGGAGATCTATTCCTGCGTGCTGCACGGAATGAACTTGGGTAGCCTTGCTGATGCTCTGTGAGGCGCGGAAATGACAAGGCCCCCATGAGGGGGCCTTAACGCAGCCCAACCGAGCTTGTCATCGCTCTTGGCGGGCTGGCTGCACTGGGCGGACCTTTGTGCAGTCTCGAATGCCCGATGCCGTAGCAGAGCGGGAACACCATTAGGATACCTCCAAACGGAGATAGTTCCAACCGGAGAAAGGCTCGCGGGCGATCGCTCGGCCCTGCTGTGGCGGACTGCGAGGTTTGAACCTGTCCGGTGACGAGGTATTGTTTTAATTGGTGGGCGATGCTGGGATTGAACCAGCGACCCCTGCCGTGTGAAAGCCTTCCGGGCCAATCCGGCTATCTACGGCGCACCCCCGATATCTACTCTTTACTATTTTAAAACATAGGCTTAGACTCTCTGGAGCGGAGACCACTGCACTATTGCAGGTGGTTTCCGGGTAAAAAAAGTGCACCCCCTGTGCACCCCGGAGAGGCTAAGCCATGAAGACGACCATCACCGCCGACCTGATGAAGCGGCTGCCGGAAGGCCGCGACGTCGATATTTACGACGACAGGCTGCCCGGCTTCGTGCTGCGTGTGCGTAAGTCTGGCACAGCCACCTGGCGCGTCATGTACGGGCGTGGGAAGTGGTACACCATCGGCAAGGCCGAGCACCTGAAACCTCATGAGGCACGAGCTGAAGCGCAGGCATTGCTGGGCCGCGCTGCCAAGGGCGAGGATCTTCGCGCGTCGGCCAAGCGCCAGAAAGCCAAAACGCTGCGAGACTACCTGAAGAACGTCTATGGTCCGTGGGTGAAGGCGAACCGCCGCGACGGCAAGGCCACGCTGGCACGCTTGACGGCATGCTTTGACCGCGAGCTTGGCGGCAAGCGGCTGCACGAAGTCTCGGCATGGGTGGTTGAGAAGTGGCGCAGCAACCGACTGAAGGCAGGGAAGGCCACCACGACCTGCAACCGAGACGTGACCGCATTGAAGTCCGCGCTACAGCGGGCCTTGGATTGGGGGCTGCTGGACGTCAACCCACTGGCCAAGGTAAAGCCGCTGAAGGTGGACGCGACAGGGCGCGTGCGGTTCCTGAGCGATGCCGAGGAACAACGACTGCGGGCCGCGCTGGAACGCCGAGACCACGAGCGCCGGGAGGCACGCGAGCGCACGAACACATGGCGTGCTGCGCGCAGTCACCCGCTGTTTCCTAGCCTGATGGGCTACACCGACCACCTGGCCCCCATGACGCTGGTGGCGCTAAACACCGGGCTGCGACGCGGCGAACTGTTTAACCTGGAATGGCGCGACGTTGACGTAGAGCGTCGTATTCTCACGGTGCGCGGCGAAGGTGCGAAGTCGGCGCAGACACGCTACGTGCCGCTGAACAAAGAGGCGCGCCGGGTGTTGCGCGCGTGGAAGGGTGATGCCGGGCTTGTGTTCCCCGGCCAGGACGGTGCGCGCCTCGACAACATCAAGAAAGCTTGGGCCAACCTCATGGAGGCCGCCGGTATCACCGGTTTCCGATTCCACGACCTACGCCACACGTTCGCGAGCAAGCTCGTAATGGGCGGCGTGGACCTGAACACGGTGAGGGAGCTACTGGGCCACGCGGATCTGCAGATGACGCTGCGCTATGCTCACTTGGCACCCGAGCACAAGCACGCGGCTGTGGCCGTCCTGGAGGCCTGAAGTGGACCGGGATCGCGAATTGGAGCGGCTCCACGTTGAGTGCGTGAATCACGAAGCGGATCGACATTTCGCCCTGTATCAGAAAACCGGCAACGGCATGCTGCTTTGGAAAGCCTACGCTGTATTCCGCAGGGAGCGTGTACCTGTTCCAGAGTACATGCTCAAGGTGTTCGACGATATGGGCGAAGCTCTTCTCGAGAGCCGAGACCAATCGGCGGTTATGCGCGCCCTTCACCTCGTGAACCGGAAGGGCGGGCCGCAACGGAATACCCGGCTGAAAGGCGCAGAGCGTCAGCGTGACATGGTGGAGGAATACCGCAACTTGCTTTTGCTGGACGAGAAACGGCGCGCTTCAAATGAGCGACGTACTAATTCCGGCAAGCGGCTCTCGACGTCGGAACCTGGCGAGCTAGCGGAGATTGTGGCCAAGCGTTTCGACACGACCCGAGAAACCGTCCAGACACGCTATAGCGAATGGGGTTTCAAATCGCCCAAAACACGCCGCCGGTAGTTTCTCACACGAACTCAGCGAGTTTGCGTAAGGCTTGACGGCGTTGTCAGATATCTCCGCACTTAGCGGAGATCCTTCGATGTTCAACGAACCCCCCCGCACGCCTCACAGACAGAGCTGGCGTGACAAGCTACTGCTCGACGAAGCTGAAGCCGCAGACGTTCTCGGCGTCGCGCCGTTGACGCTGAAGGCGGCGCGCCTGCGCAAGCTTCGGCCCGGCCACCCGTTGGCGAGCCTTCCGCACGTTCGGATCGGCAAGGCGCCTAAGTATCGGCCGGGCGACCTCGAGGCGTTCGTCGATGCGCATCTGGTCGAGCGCGACCGGTAAGGCGGCACCAGGTGGCCAAGCGAAGGCGCAGCAAGGGCGAGGCGCACGTGCGACTGTATCGGCACGAGATTGAGTCGATCGCGTATCGGGCTCTCTCGTGCGACGCACGCGCCCTGCTTGTCGAGGTGCGAGCTCGATTCACCGGCAGCTCAAACAGAATATTCATGAGCGCGCGCGAAATGGCCAGTCGCATGGGTGCTGGGCCACGCAGAGCGGCCAGAGCTCGAGATGAGCTCGTTCAGAAGGGCTTCATAAAGGTGCTCGCGCCGGGGGCATTCTCAAGAAAAGCAGGCCCCAGGCGGGCGACTGAATACGCTCTACTGCATGAGCCGCTCGACGGTGAAACTGTCGCGGCGATGACTTTCATGAGGTGGGGCGCGAAAAAATCAACGGTGCTCAATTTGACCACGGTAGGTGTTCATTCTGAACACGGTCGGCCACCTGGTGGTGACTCAAAACCCATCGACTGTAGTCAATCTGAATACGGTCAGAGCACTTTTGCCCCTTTGGACCGTGTTCAAAATGAGCACACAGATAAGTTACCACGTGGTGCGGGGGTTGTTCCGGCGCTCCTCCTGGCTGCACTCGGGTGTGAAACCGGATCGAAAACTCAGCGACGCCTGATTTTCTCGGCCACGGCCTGGGCGAGCGCACTGGCAGAGGCTGAGGGCTCCGCATGATCTGCCAGTGCGGCGGCCAGCTCTCATTGAAGCGTTCCGATCGCAACGGTGTGGCGACGCTGCGATACGCCGCCTGCGCATCGTGTGGCCGCTGTGGACGCTGGGCGCTGGAGGTCGACGGGCGCTTGGTGTCTCGGGGCGAAACGGCCCGGCGGGTGTACCAGGACGCCAGGGCGCTGGAGCAGTTCATCCGGCGGGCGCGCGCATGAGCAGGAAAAGTGCTGCTGCGATTCAAGCGACGGACGGCCCCGGCGAGCCAGAACTCCAGCTGGTGCGAACCTGGCTCCAGCGCATCGGCGAGGATGATCCTGCGGTCATCGCCGATGTGCTCGAAAAGGCTCAGACCGATCCCGTTGCGCTCGCTTACTTCATCGAGCGGGAGAGACTATCGCGGACGAACCCTCCTCGGGAGCAGGTGTTGGACATGCTTCAGGCCTCTCCCGAGGCTCGTATCGCCTACCTGGTAACCGAACCCGACCAGGATCTTGTTCCGCTGGTCATAGCGATCCGTGGCACCGGTACGGCAAGACTCACTGTTCCGGTTGATCGATACGACGCGGCCGCGCTGTTGGACTTCATTCGCGAGAGGGCGATCACTTGAGCAGCGGCTACGTCGCCGACCGACAGATACGGGCTGGCGACCATGTCCGCCTTGCCGGCTGGCCGGGATTGCTTTTCGTGCTGGACGCCGCGGGGCAACGGCTCGAGCTGCTGGGCCCTGGACACGTGCGGATCGTCACGGAGCGCCAGCATTGCACGCGCGTCGGCGATTCGGATCTCGATGGGGTCGCAGTCCGATGATGCGCCGATACGGTGATCTGATGGCCTCGGTCGGCGAGTTCACCGATCAAGACGGCCGCAAGGCGAAACGCTGGCTCAAAGTCGGGGTGGTTATGCGGGATAGTCGCAACGGCTCGCTGAGTGTGAAGCTCGATGCTGTGCCTGTCCTGCCGGGCTGGTCAGGATGGCTCGCGGTGCGCAACGTAGGTGAGGAAAGCCATGTTGACGAGTAACGCATGCGCCACGCTGCTTGTGATGAGAGCGCAAACAGGCTCCGCCCAGATCCACCTGCTCGACGGCGGCGCGACCGTCACGATCTTGGTAGATGGCCGATCAGGGCCGACGCTGAACGGCTCACAGGCGCGTTTGCTCGGCGACTTGCTTCGCCTGTTCGGCGGCGACCCCGCTCGCATGGGTTGCACGCTGGTGCGCTGGGCGGAATTCCAGCTACGGGAGCACGCGAGGTGACGCGATGCCCGAAATGCGGCCATGACCTCGACGCAGTTGAAGCCGACGCACAGCTTGAGGCAATCACCGCACAGCTCGCCGACCACGCGCGCGAGCTCGGAATGCGCCTCGCAGTTGGCGGCTTTCTTGGGGTTGGCGACGCCGCGACCCTGCTCGGGCGCCATCGTCGGACGATCGAGCGCTGGCTCGAGCTGGGCACGGCTGGCGGTGGCCCGGATTTACTCAGCCGCCGCGTTGGTGGGCGCGTCGAGATCTCTATCGAGTCGCTCGCCGCACAGTTCGCAGACCACGCGCGCGCGTAAGCGACAAACACCGACAAACGCCGACGAACGTACATGGTGCTCGGCATCCAGGCGCCGGATGATTACTCGTCATCAAGTCTTGGAGCAGACAACGTGCGAGCACATTTTTTCCGCAGCCCCACCGGCCTGGCAGACTGCGCGGACTTTTCAAGATATGCCGCGTGTCTGGCGATCGCTCGCGGCGACCTGGTGGCTGCGACGGATGCCGCTGCAGCCCGAGGGTGGTCGCGCCCGACAGCGATTCTTCGTGCCGCGGTGGCCGCTGGCACGACCACTGACCCGGCCTGGGCAAAACCGCTTGTCGATCACGAGCGCGTGGCTCAAGCATTCATCGAAAGCTTGCGATCCGTTGGCGTATTCGATAGCTCGCTGCCCGGAATGGTCCAGGTCCCGATCGAATCCTCGCTCGCTATCACCACACTCGGCGCCGTCGGCGCTTCGCAAGCTCAGGCAACCTGGCGGCCCATCTCGAGGCTGCAGCTCGCCGGCGCGAAGCTTCAGGTTCGCCACGCCAGTGCGGCAGTTGTGTTGAGTTCTGAGCTTCTGCGCACCGGCGGCGATCCCGCGATCGCTCTGCTCGAGGCCGAGCTGCGTGGTGCGGCGGCCTCGATTGTCGACAAGGTATTCATCGATGAGCTCTCGGACTCAGTCGCAGGACAGGTGATGAGCTCTGGTTCTACGCCGAGCCAGATCTCTGCAGACCTGGGTGCGCTATTGGTCGCGCTGGCGCTTGGTTCGAGGTCCGAGCCGCGGTTCGTGGTCTCGGCCGGTACCGCGGCTATCCTGGCCACCATGACCGGCACCGAAGGCTGTCCGGTCTTTCCAGACATGACCCCCCAAGGGGGTCGAATCGCTGGCGTTCCGGTGTTGGTCTCGGATGAGATAGACGATTCCTCTATTCTGGCCTTCGACGCCCAGCAGCTCGCCGGTGCCAGCGATACCATAACGTTGGACGCCACGAATGCTGCTGACCTGAGGATTTCAGACCCAGGCGATGCAGCCTCGCTCACATCGTTGTGGCAAAACAATATGGCCGCGCTTCGGGCTCAGCGATTCTTCGGGTTCGAGCGTCTACGGCCCACTGCATCTGCGCTGCTCTCCGGCGGCGCATGGGCGGCGAGCTCCTGATGCCGATCACGAAACAAGACGCAACCGAGATTGCCGGCTCAATCCGGCGCTACACGGATCGGCTGGCAGATCGACTGCTCGACCTTCTGGCCACAGTGGAAGATCGACTCGCGGGGCAGACCGAGCGCATCTCCAAGCTCGAGCGGAGCCACGCAGCGCGGCTTGCCGAGCTCGAGCAGGAGGTGCGGGTAAGTAAGGCGGTGCGGCAGTTGGAGGATCGTGTCCGCGAGCTCGAGCAGCTGGAGCGTGCCGACCGTGGATGATGACGAGATGCGCTGCTTGGCCTGGGCCAGTGGTCCGCTTGATGAGCATCTGCTCGAGGCTGCCGGCCATGACCTCGAGGTGATCGAGATTCATCCCATGTTTGGCCTGTGCGTTGTTGACCTGGCCGGTCGGGAAGTTTGGTGCGGCATTCCACAGGATTGGACTCGACCAGGAGCGTGGCGAATTCACTGACGGACAGACCGGGCCTGATGGGGAGGGGGGGGGAGTCTTTTAAAAAAGACGAGCTCGCCGGAAACCGCCCCCCACCGTTAACGCGAAAGAAATTGAGTTTTCAGGAATGGTTTTTCTGGAGGTGGGATGGGCAATGTTACGCAGCTCAGCATCGGCGGTCTTGCGACGACCGAGACGCCGCCGGCACCGGATGACCTCGTCGGCGAGGGTCTCGATCTGTGGGATGCTATTGCCACGGAATACGGCATCGCTGACAGCGCAGGCTTGCAGCTCCTGCTCGCGGCTGCTCGAGCAGCCCAGCGCGCCCAGGAGGCCCGCGAGGCCATCGAGCGCGATGGTCTTCTGGTCTCGGATCGATTCGGCGTCCTGCGCGCACACGCGGCCGTGGCAATTGAGCGCGACGCACGCGCGTCGATGCTCTTGGCGTTGAAGCAGCTCCACCTCGATGTTGAGCCGCTGCGGGACGGGCCAGGACGGCCACCGGGACGCTGATCATTGCCGACCAAGCGACGCCATACGCGACGCGCAGCCGTCGGAGCCCCGGGCCGATCGGCGCTCGAGGCATTCCAAGCTGGCGACCGCCTGGCGCTCTCGCTGGCGCTCAAGCTCCCACCCTGGCATGCCTCGCCGCTGGACGCCGTCACAGAGCATCCGCCAGCTGCTGTCGCCGGTGCAGTTTACGCTGCGACATGGGGACCGGCCAGAGCACTTCGCGCGGCACTGCTGCGCGCGCTGGAAGCTAACGGAGACGACCGATTGCCCAGGCGCTGAGTCCATTGGCGAGCGCAGCAATGAGTGAGGAGCTCGGACCGCACTTGATAGATTCGAGCTGGTATCCTAGACGCTGTACTCCGATTCTGGGGATCAACGACGATGCTCCTCACTCGTGTATTCATTCTCCTGGTCGCGCTGCTGCTGTTGTTGTCGGTTACCGTCGCGCAGGATCTGGACAAGGGTTTTCAGGCATACGACCGCGGGGACTACTCCGAGGCCTTACGCGAATGGCGTCCGCTCGGCGAGCAGGGCGATGCTGACGCGCAGTTTCTTATCGGGCGTATGTACGATGTTGGTCGCGGCGTGCAGCAAGATTATGCGGAGGCGCTACGCTGGTATCGCCGTGCGGCCGATCAGGGAGACCCGTATGCGCAGGCCAACCTCGGGGTAATGTACTCCGAAGGTCGTGGGGTGCCAAAGAACGAGGCTGAGGCTCTACGCTGGTATCGCCTAGCGGCCGATCAAGGGTCTCTGTCCGCCCAGTACAACTTGGGAAGCATGTACATGAACGGGCGTGCCGTGCGGCAGGATTACGCGGAGGCGCTACGTTGGTATCGTCAAGCGGCAGATCAAGGGTATGCGCCTGCGCTGTACAACCTTGGGGTAATGTACGATGTCGGCCGCGCAGTGCCAAAGGACTATGCTGAGGCGGTG
>JAFIFN010000103.1 GCA_020832005.1 Gammaproteobacteria bacterium | reverse complement strand
CCAGCCACCCCCCGCGCCCCCGCCCCCGGGCGGGGCCGCGCCGTTGGCAAGTTCGAGCACCCGCCGATTTGCCAGTTCGATGCCGTCGAGGATGGCACTGCGCACCCTGGCCGCCTCATCGCCGGCAGCCGCCAGCGACTCTCCCAGCGCCGCCATGGTCGCCAGCGCCGCTGCCCTGCCGCCGGCCGCGCCGCCAACGCCATCGGCGACGGCCAGCACCCATGACTGGGTGCCGACGCGGAATATGCCGATGGCATCTTCTGCCGGGGTCACCTTGCCCGGATCGCGGCGCGTGAAAACGCTGATCTGACCGCAGCGCGCCAGAAAATCCCCAACGGCGGCCTGGTCATCATCCACGAACACCTGCGAGTCGTCGAGAAACCCGATTGTGTCATTGCTCATCTGCTGCATGTCCTTATGCAATCGGGTCGCGCGCCCTGCCGCGCAGTCTGCGGAAAGCCTGTTCCATCTCCACCGCATTGCTGAAACGCGACTCCGGGCGAAGCTCCATCGCCTTGCGCAGCCACGCGATCATCGGTGGCCGGAGTTTACTCACCAGCCTTCTATGACCCGCCGCAGGCCACGCGTAGGGCCACTCCGGCAAGGTGCCGCTGAACATCCGATAGATGACCAGTCCCAGCGAGAACACGTCGGACTGGAACATCGGATGACCCAGAGCCTGTTCCGGCGCAAGATAGCCGACCGTCCCCGACCCCGAGGCCTTAATCGTGCGAAGTGCGATCTTGGAGAAACCGAAATCCGTCAGCCGGATCCGGTTATCGGGAAACAGGATGAAATTGTCCGGCTTCACATCACAGTGAATGATGCGCTGGCTGTGCGCATGCGACAGCGCCGCGAGCATTTGCGCGGTGTAGTCCAGCGCCTTTTCGGTGGAGATGCGTCGCGCCAGCCGATCGCCCAGTGACTCCAGGCCCAGCGGCATGGCAATGACGAACAACTCGTCGATGAAACTTGCGTTGAGGATCGGCAGCACATTGGGGTGATCCATGCGCGTGGCAAGACGTGCCTCGCGACGGAAGTCCGCCAGGAAGAACTCATCCATCATCTCCGGATAAGGAATCTTCAGCGCGACGCGGCAACCGTGGATGCTGTCGTAGGCTTGGTATACGGCACAGCGCGGACCGTCAGCAAGACAGCGCTCGATCCGATATTTGCCCAGCTTCTGCCGGGCTCGCAAGAGTTTCGACTTGCCCAAGTGACCCTCCGGCCCGGCGTGATCCCAGGCGACGCTCAGGTTCACGTCACCCCATTCGCCCTGCCCGGATTCTACATGGATATTGTCGGCCGACGAGGCTAGGATCAGTACATCCCTCACCTGTGGCTGACCCCGGATGGAGACCACCATGCGCCATGGCCTGCGATTGAGTGAATACCCGAAACGACTGGCCCTGCTGGCCGTGCTGACAGCCACTGCAGCACTGACCATCAACCCGGCGCCGGCCTGGGCCACCACGGCTGCCGAGAGTGACACGCCGGATCGCTGGCTGCTGGACGCTGCCGACGATGACACGCGCTTCGAGCGCCTCGAGCAGTATCTCGGAGGATTTTCCGCAGCCATGTGGGAAACCAAGGCACGTTACGTCCGCGTGCACGAGGCGCTGGCGATCGGCAACAGGGCTCTGGCGCTGTACCACTGGGAGAAGATCGGCAGCGCGATTCGAGGTGGCTACCTCAAGCGCCCTGCGAGACGTGCGAATGCCGACGCCCTGTTTCTCGACAATGCCTGGCCAGAGGCGGCCAAGGCATTTGAAGAGGGCGACGATCAGCGTGCCTGGGAGGCGTTCACGCGCGCGCGGGCGGCCTGTATGGCCTGCCACGTGGCTGAGGATGTGGCCTTCATGAACGAGCAGGCGATATTCACCGAACTGGTCGCGCCATCGACTGCCAGCGACGACTAGCGGCGAGCACACTCGCGGCCAGCGCTTCGACCGACATGCTCGCCGTTGTCGATATATCTCGGCGAGGGATTAGGTGGCGGAGAGGGTGGGATTCGAACCCACGTGGGGCGGCAAAGCCCCCAACCGATTTCGAGTCGGTGCCGTTATGACCGCTTCGGTACCTCTCCACGGGCGCGAATTGTAACTTAAATGGCCGCAAGCGGTCATTGGACCTGAACGTTGCAAGCGTGCAACACACTGTAGCTGAGCCGGGGTTCGCACTCGCCACCCGACCGCTGCCGCTATAATCCCGCGACGGGCCTGCAGGCGGTCGACGGGACCTGAGCTATCTTGCGGAATCTCTTGCTGATTTTGGTATGCGTGGGGCTGTCGACATGCTCTGCGGTGCCGACGCTGCTGACCCAGGTGCTCACGCTCGGGGAGTTGCGCGTGGTCACGCGCAACAGTCCGATCAGTCACTATGTGGGCGTTGACGGGCCCATGGGTCCGGAATACGAGCTGGCGCGCGGCCTGGCCGATGCCATGGGCGTGCGCCTGACCATTTACACTCCGGACAGCTTCGATCAGACGCTGGATGAACTGGTCAGTCGTCGCGCGCATATCGCAGCCGCCGGACTGTCGGTCACCAGTGCCCGCCGTCGCCAGGTCGACTTCGGGCCTGCCTACCAGACCGTTCGCCCCCAGGTCATCGCCCGCAGCGGTGGCCGGCAGGCAGGCAGTGTCGAAGATCTCGTCGATGCCCGTATCGAGGTCATCGCCGGCTCCAGCCACGCCGAAGTGCTGCTCGAGCTGCGCCAGGCACATCCGCAACTTGCCTGGCAGCCGGTCCAGGGTGCGGAGGTCGACGAATTGCTCTACCGCCTGGCTGCCGGTGACATCGACTTCACCGTGGTCGACTCCACCGAATTCATTGTGGCTCGACACATCTATCCCGACCTGCGCGTGGCTTTCGACCTTGGCGAGGCAGAACAGGTCGCCTGGGCCCTGAGCCGTCAGCCCGGCGATCATTCGCTGCGCGAGCGCGTCAACGGCTACTTCGCGCAGATCGAAGCCGAAGGCGTGCTCGCGGGGATTTTCCGGCGTTACCTCGAGCCCGTGCAGGAGTACGACTATGTCAGCACGCGCGCATTCGTAAACCATTTCGATTCGCGCCTGCCGATGTACCGCAGCTATTTCGTGGAAGCGGCTCGCGAGACCGGCCAGGACTGGCGACTGCTGGCGGCCGTGGGCTACCAGGAGTCGCACTGGAATCCGCAGGCGGTCTCGCCCACCGGCGTGCGCGGCATCATGATGCTCACCCAGCGCACCGCCACGGCGCTCGATGTTGATGATCGCGTCGATCCCTACCAGAGCATCATGGGCGGTGCGCGTTACCTGTCGATGATGCGCGAGCGTATCCCCGAGCGCATCGATGAGCCCGACCGCACCTGGCTGGCTCTGGCCGCCTACAACATTGGCTGGGGACACCTCGAAGATGCACGTATCCTCACCGAGATCAACGACGGCAACCCGGACAGCTGGGAGGATGTGCGCGCACACCTGCCCCTGCTCACCCAGCGCAAATGGTACAGCCGCGTGCGCCGCGGCTTTGCCCGCGGCTGGCAGCCGGTGCACTACGTCGACAATATCCAGCGTTACTACAGCATCCTGCAGTGGATGACGGCCAGCGAGCGCTGGGAGCTGCCGGATGAAGATGATGAGGCGCCGCAGTACGAGATTTACGGCTCGGTGGGCACAGCTGCCGGCGCGCCCTGAATCGCAGCTGCCCGCGGGACAACTCCGGCAACCGGGCCTGGACACTTCAGCCGCGACGCGCGGCGAAAAATCCGCGCAGCAACGCTCCGCACTCCTCGGCCATCACCCCGCCGGTCACCTCGAGGCGATGGTTCAGCACGTCGTGCTGCACCAGGTTCATGACGCTGCCGCAGGCACCGGTGCGCGGATCCGGCGCGCCGAACACGAGACGCTGCACGCGCGCATGCACCATGGCCATCGCGCACATCGGACACGGCTCCAGCGTCACGTAAAGCGTTGTGCCGGACAGCCGGTAGTTGCCAAGCTTCCGGCCGGCCTCGCGCAGCACCAGCATCTCGGCATGCGCGCTGGCATCGTGCAGCCCGATGGGCTGGTTCCAGCCCTCGGCGATCACCTCGTCACCGGCAAGCAGCAGGGCGCCGACAGGCACCTCGCCATGCGCCTGGGCTTCCTGGGCAAGCGCCAGCGCGCGCGACATCCAGCGCGCGTCTACTCCCACTCGATGGTCGCCGGCGGCTTGCCGGAAATGTCGTAGGTGACGCGAGAGATGCCGTCCACTTCGTTGATGATGCGTCGCGACACCAGGTCAAGAAACTCGTAGGGCAGATGTGCCCAACGGGCCGTCATGAAATCGATGGTCTCGACCGCGCGCAGCGCGATCACCCAATCATAACGGCGCCCGTCACCCATCACTCCGACCGAACGCACCGGCAGGAATACCGCAAAGGCCTGGCTGACGCGATCGTAGAGATCGTGCCTGCGCAGTTCCTCGATAAAAATCGCATCGGCCTCGCGCAACAGCTGCGCATATTCGGCATGCACCTCGCCAAGAATGCGCACGCCCAGGCCCGGGCCGGGGAACGGATGGCGATAGACCATCTCGTGCGGCAGGCCGAGCTCCACGCCGAGCCGGCGCACCTCGTCCTTGAACAGATCACGCAGCGGCTCGATGAGCTTGAGCTTCATGTGCTCGGGCAGTCCGCCGACGTTGTGATGCGACTTGATGACATGGGCCTTGCCGGTCTTGCTGCCGGCCGACTCGATGACATCCGGATAGATCGTGCCCTGGGCCAGCCAGTTCACATCCTCGAGCTTGCCTGCCTCCTCGTCGAATACCGCGATGAACTCGCCACCAATGATCTTGCGCTTGCGCTCCGGGTCGGCTTCGCCGGCAAGCGCGGCGAGAAAGCGCTCGGCGGCATCAACGCGGATGACGTTCACCCCGAGGTGCTCGGCAAAGGTGGCCATGACCTGGTCGCCCTCGTGCAGGCGCAACAGGCCGTGATCGACGAACACGCAGGTGAGCTGATCGCCGATGGCTGCGTGCAGCAGGGCTGCGACCACCGAGGAGTCGACCCCGCCGGAAAGCCCGAGCAGCACCCGATCGCTGCCGACCTGTTCGCGCACGCGCGCGATGTGCTCGGCGGCGATATTGCCGGAGGTCCACACCGGCGGACAGCCACAGATCTCCAGTACGAAGCGCTCGAGGATCGCACGGCCCTGCACGGTGTGGGTGACTTCGGGGTGGAACTGCAGGCCATAGAATCGCCGCTGCTCGTCGGCCATCGCCGCCAGCGGCGCGCTGGGCGTGCTGGCCACGGCAACGAATCCCGCCGGCAGGCGCTCGACGCGATCGCCGTGGCTCATCCACACCTTGAGACGATCAGCGCCCGCGGCATCGCGCTCATCGACCAGTCCGGCCAGCAGCGCCGAGTCGCCCTTTAGCGTGACCTCTGCATAGCCGAACTCCCGGTGCGAAGAGCCTGCGACCTCACCGCCGAGCTGGGCTGCCATGGTCTGCATGCCATAGCAGATGCCAAGCACCGGCACACCCAGAGCGAAGACTTCCACTGCCGCACGCGGGCCCTGGCTGGCGGTGACCGACTCGGGTCCGCCCGAAAGAATGATGCCGGACGGCGCGAAGGCTGTGATCGCAGCGGCATCGATGTCCCAGGGATGGATCTCGCTGTAGACACCCGCCTCACGCACCCGGCGCGCGATCAGCTGCGTGTACTGCGAGCCGAAGTCGAGTATCAGGATGCGATGGGCGTGCAGGTCCGGCAGGGCCGCTGCGGCTTCAACGTTCAAGGGCGCCTCCGGTTCACTCGACGCGGTAGTTGGGTGCTTCCTTGACGATGGTCACGTCGTGCACATGGCTTTCGCGCGCGCCCGCAGCGGTGATGCGCACGAACTGCGGACGCGTGCGCATCTCCTCGATGGTCTGGCTGCCGGTGTAGCCCATCGCCGCACGCAAACCACCGGCGAGCTGGTGGACGATGTTCACCATGCTGCCCTTGTAGGGCACGCGACCCTCGATACCCTCGGGCACGAGCTTCTCGAGCTCTTCGGTGGTGTCCTGGAAGTAACGGTCTTTCGAACCGTGCGAACCGGCCATCGCGCCCAGCGAGCCCATACCCCGGTAGGACTTGTAGGAGCGGCCCTGGAAGAGCTCGACCTCGCCGGGAGACTCCTCCGTGCCGGCGAACAGGCCACCGATCATGACCGTATGCGCGCCGGCGGCGATCGCCTTGGCAAGATCGCCCGAATACCGGATGCCACCGTCGGCAATCAGCGGCACACCGCTGCCCTCAAGGGCCTTGGCAACCTCGGCCACGGCGGTGATCTGGGGCACACCCACACCGGCCACCACGCGCGTGGTGCAGATGGAACCGGGGCCGATCCCGACCTTGACTGCGTCGGCGCCCGCCTCGACCAGCGCGAGCGCCGCCGCGGCGGTGACGATATTGCCACCGATGACCTGCATCTCCGGGTAGCGCTGCTTGATCGCGCGCACGCGATCGAGCACACCGCGTGAATGCCCGTGCGAGGTGTCCACGACAATGACATCCACACCGGCCTCGACCAGCGCGGTAACCCGCTCCTCGGTGTCGTGGCCCGTGCCCACTGCAGCGCCGACGCGCAGGGCGCCACGGGCATCCTTGGCAGCCATCGGGAAGTCCTTGGCTTTCTGGAAGTCCTTGGCGGTGATCATGCCGCGCAGCCGACCCTTGGCATCGACCACCAGCACTTTCTCGATGCGGTGGCGGTGCAGCAGCAGCAGCACCTCCTCGGGATCAGGATTTTCGCGCACGGTGACCAGTTTCTCGCGCGGCGTCATGACCTCCGAGACCGGTGCATCCAGGCGGGTCTCGAAGCGCAGGTCGCGATGGGTGACGATACCGACGGGCATGTCTCCATCGACGACGGGTACGCCGGAAATGTTCTTGGCATTGGTCAGCGCGATGACGTCACGAATGGTGGCATCGCGCCCGACCGTGATCGGGTCGTTGATGATGCCGCTTTCGTACTTCTTGACCCGGCTGACCTCGCGGGCCTGCGCGGCGACGGACATGTTCTTGTGAACAATGCCGATCCCGCCTTCCTGCGCCAGCGCAATGGCCAGGCGCGATTCGGTGACGGTATCCATTGCCGCGGAAAGTACCGGCAGGCTCAGCCGGATCTCGCGGGTCAGCCAGGTACCAAGATCAACCTCGCGGGGCAGCACCTCGGAGTAGGCCGGTTGCAGCAGGACGTCGTCGAAAGTCAGGGCATGGTGGACGATTCGCATCTGGGAGTGCCTGTGCAGGCTGCGGGTTAACCCGACATTGTACTTGTCAGCCCCCCTTGAGGTAAACAACGCCATGGCCGGTGAGCCGGCCGCCACGCGGCTATACTGCGTGCCCATGAACGACCTGTTCGAACCGCAGCGCGAGATTTTCACGGTCAGCCGACTGAACCGGGAGGCCAGCCTGCTGCTCGAGGAAGGCTTCGGGCGGCTGTGGATCGAGGGCGAGCTCTCCGGCCTGGCACGCCCGTCCTCCGGACACCTGTATTTCTCGCTCAAGGACGAGCGCGCGCAGATCCGCTGCGCGATGTTCCGACAGCACAATCGCAAGCTAACCTTTGCCCTGAGCGACGGTCTGCAGGTGCTGCTGCGCGCACGCGTCAGCCTCTATGAGCCGCGCGGCGACTACCAGCTCATCGTCGAACACATGGAAGAGGCAGGCCTGGGCCAGCTGCAGCGGGAGTTCGAGGCGCTGAAGGCCCGGCTGGCGGCCGAAGGCCTGTTCGACGAGGCGCGCAAGCGAGCGCTGCCGCTGCTGCCGCGGCGTATCGGTGTGGTGACCTCGCCTACGGGCGCGGCACTGCGCGATATCCTGACCACGCTCAAGCGACGCTTTGCCGCCGTGCCGGTGCGCATCTATCCGACGCAGGTCCAGGGTCGCACCGCCGCCGGCGAGATTGCCGAAGCCCTGTCCCTGGCCAGTCGACGAGGCGACTGCGATGTGCTGATCCTGGCCCGTGGCGGCGGCAGTCTCGAGGACCTGTGGGCGTTCAACGAAGAGGTGGTGGCCCGCGCGATCGTCGCCAGCCGCGTGCCGGTGATCGCCGGCATCGGCCACGAAGTAGACATCACCATTGCGGATTTTGCTGCCGACCTGCGCGCCCCGACCCCCACTGGCGCCGCCGAGCGTGCCGTGCCGGACAGCCAGGAATGGCTGCAGCGGCTGCACGGCCACTACCGTCGGCTGCGGCAGGAAGTCGCGCGCGTGCTGACGCTGCGCGACAGCCGGCTGGCGGCACTGTCCCACCGCCTGACGAGGGTTCACCCGGGCATGCGCCTGGCGCGCGACGCCCAGCGCCTCGATGGCCTCGAGCGGCGCCTGAGCGCGGCGATGTCAGCACGACTGGCGCGCCGCCCCAGGCCGCTGGACCCGCAGTATGCGCGCATCGGACAGCATTCGCCGGCTCTGCGGCTGCGCGACCTCGCCCACCGTCATGCACTGCTCGCAGGCCGCCTGACGCAGGCCATGCAACAGCAGCTGCGCTCACGGCAACAATCGCTCGCCACCACGACACGGGCACTGGCCGCTGTCAGCCCGCTGGCCACGCTTGAGCGCGGCTATGCCATCCTGACCCGCGCGGACGGCCGCGTACTGCGCAACGCAGCCGATACCGCGCCCGGCGAGCCGCTGATGGCCCGCCTGGCCCATGGGCAGCTGGAAACCACCGTCGTGCGTTGCGAGCCCGAAGAGCAGCCCTGACCACGGCGCGCGGCCGGCGCAGCTGCCTGGGGCGCCTCAGCCGCCCCGCTCGGTTTGCAGAAATCGCGCGACCGGCGGACGCAAGCGATCCATGTCGACCAGGAAGGCATCGTGTCCCTGGATCGAGGGCAGCGCCAGGAATTCGACCGTCCGCTCTGGCGCGGCCAGCGCATCGGCCAATTCGCGCTGTTGGTGCACCGGGAACAGGAAGTCGGTGTCCATGCCAATGACCAGGGCGCGCTCGAGCTGCAGCCCGGCAAGCCCTGCGGCGACGCTGCCACCATGATCGGCCACATCGAACAGGTCCATCGCACGCGACAGGTAAAGATAGCAGTTCGCATCGAACTCGCCGGTGAACTTGACCGCGTGGGATTCGAGATAGGACTCGACCTCGAAGTCCATGTCGAAGGCATCCCCGGTGACGCGCTCGGCGGCAATGCGCTCACGGCCGAAGCGCTGACGCCATTCCTCGGCGGAGCGGTAGGTGATCATGCCGAGTTTTCGCGCCATGCGCATGCCGCGCAAGGGTCCGCGACCAGGCGCGTAACTTCCGCCTTTCCACTCCGGATCCTGGCGCACCATCTCACGCTGCAGCGAACGCAGCGCAATGGCGAAGGGCTCGGCGCGCGCTGCAGAGGAGATGCTCAGCAGCCCCCGGCTGCAACCAGGATGCCTGATCAGCAACGCCAGCGCGCTCATGCCACCCATCGACGGACCCACTACCGTATGCAGCCGGCGAACACCCAGCGAGCGCACGACCTGCCACGCCGCTTCGGCGACGTCCTCGAGCGAGAGCACCGGAAAGTCGAGACGAAAGGGCTGTCCGGTCTCCGGGTTGATCGAGGCAGGACCGGTACTGCCGAAGCAGCTGCCCAGTGAATTCACGCAGATGACGAAGTAGCGCTGGGTATCGATCGGCTTGCCCGGGCCGATCATCTCCTCCCACCAGCCCGGTGCCGGATCTTCCGGTGACGAGGCCGCATGGGCCGACGGTGACATGCCGGTGAATACCAGCACGGCGTTGTCGCGACGCCGGTCGAGTCGACCCCAGGTCTCGTAGGCGATCACAGGCGCATGCAGGCGGCCGCCGCGATGCAGCACGAATTGGCCTTCGAGCGTCAGGGTCTTGCGGGCAGTCATGCCGCGATTCTACGCAAGCCCCGCTGAACCAGCCCAAACAAGCGGTTAGGGCGCCATAGCGTTCGGGCATGATGGTCGATCAGCGGCCTGGGCCCGCGTGGCGCCGATCAGTCGCTGCGGCCTTTCATGCGCTTGATCATGCGCTCGCGCTTGTGTTTCTGGCGGGGTGTCAGGGTGTTGCGCCTGCCGGCGAAAGGATTGTCGCTGGAACGGAACTCCAGGCGGATGGGCGCACCCTGCAGGCGGAAGGCCTCGCGAAACCTGTTGACCAGGAAGCGGCGGTAGGCCTTGGGCACGCTGTCGGTCTGGTTGCCGTGGATGACGATCACCGGCGGATTGCGCCCCCCCTGGTGGGCATAACGCAGGCGGATACGCCGACCGCGCACCAGCGGCGGCGGATGCTGCTCGACCGCCGCGCGCAGCACGCGCGTGAGTTCGGGCGTCGCCATGTCGGCGGTGGCGGCGCGATGCGCGCGACGCACACTGGCCATCAGCTCGCCGATGCCGGTGCCATGCAGCGCGGAGACGAAATGCAGCGGTGCGAAATCGATGAAGGGGAGCTTCACGTCGATCTGTCGGCGGACCGTATCGCGCTGTTCCCCCGGCAGGCCATCCCATTTGTTGACGCCGAGCACCAGCGCACGGCCGCGTTCCAGCACAAGACCGAGCAGCGAGGCGTCCTGGTCGGTGATGCCTTCGCTGGCATCGAGCATCGCGATCACGACGCTGGCCGCATCGACGGCCTGCAAAGCCTTGATGATCGAGAACTTCTCAATCCCCTCCTCCACCCGCGAACGCCGCCGGATCCCCGCCGTGTCGATCAGGGTGTAGTGCTGACCGTCGCGCTCGAAGGGCACGCGAATGCTGTCCCTGGTCGTCCCCGGCTGGTCGAAGGCCACCACCCGATCGTCGCCCACAAGGCGATTGACCAGTGTCGACTTGCCGACATTCGGCCGACCGATCACCGCCACCGTGATGGCCTGATCGGCAGCCGATGCCCCAGCGTCCTCTTCGGCCTCGTCGGTCTCAGGCTCGGTGACGAAGCGTTCCAGCACCTCGTCCATCATGTGCGCCACGCGATCGCCATGCGCCGAGGAGATCGCGATCGACTCGCCCAGACCCAGCGCGTGGAACTCCGCACAGGCGACGTCGGGATCCAGGCCCTCGGCCTTGTTGACCGCCACGATCACGCGCATACCACGGCGACGCAGCTCGGTTGCGATGCGTTCATCACCGGCGGTCATGCCGCCACGCGCGTCGACCAGCAGGATGACTGCGTCGGCTTCATCGAGCGCCCGCCAGGTCTGCCCGGCCATCAGCCCGGAGAGATCGTCATCGCGTTCACCGACCCCACCGGTGTCCACCAGCACGTAGGGCACGGGACCGATGCGGCCGAAGCCGTACTGGCGATCGCGCGTCAACCCCGGAAAATCGGCGACCAGCGCGTCGCGGGTGCCGGTCAGACGATTGAACAGCGTCGACTTGCCGACATTCGGCCGACCGGCAAGCGCGATGACTGGCAGCATGGCGGGACTCCCCGGTGCGCCGCGGCGCACCGGTATCGTTTTGCTAGTTATAGGCGCGCACGCGGGAAGCGGCGCGACGACCGTCCTCAAGCTGGGCGACGACCAGGTCACTGACGCTCAGCACACCCAGCACCCGGCTCGAACCCACGCGTTGCCGCGCCTGGAAGCGGCCATCGTCCACCGAGAGCCAGTGCAGGAAACCATCCAGATCGCCGACCACCACCGAGGTACCTGCGACCACCGGTGCGGTGAGATCACGCATGCGCATCTCGTTGTTGATCCACACGCTGTTGCCGTTGCTGCGTGATGCGGCCAGCACTTCGCTGTTCGCATCGGCGATATACAGCCGGCTCATGTCCGCGCCCACCCCTGCATAGCTGGACAGCTCGCGTGCCCAGAGGACCTGCCCCGACTCCACGGCAAGGCTGGCAAGACGCCCCTGGAATCCCACGACATAGAGGTCGCGGCCAAGTACGATCGGCCGTGCATTGATGTCGACCAGGCGCTCGAGCTCGGTGCGGCCCGCAGGCGGCGCCAGCTGCTGTTCCCAAAGTGTCTCACCGTTTGACAGCGCATAGGCACCGATCCGGCCGCTGTCAAAGGCTGCCAGCACGGTGCTGCCGGTGATCACCGGGGGTGAATTGCCGCGCAAAGTCAGGCGCGGCACGCTGTGATCACTGGCCCAGAGCCTGCGTCCGTCAAGCGGCGCCAGCGCGATCAGCCGACCATCCACGGTACGCACGACGATGGCGCGCGTCGAGGCAGCCGGCGCGGCCAGTACCTCGCCGCCGACGAACACGCGCCAGCGCTCGGCACCCGTGGCACCATCCAGCGCAATGACATGACCGTCTATGGTGCCGAAGATGACGAGGTCATCACTGACGGCCGGTCCACCCGCCAGACTCATGCGCGTGTTGACCTGCCAGATGCGCGTGCCCTCCAGCGCATCGACCGCAATCACGCGGCCATCGTGACCACCCGCGAATACGCGTGCGCCATCGGTCGCCGGCAGCAGACCCAGTCGCAGGCGATCGCCGCCTCGACCCGTCGATGCCTGCCACACGCGATCGATCCGCAGGCTTGACTGGAAATCGACAAGTTCTGCCGGCGCCTCCACGGGATCATCGCTGCGGAACATCCCGCAGGCGCCGAGCATGATCGCCACCAGCAGCAGTGTGCCGTGCCGCAGCGCAGCGATCATGGCTGGCCCCCGGCCATGCTCACGGGCAGGTCATCGCGCTTGATGCGCACCAGGCCGCGGTCGATGAGGCCCAGATCGGGTGAATCAAGCGCACGCTGATAGGCCTCGCGGGCCGCCTCGATGTCGCCACGCATGGCCAGCACGTCACCGCGAATCTCCTCTGCCCTGGCGACGAAGACCTCGCCCTCGACCCGGCGCAGTGCCGCCAGTGCGCCGTCTGCATCACCGTCATGATGAAGCACACGGGCCAGGCGAAGTGCTGCGATCGTCCTGAGTTCGGCATCGCGCGTGCGTTCCATGAGTTCGCGCAGTACGGCGGCGGCGGCACGCGGATCGTTGGCATCCATATGCAGCCGTGCCATGACCAGACCCGCCTGATCTGCGTAGGGCGTGCGGCCGAACTCGCTGACCAGCGTATCGGCCAGCTCGCTGGCCTCGTTGCGCCGCCCTGCCTGCGCCGCACTGCTCATGGCGGTGTAGAGCCGGCTGGCCTCTTCGGCTGTGCGTGTCTGCCAGGCACCCCATTGGTGCCAGCCGACAAGACCGGCCACACCAATGACCAGCCCACCGATCACGAAGCGTCCGTTGTCATCCCACCATTGCCGCAGGTTCTCAAGGGTTTCCTCGTCGGTGTCACTCACTGTCCACTACTCCTGCAGCGATGCACGCCGCGAATAAACAATTTCAGTTCGATTTCAGATGTGCTGCCAGCCAGTCGGCGAGTTGCGCCTGTGGCACGGCCAGCTGTGCCGCGTCCTCGCGCAACGGCTTGATGCCGATCTCGCCGCGCGCGAACTCGGTCTCGGCAACCACCAGTGCGAATCGTGCGCCACTGCGATCCGCCCGCCTGAACTGTGACTTCAGGCTGCCCCCGCCGCAATGCAACTGCACGCGCAGCTGCTGCACGCCATCGCGCAGACCCTCTGCCAGCTGCATGGCTGCCGGCAGGAGGGTCTCGTCACCCACCAGCACATAGACATCGGCAGCCGCCGTCGATACATCAGTGCGATCCAGCTTCAGCAGCTCGACCAGCCGCTCCACCCCGATCGCCCAGCCGATTGCCGGTGTGGGTCGCCCGCCCAGCTGCTCGACCAGTCCGTCGTATCGCCCACCCGAACACACAGCTCCCTGCGCGCCCAGGCGATCCGTCAGCCACTCGAAGACCGTGCGCGAATAGTAGTCCAGACCGCGCACCAGGCGGGGATTCACATGATGCTCGATCCCGGCGGCATCGAGCATCTGGCGCAGGGCGGTGAAATGCGCCTGCGACTCGGCATCGAGATGATCGCCAAGCAGCGGTGCCTCACTGATGATCGCCTGCATGTCAGGATGCTTGCT
>JAFIFN010000102.1 GCA_020832005.1 Gammaproteobacteria bacterium | reverse complement strand
CCCCCCCGGGCCGGCGCGCGGCCTCGGGGTGCTGAGCACCGATCACACCGTGCCCTAACCCGTGGGCATGTCCCCGCGGGCCTATATCCTCAACGCCGGCACGCTGATCGCGGCCGGCACCCCCGAGGAAATCCTGGGCAACAAGCAGGTGCGGGAGGTCTACCTCGGCGAGGATTTTCGTCTGTAGAATGACCCCATGCCCTCGCCCATCCTCGCAAGGCCTACAGACGACGCCTCATGCTGAAGACCTCGCTGCAGCTGCGGCTCGGACAGCAGCTGACGATGACGCCCCAGCTGCAACAGGCCATCCGCCTGCTGCAGCTGCCGGTCATCGATCTGCAGACGCAGATCCAGGAAGCCCTGGAGGCCAACGTCATGCGCGAGGCCGAAGAGGCCGACGGCACGGGTGATGCCTCGACTTCCGGTGAGCGCGATACCGCCAGCTCGGCCGACGACCCGGCTGGCGACAGTGACGCAGACAGCGACACCGAATCGGCTGCGAACGAAGACTACCTCGATGTCGAGACCAGCCAGGACAGCGACTGGGGCGATGAGGTCACTGCAGGACCGGCGGAGGCACCGTACAGCCGCGATGACAGTCGCGAGAGCCTGGAGTACGCAGATCGCTCCGGCGAAAGCCTGCATGAGCATCTGCTGTGGCAGGTACAGATGGAGAATTTCGATGCCCGCGCGGTGATTGTCGCCGAGGCGATCATCGACTCGATCAACGACGACGGCTACCTCGAGGCCGAACTCGCGGAGATCCGCGCCACGCTGGCGCCGGATCTGGATGTCAGCGAGGACGAGATCGAAGCCGTGCTGCACATGATCCAGCGCCTGGATCCTGCCGGAATTGCTGCGCGCTCCGTACCCGAGTGCGTACTGCTTCAGCTCGCCCAGCTGGATCCCGCGACCCCCGGACTGGCCAGTGCCCGACGCATCGCCGGCGAACACCTGGACCTGCTGGCCGAGCAGCAGTATCCGGCACTCAAGCGCCGGCTGCGTATCGACGATGAGGAACTTGCCGAAGCCACTGCACTGGTGCGCGCCTGTCATCCCCGACCGGGCGCTGCGATCCAGCCGGCAGCCCCGGAATACGTGGTACCCGATGTCTATGTGCGCAAGATCGACCGGCGCTGGATCGTGGAACTCAATGCAGGCTCATTCCCCCGGCTTCGCGTCAATCAGACCTACGCAGGCGCACTGGGCCGCGGCGGCGACAACGATGTGCTGCGCGGCCAGCTCCAGGAAGCCCGCTGGCTGATCCGCAGCCTGGAGATTCGCAACGAAACCCTGCTCAAAGTCGCCAGCAGCATCGTCGAGCGCCAGCAGGCATTTCTTGATCACGGCGACGAGCACATGTTACCCATGGTGCTCAAGGACGTGGCCGAGGCGGTAGACATGCACGAATCGACGATTTCGCGCGTGACCATGAACAAGTACATGCACACGCCGCGCGGCATCATCGAGTTCCGGCATTTCTTCTCCAGCCATGTCGGCGGCGAGGATGGCGATGCCCAGTCCTCAACCGCCGTGCGGGCGAAGATCCGCAAGCTGATCGGCCAGGAAGTCCGCCACAAGCCATTGAGCGACAGCAAGCTGGCAGAGCTGCTCAGCGATGACGGCGTGCAGGTCGCGCGGCGCACCGTGGCCAAGTATCGTGAGGCAATGAATATTCCGCCCTCGAGCGAACGCAAACGCATGAATGTGCGATGATTGCTTGAGGACACCCCGCGGCACCGGGCCACCGGACACGCCGCCCCAACCTGGCGCAATGGAGTTGACCATGCTGATCAACATCACCGGACACCATGTCGACCTGACCGACCCGCTTCGCGATTATGTAAACACCAAGCTGGATCGGGTCCTGCGGCACTTTGACCATGTGACGGACATCCATTGCGTCCTGACGGTGGAGAAGCTCCGGCACAAGGCTGAAGCCACGATGCAGGTGACCGGTGGTAAGATATTCGCCGATTCGGTCGAGGAAGACATGTACGCCGCCATCGACGGCCTCGCCGACAAGCTCGACCGCCAGGTCAAGAAGCACAAGGAAAAGCTCAGCGATCACCATGCCCGTGAGGCACACGCACACAAGGCCCGCTTGTCAGAATAGCGGTCGGCCTGCGGAACTCCATCGGGCTGCACGATCTCTAAAAACATCATGGACGTCCGTAATCTGCTTACCCCGCAGCGGGTCGGCTGCAGGCTTGCCGCACGCAGTCGCAAACACGCTCTGGACATCGTCAGCGGCCTGTTCGCCAGGGACAGCGGCGGCGCGCTGGATGCCACGGAGATCTTCGACGCGATGATCAGTCGGGAGCGCCTGGGCTGCACCGCCCTGGGCAACGGTGTGGCCATGCCACATGCGCGCATCAGTGGCATCGAGGCGCCCATGGCCGCCTTCGTGCGCCTTGCCGAGCCGGTCGACTTCGACACCCCGGACGATCGTCCTGTCGAGCTGATCTTCGCACTGCTGGTACCGGCAGAGCGTGAGGCCTGCCAGAGCGAGGAGCTCGCCGAGCTGTCGCGCATCTTCGCAGACGCCGAGTTCCGCAGGCAGCTGCGTGCGGCTCGAAGCGCCCGTGCGCTCTATGAGCTGTTTCCGGCCGCACCGCTGAAAGCGGCCGTGAACGCCTGAGCCGATCACCGGACGCGCCACGTCAGATGCGCCTCATCATCGTCAGCGGGCTGTCAGGTTCCGGCAAGAGCGTCGCGCTCAACATGCTCGAGGACCTGGGCTACTACTGCATCGACAATATTCCGATTGCACTGCTGCGCACCCTGGTCGAGCAGATCATCGTGACCCGGGACCAGGCCTACGAGTACACGGCCGTGGGCATCGACGCACGCAACCGACAGGCCGATCTCGGCGCGCTGCCTGAGCTGGTCAGGGAACTGCGCAGTCGCGACATCGCCTGCGAAGTGGTGTTCCTGCATGCTGACGACGATGTGCTGCTCAAGCGCTTTGGGGAAACTCACCGCAAACATCCTCTGCTGGTCAGTGGCACCTCGCTGCGCGAGGCCATCCAGCGTGAGGCCGAACTGCTGGGGCCGGTAACCAACGTTGCCGACCTGACCATCGACACCACCCGCACGAGCGTCTATGAACTGCGCGAGGCGATCCGTCGGCGCGTCGCCGATCGCAAGCTCGATGAACTTTCCATCCTCGTCGAGTCCTTCGGCTACAAGCACGGCCTGCCGGCAGATGCGGATTTCGTGTTCGATGTGCGCTGCCTGCCCAATCCTTACTGGGAGCCGCAGCTGAGGGGACTCGACGGCCGCGACGCACCGGTCGCCGCGTTCATCGAGTCCCAGGCACTGACCGCGGGACTGGTCGATGACATCGTGGGCTTCCTCGAACGCTGGTTGCCGCACTTCGAGGACGTCAAGCGGACCTACATGACCGTGGCGATCGGCTGCACCGGCGGGCAGCACCGCTCCGTGTACGTCGCCGAGCAGGTTTCGCGCAGACTCGCGACGCGCTACAGCCACATCATCACCCGCCACAGCGAACTCGGCAGCTAGGAGGCACGGCAAGGCACGGGCCCGCTCCGAAGCCAGCTTGTATGAACGTTACATTATTACGTATCATGCACGGCCCGTTTCGATCGTTTACCGGCACCATGCCTTCCGGAGTTTCACATGACCCGAACCCCCCCCACCCTGAGGCCGACCACCCTGGTCGCCGCACTGCTCTCCCCGCTTGTGATGCACGCTGCCGCCGCCCAACAGCCTGCAGAAGGCGAGTTGCCCGGCATCGTCGTCACCGCCGACGCGCTGGGCAATCGCACCGCCGATGAGCTCATCCAGCCGGTCACCGTGCTGCATGGCGAGGAACTGGCCAGGGCGCTGGCCGGCTCGATCGGCCAGATGCTCGACGGGGTGCCCGGCGTAGCCAATGCCGATTTCGGTCCCGGCGTGGGTCGTCCCACCGTGCGCGGCCAGCAGGGCGCGCGCGTGGTCGTGCTGGACGACGGCCTGCCTGTGGCGGATGTCTCGGGCGAAGGCGTCGATCATGCCGTGGCGATCGATGCCCGCGGTGCCGAACAGATCGAGGTGTTCCGTGGCCCGATGACCCTGCTCTACGGCAGCGGCGCGGTCGGCGGCCTGGTCAACGTGCGCAGCTTCCGCTTCCTGCCGGACTTCGCGCCATCGAGTTTCGCCCGCGTCGAAGGCAGCTACTCGGGCAATGGGGATGACCGCCAGCTCGGCCTGGCCTTCGAGCATGCCCTGGATGACAGCTTCGCCGTGCGCGCCAGCCTGGGCCTGCACCGCAGCAACGACTACTCCATCGATGGCTTCCAGGAAGAGGGCCAGGACGAAGGCTTCCGGGGTCGGCTGCAGAACAGCAATCTGAGCACGGATACCGCCTCGTTGACCGGCATCTACCGCCAGGACTGGGGCTACCTGGGCTTCGGTGCCAGCCGCTGGCGTACCGACTACGGCGTGCCCGAGGTGTTCGATCCGCAACGCATCCGCGGTGATGGCTCGGATGATTTCGAACGCATCACCGCCGACTATGAGCGCTTCGACCTGCGCGGCGAGATCACCGACCCGATGCCCGGATTCACCGCGCTGCGCATCAAAGCCGCAATGACGACTTTCACCCAGGCCGAGACCGAGCTTGCGTTCAGTCGCAGCGACGGCAGCTTCGAGGAGGCCGTCGTCGAGGCCGAGTTCGAAAACGAGCAGTTCGATGCGCGGCTTGACCTGGTGCATGCACCGATCGCGGGCTGGCAGGGCGTGCTGGGCCTGCAGTACGCCGACCGCGACTTCTTCGCCGATGATCCGCGCGGCGCCGATCGCGGCTTCTACGTCCGGCCGAATCGCACCCGCAGCCTGGCCGCCTTCCTGGTCGAGGAACTGCCGACCAGCTTCGGGCGGCTTGAGTTCGGCGCGCGCATCGAGCGCGAGCGCAGCACCCCGGACGCCGTGGCCGGCTCACGTGTCACCGGCATCACCCAGGCCGACGGCAGCTTCCTGGCCTTTCCCGAGCAACTCGACCGGCGCAGTACGACACCCTTGAGCCTGTCCGCGGGCAGCATCATCGATCTCGATGAAGCCCATCACCTGCGCATTGCACTGACCCGGGCCGAGCGCACACCCTCGCCGGAGCAGCTGTATGCATTCGGACGTCACTCGGCTGCAGGGACCTTCGAAGTGGGCAACCCGGCGCTGAAGCGGGAGACCTACACCAACCTCGAGATTGGCGTCGACCGTCACCTCGGGCCGCTGCGCTATGACTTCACGGTGTTCTACAACCGCGCCGACGACTACATCTTCCTGGCCTCCGAGGACGACGGCACCGGCGAACCGGTCGGCGTCAACGACATCGGCAATCGCGCAGGCGAAGGCGCGGCGGCCGGCTGCGCACCTGGTGCTGGCGGACTGTGCCGGCTGCGCAACCAGCTGGTCACCAGCGAGCAGGCAGATGCCAAGTTCTACGGCGCCGAGCTGGCGGGCAGTTTCGCGCTCAGCGAAGGCCCGGTACCGGTGACGCTGCGCCTGTCCGGCGACCTCGTGCGCGGCAGCCTGCGCGATGGCGGTAATCTGCCGCGCATGACGCCTGCCCGCTTCGGTGTCGGTCTCGACAGCCAGTGGCAGGATGTCAGCTTCGGTGTCGACTACCGTCGCGTCAACCGGCAGAGCCGCATCGGCGAGGCCGAAACCACGACCGATGGCTACAACCTGGTGTCGCTGGATATCTCGTGGCAGGCGCGCGCCATCGCCCCCGACACGACGCTGTACCTGCGCGGGCGCAATCTGCTCAACGAGGATGGTCGCCGCCACCAGAGCTTCTTCAAGGACGACGCGCCGATCATCGGCCGCGCCATTTTCCTGGGCTTCTCGACCCAGCTCGGCGGCCGCTGAGCAGCGCACACCCGGCAGCCAGCAGGGCTGCCGGGTGTCTATTTCACCAGGTCGCGGCGCACGGCCTCGGGCGCATCGAGTTCGTCCATGACGGGTGCGAACAGAAAGGCCTCGAGATGCTCGCGCTGGGCCATGGCATCACGATAGCCCAGCTCGATGAGCTCCCGGGTAAACCCTGATTCGAACAGCAGGTAGCTGAGCAGCTGCTGCCCCCCACGGTTGGACGCGCCAACGCCACGCAGCAGCAGGCGCACACTGCGTGGCAGCTCGTCGGCGTGGCGTGAGGCGATCTCGCGCACGTCATGGCTGGGCAGGATCAGCAGCGTGTCGATACGCCGAAGCCGCGAGGGTGCACCCGCCAGCGTGAGACCTTCAGGCAGCTGTGCGAGCATCTGGTTGATGCGGGTCAGTCGTTCGAGATCCGCGTGCAGGCTGTCCAGGAACAGGCTGTCGAGCAGGTAGCCGGCAATCTCGCCGAATCCAGGATAAGGCGGATGTTCGGAGGCATCCGGCTCGGGATCCGGCCGCTCGTCGCGCACACCCAGCACCAGCAGGCGCTGTGCGCCCAGGTGCAGCGCCGCGGACAGCGGTGCGGACTGGCGCACAGCACCATCCCCATACCACTGGCCGCGGATCCACACCGGGGGAAACACCAGCGGCACGGCGGCACTGGCCAGCACATGATCGAGTGTGAGTGCCGTGGGCAGCCCACTGCGACGCGCGCGTGTCCACGCGCTGAGCTCCGCACGGCCTTCGAAAAACGTCGCCGAGCGACCGACGCCGTAGGCAGCTGCGGTCACCGCAAGCGCATCGAGGTGTCCGCATTCGATG
Organism: Gammaproteobacteria bacterium; assembly: GCA_020832005.1. GTDB lineage: Bacteria > Pseudomonadota > Gammaproteobacteria > Steroidobacterales > PWYM01 > PWYM01. The sequence goes on along the minus strand of JAFIFN010000102.1, from coordinate 7,515 downwards.
GCACGCTGAATGCGTGAAAAATCGATCTGTTTGCCAAGCATCTCGCGCAGCGGCGAGTTGTCCAGCAGCGACTTCGGATTGCGCTTGCCAAGCCCGCCGGTGATCAAGGCCGCCAGCCAGTGCAGACTCGAGCGCAGCATGGTCCAGGTGTCCGTGCGGTAGACCTGGCCAGCATGGAAATTGCTCCACACGCGCGCCAGCTCGCCGGTGGCGTAGCTGAAGCGTCGCGCCCTTGATGCCAGCACCGCGGCGTTGATCGCCCCCGCCGAGGTCCCGGAGATCACATGAAACGGATTGGGCGCACCGCGCGGCAGCAGTTCAGACACCGCCTTGAGCGCACCCACCTGGTAGGCGCCGCGTGCGCCGCCACCCGGCAGGATCAGTCCGCGCTTGATGCCATCACCTGCCATGTCACTCCCTAAGCCCTAGTCGACCCCGACGCTCAGCGGTGCCACCGGCACCGCACGTTTCAATCCCCGGATGCCCTCGTCGAGCCCCCGCAGGGTCAGCGCATACATGCGCTCGCCCATCAGTTCGCGGGTGATCTGTACAGAGGGTGTGTAATTCCAGCGCTGTTCAGGCTCGGGGTTCAGCCAGACGGCGTGCGGATAGTGACGCAGCAGGCGGTTGAGCCAGACCTGGCCCGGCTCGTCGTTCCAGTGTTCCACGCTGCCGCCCGGATAGGTGATCTCGTAGGGACTCATGGTCGCGTCACCCACCAGGATCACGCGATAGTCGGGGCCGTACTTGCGCATGATCTCGGCCAGCGGAATGCGCTCGGCGTGGCGGCGCCGGTTGTCCTTCCACACACTCTCGTAGATGAAGTTGTGAAAATAGAAATAGCGCAGGTGCTTGAACTCGGCGCGTGCGGCCGAGAACATCTCCTCACATACGCGCACATGGTCATCCATCGAGCCGCCGATATCGAAAAACAGCAGCACCTTGATGGCATTGTGCCGCTCGGGCTGCATGCGGATATCCAGCAGGCCTGCGTTTCTGGCCGTGGAATCGATGGTACCGGGCAGGTCCAGCTGATCGGCGGCACCTTCGCGGGCGAAGCGGCGCAGCTTGCGCAGCGCGAGCTTGATGTTGCGGGTGCCGATCTGCACCGAATCGTCCAGATTGCGGTATTCGCGTTTCTCCCAGACCTTCACCGCGCGGCGATTGCCGCCCTTGCCACCGATGCGCACGCCTTCGGGATTGAAGCCCGAGTGGCCGAACGGCGAGGTGCCGCCAGTGCCGATCCACTTGTTGCCGCCATGGTGTTCGCCGTCCTGCTCCCGAAGACGCTCCTGGAGCGCCTCCATCAGGGCGTCGAAGCCGCCAAGCGCCTCGATCTTCGCGCGCTCTTCATCGGAGAGCAGCAGCTGGGCCTGGCGCTTCAGCCACTCCTCGGGGACCTGCGCGGTGAATGCCTGAAACAGCTGTTCGATGCCCTTGAAGTGGGCCGCGAACACCTGGTCGAAGCGATCGAACAGGGCCTCATCCTTGATCAGTGATGCGCGGGCGAGGAAATAGAACTCATCGACCGACACCGAGGCCACGTGCAGGCGCAGGGCCTCGAGCAGGGTCAGGTACTCGGTGATCGAGACCTTGAGACCGGCCTTGCGCAGCAGGAAGAAGAATTCAGCGAGCATTTCGCCGGTGCATGAACACGAGCTGCTCGAACAGGTGGACGTCCTGTTCGTTCTTAAGCAGGGCACCATAGAGCGGCGGGATCGCGTTTTTGTCGGACGCGCGCAGCGCCTCTGGCGAGATGTCCTCGGCCAGCAGCAGCTTGATCCAGTCGAGCAGCTCCGAGGTCGAGGGCTTTTTCTTCAGCCCCGGCACTTCGCGGATGTCGTAGAAGGCTTTCAGCGCCTCACTGAGCAGCGTCTGCTTGAGTCCCGGATAGTGCACATCGACGATACTGCGCATGGTGTCGGCATCCGGAAAGCGGATGTAGTGGAAGAAGCAGCGACGCAGAAAGGCATCGGGCAGCTCCTTCTCGTTATTGCTGGTGATGATGATGATCGGCCGATGGCGCGCACGCACCGTCTCGCCGGTTTCATAGACCGAGAACTCCATGCGATCGAGCTCACGCAGCAGGTCATTGGGGAACTCGATATCCGCCTTGTCGATCTCGTCGATCAGCAGCACCGGCTGTACTTGCGAATCGAAGGCTTCCCACAGGCTGCCGCGGCGGATGTAGTTGGCGATATCCTTGACACGGTCATCGCCAAGCTGGGAGTCGCGCAGGCGCGCCACGGCATCATACTCGTAGAGTCCCTGCTGGGCCTTGGTCGTGGACTTGATATGCCATTCCAGCAGCGGACGCTGCAACGCCTTTGCGACCTCCTCGGCCAACTGGGTCTTGCCCGTGCCCGGTTCACCCTTGATCAGCACCGGACGGCCCAGCGTGATGCCGGCGTTGACCGCCATCATCAGGTCTTCGGTGGCGACATAGCGCTCCGTGCCCTCGAATCTTGCTGTACTCATCTCTTTTTCCTGCTCCTGACGTCGCTTCAGCGTTCGGCCGCGGTGACTTCGACGATCTTCATCGCATTGGTGTGCCCGGAGACACCGCGCATGTCGCCCTTGGTGAAGATCACGCTGTCACCGACGCTGACCAGATTGCGGCGCAGCAACTCGTCGAATACCCGGCGATAGACGACCAGCGAGTCGCTGTGCGTGACATCGAAATGCACCGGGTAGACACCGCGATACAGCGTCACGCGCCGCGCCGTGGTCGCGTGCGGCGTGAATGCATAGATTGGAATATCACTGCGAATACGCGACATCCAGCGTGTCGTGGCGCCTGATTCGGTGAGTGCGATGATGGCGCGCACGCGCAGGTGATTGGCGGTGTACATGACCGCCATCGCGATGGCCTCGTCCACACGCTCGAAGCGATCCTGCATGCGATGGTTGGTACGGCCGCGTTCGGTGAGGTGCTTCTCGGCCGCAACACAGACCTCCGCCATGGCCTTGATAGCCTGGACCGGGTAGCGGCCCACGGCCGTTTCGGCAGAGAGCATGACCGCGTCGGTGCCATCCATGACGGCATTGGCGACATCCGAGACTTCAGCACGGGTCGGAATCGCGTTGGCGATCATCGACTCCATCATCTGCGTCGCGGTGATGACGATGCGATTGTTGTCGCGGGTCCGGCGGATCATGCGTTTCTGGATGCCGGGCAGCTCCGCATAGCCCATCTCCACACCCAGGTCGCCGCGCGCCACCATGATGACGTCGCTGACCGAGATCAGATCTTCGAGATTGCGCACCGCTTCGGTGCGCTCGATCTTGGCAACCACGCGGGCCTGGGAGCCTGCATCGCGCAGCAGCGTGCGCGCGTTTTCCAGATCAGCGGCATCGCGGACAAACGATACGGCCACGAAATCGACTTCAAGCTCGGCCGCCGTGCGGATGTCGGCGAGATCCTTGTCGGTCAGTGCCGCGGCCGACAGCCCCCCGCCCAGGCGATTGAGACCCTTGTGATCCTTGAGCAGCCCGCCGGTGCGCACCTGGGTTTCCACCCGGGAGCCCTTGATGGCGGTGACCTCGAGCACGATCTGGCCGTCATCGAGCAGCAGCGTGTCGCCCGGGGACAGATCCTGGGCCAGCCCCGCGTAGGCCACGCCCACCTCGGCTTCGGACCCGGCCGTCGCGTCCAGCGCAGGATCGAGCGCAAATGCCGCGCCCTCGGCCAGCGTCACGGCGCCCTGTGCGAAACGCTGGATACGCAACTTCGGCCCCTGCAGGTCAGCGAGAATGCCCACGTGGCAGTCGCACTCGGCGGCCACCGCCCGTATCGCCTCCACCCGTCGGGCGAAGTCGCCGGGCTGGCCATGCGAGAAATTCACCCGCGCCACGTCCATGCCGGCGCGCACCATGGCGCGCAGCACGGCCGGATCGTCGGTCGCGGGGCCCAGCGTGGCGACGATCTTGGTGCGACGACGGTTGGCGGGTTGGGTGGAGGCGGATTGGCTCATTGCGGATATCGGCAGCTTGTAGGGTTGAGTGACAGGGGCACGCGGTGCGTTGGGGCAAGACCCCGACGCACCATCAGTCTAACGTTGCGACCAAAAGATTGCGCGCGTGCCACAGCTCAGGCGCGGCACCGGGGCGTCAGGCCTTGGCGGCCCGCGCCGTCAGCACCGCGACAGCGGGCAGCGTCTTGCCCTCGAGAAACTCCAGGAAGGCACCCCCGCCGGTGGAGATGTAGGAGACGCGCTCGCTGATGCCAAACTGCTCGACGGCGGCCAGCGTATCGCCGCCGCCGGCAATGGAGAAGGCACGGCTCTCGGCGACGCCTTGCGCGATCGCATGGGTCCCACCGGCGAAGGCGGGAAACTCGAAGACCCCGACGGGTCCGTTCCAGACGATGGTGCCGGCGGCGCGCAGCAGGGCGCTGTAGCTTGCCGCGGTTTGCGGACCGACATCGAGAATCATGTCGTCAGCACCGACTTCGTCGACCCCCAGCACGCGCGCCTGCGTCTCGGCGCTGAACTCGCGGCCGACCACGACGTCGGTCGGCAGCGGGATCTGCGCCGGGCCGAAGCCCCCGTCGAGCAGCGTGCGCGCAAACTCGAGCATGTCGGGCTCATGCAGGGACTTGCCGACCGGCAAGCCGCGCGCGGCCAGCAGCGTGTTGGCAATGCCGCCGCCGACGATCAGCTGGTCGACCATGCCGGCCAGCGTCTGCAGCACTTCGAGCTTGCCCGAGACTTTGGCTCCGCCGATGATGGCAACAAAGGGTCGCGCAGGCGCATGCAGCGCACGCCCCAGCGCATCGAGTTCGTCGGCCAGCAGCGGTCCGGCGCAGGCGATGGGGGCGAACTGCGCGACACCGTGTGTGCTGGCCTGGGCCCGATGCGCCGTGCCGAACGCATCCATGACGAACACATCGCACAAACCGGCCATGCGGCGCGCCAGGGCCTCGTCGTTTTTCTTCTCACCCGCGTTGAAGCGCACGTTCTCGCACAACACGACCTCGCCGGGTGCGACGTCCACACCGTCGAGCCAGTCGCGCACCAGCCGCACGGGCTGGCCCAGCAGTTCACCCAGGCGCGCAGCCACCGGCGCCAGCGAGAAGGCCTCGTCATAGACGCCCTCGGTGGGTCGCCCCAGGTGAGACAGCAGCATCACGCGTGCGCGCTGCTGAACGGCTGCGCGGATGGTCGGCAGCGCGGCGCTCAGGCGCGCATCGCTGGCGACCCGGCCGTCGCGCACGGGCACGTTGAGATCCTCACGAATCAGCACGCGCTTGTCGGCCAGTGACAGCGCCGACATTCTCAGGAAAGTCATGTGCGCGATACCGGCGCTTAGAGCTTCGCCATGACCCGCGCGGTGTCGAGCATGCGGTTGGAGAAGCCCCACTCGTTGTCATACCAGGCGCAGACCTTGACCAGCCGCTTGCCCAGCACCTTGGTCAGGCTGGCATCGTAGGTCGAGGATGCCGGATCGTGATTGAAATCGATCGACACCAGCGGCGCATCCGTATAGGCCAGTACGCCCTTGAGCTCGCCTTCGCTTGCCGCCTTGAGCAGACCGTGGATCTCCTCGACACTGGTGTCGCGCCCGGCCGTGAACGTCAGATCGACCATCGAGACATTGATCGTGGGCACCCGCACGGCAAAGCCGTCGAGCTTGCCGGCAAGCTCGGGCAGCACCAGGCCAACCGCGGAAGCCGCACCGGTCTTGGTCGGGATCATCGACATCGTGGCCGAACGCGCACGCCGCAGGTCCGAGTGATACACATCGGTGAGCACCTGGTCGTTGGTATAGGCATGGATGGTGGTCATGATACCTCCCACCAGGCCCATGGCCTCGTGCAGGGGCTTGACCAGCGGTGCCAGGCAGTTGGTCGTGCACGAGGCATTGGATACGACCGTGTCCTTGGCCGTCAGCACCCCATGGTTGACGCCATAGACGATCGTCGGCAGGTCCTTGCCGGCGGGTGCTGAGATCAGCACCTTTTTTGCACCGCCCTTCAGGTGCGCCGAGGCCTTGTCGCGGCTGGCGAAAAAGCCGGTGCACTCCAGCACGATGTCCACACCCAGCTCGCCCCAGGGCAGCTTCGCCGGATCGCGCTCGGCCAGCACGCGGATACGATCACCGTTGACGATCATGTGATCGCCATCGACGCTGACCTCGCCGGGGAACTTGCCGTGCGCGGTGTCGTAGCGGGTCAGATGCGCGTTGGTGTTCGCATCACCCAGGTCGTTGATGGCGACAATGCTGATGTCTCGCTTGTCGCCACTTTCGTAGAGCGCGCGCAGAATGTTGCGGCCGATGCGGCCGTACCCGTTGATCGCGACTTTCACTGCCATGTTGCTTCTCCCACTTGAATGCCTGCGTGTCGCGTCAGTTCAGCAGACGGGCTGCCCGCGCAACGACGTGATCCACTGTCAGACCGAAATGCTCGAACAGTACCTTGGCGGGCGCCGACTCACCATAGGTATCGACACCAATGACATCGCCGCTGTCGCCGACGTAGCGACGCCAGTACTCGGTCACGCCCGCCTCGAGCACCAGTCGCGGCACGCCCCGGGGCAACACCTGCTCGCGGTAGGCCGGCTCGCTGCGGTCGAACAGCTGGTTGCAGGGCATCGAGACCACCCGCACCGACACCCCCTGCTCGCCAAGGCGCTGGGCGGCGGCAACGGCCAGTCCGACTTCGGAGCCGGTGGCGATGAGGACCAGCTTTGCCGGCCCGCTGCCATCGCGCAGCACATAGCCGCCACGACGGATATCGGCGATCTGCGCATCGCTGCGCGGCTGGTGCGGCACGCCCTGGCGGGTAAACACCAGCGCGCTGGGCCCATCGGCACGTTCGATGGCATCGATCCAGGCAGCCATGGATTCCACTGCATCGCAAGGCCGCCACACGGTGAGATTGGGCATCAGCCGCAGGCTCGCCAGGTGCTCGACCGGCTGATGGGTCGGGCCGTCCTCGCCCAGGCCGATGGAGTCGTGGGTGAACACCATGATCTGCCGCAGGCGCATCAATGCTGCCATGCGCAGCGCATTGCGCGAGTAGTCCGAGAAGGTCAGGAAGGTTGCGCTGTAGGGAATCAGGCCGCCGTGCAGGGCGATGCCGTTGCAGATGGCCGTCATGCCGAACTCGCGCACGCCGAAGTACACGTAGTTGCCGGCAAAATCGCCGGCAGCCAGCGGCCGCGAGCCCTTGTGAATTGTCAGGTTCGAGCCGGCCAGGTCGGCCGAGCCGCCGATCAGCTCCACAAGCGTCGGCGCCAGCGCATCCAGCGCCTGCTGCGAGGCCTTGCGGGTGGCAATGCTCTCGGCCTTCTGGTCGGCCTGGGCCAGCGCGGCCTGGGCGGTTTTTGCCCAGTCGGCAGGCAGCTGGCCGTCCATGCGGCGGGTAAATTCTTCCGCGAGCCCCGGATGGGCGGCACGGTAGGCTTCGAAGCGCACCTGCCAGGCCTGCTCGCGGGCCGCGCCCGCCTCCCGGGCATCCCAGCCGGCATACACCGCCTCAGGCACCTCGAAGGGCGCATGCGGCCAGTCCAG
>JAFIFN010000101.1 GCA_020832005.1 Gammaproteobacteria bacterium | reverse complement strand
GCACCGGTGGCCTTTGATCGCGGCCCGGTCATGGTCCAGATCGACTACCGCATCGATTCCAATCGCGTACGCGAGTTTCAGCGCGCGATGCGCGATCTTCGCCGCATGCGCCTGCGCAACGGCGCGCTGAGCTGGAACCTGTTTCAGGATGCCGCCGATCATGATCGCTGGCTGGAAGTATTCGTCGATGAAACCTGGCTGACCCACCTGCGCCAGCATCATCGCCTCACGGTCGAGGACCGCGCAATCAAGGAGCTTGCCGAAAGCTTCCATCGCGAACCCGGACTGCCCACGGTCACCCACATGGTCGCGCGCAATCCGAGCAAGCGGCGGCGCCGCTGGCACCGCTTCTGAGTCAGGTCACGGCCTGCTGCACAACACCGTCGGACAGCAGCTGCTCGATATCGCTATCGTCGAAGCCCCAGTCGCGCAGCGCCCCGCGAGTATGTTCACCGGGCAATGGCGGCGGACTGGCCACAGCGCCAGGCGTGCGCGAAAACCGCGGCGCCGGGGCCGGCTGCACGGTGCCGTGAATCTCCATAAAGGTTTGTCTGGCGCGATTGTGCGGATGCTGCGGCGCTTCGTTCATGTCCAGCACCGGGGCGACGCAGGCATCACTGCCGTCGAAAACAGCACACCATTCATCGCGGCTGCGCCGGCGAATCACCGCGGCCAGACGCTGGCGCTGGGCGGGCCAGACCTGCCGATCGTGCTGGACATCGAAGGCAGGGTCGTCTGCAATGCCGGCCAGCGCCCGGAACTGCGCGTAGAACTGCGGCTCGATCGCACCGATGGCCAGCCAGCGATCATCAGCGCAGCGATAGGTGCCATAGAAGTGCGCGCCGCCGTCGAGCAGATTGCTGCCGCGCGCATCCGACCACTGCCCCTGGGCATGCCAGCCATACATCATCGCCATCAGCAGCGCGGCGCCATCGGTCATGGCCGCGTCGATGACCTGGCCCTGGCCCGAGCGGCTGGCTTCGAGCAGACCGCAGACCATGCCGAACGCCAGCAGCATCGCACCACCGCCAAAATCCCCGACGAGGTTCAGCGGTACGACCGGGCCACGGCCAGGCTCGCCGATGGCATGCAAGGCGCCGGACAGCGCGATGTAATCGATGTCGTGACCTGCCGTTGACGCCAGCGGGCCATGCTGACCCCAACCGGTCATGCGGCCGAACACGAGGCGTTCATTGACTGCATGGCAGTGCTGCGGCCCCAGACCGAGGCGCTCCATGACCCCGGGACGGAAACCCTCCAGCAGACCGTCGGCCTGGCGGATCAACGCCAGGCAGGTATTTCGCCCCGCGTCGGTCTTCAAGTCGATGGCGATGGAGCGTCGGCCTCGGTTGAGAATATCGGTACGCGCACGCTCGACGCTGGCGCCCGGCCGGTCGATGCGCAACACCTCGGCACCCATATCAGCCAGCAACATCGCGCAAAACGGCCCCGGGCCGATGCCGGCGATCTCGATGATCTTCGTGTTCTGCAGTGGTCCCACGGTCTGCCTCGTCACAGCCTCGATGCTCGCCTAATATACCTCTCACGGCAGCTGTGCTGCGCGGGGAGCTCGCAACATGTCGACTGTACTGATCACCGGCGCGAACCGCGGCCTGGGGCTGGAATTCGTACGCCAGTACGAAGGCGATGGCTGGGATGTGATCGCCTGCTGCCGCGAACCCGACGATGCGGATCGCCTGCACGCGATTGCCGATGAGGCAGGCCGGGTGCGTATCGAGGCGCTCGATGTCAGCGATCCTGCGGCAATAGATGCCCTGGCCGGAAGGCTCGACGGCATCGCCATCGATGTGCTGCTGAACAATGCCGGCATGTTCGGCCCACGCGTGCAGGCCGAGCACGACTGGCGCCAGTGCTTCGGGCATTTCGACTACGACATCTGGCAGCGTGTGCTGGCAGTCAACCTGCTGGCGCCGATGAAACTCAGCGAGGCATTCGTCACGCACGTCGCTGCCAGTGAACAGCGGCGCATCGTGGTGATCTCCAGCGCGCTGGCCTCGATAGCCGCAACCGAACCGGGCAACTATTTCTATCGAACCAGCAAGGCTGCAGTGAACATGGCGATGGCGACGCTGGCCCTGGACCTCAAACCCCAGGGCATCTCAGTGGGCATTTTCTGCCCTGGCTGGGTGGCCACCGACATGGGCGGGCGGGGCGCCACACTGAAAGCTGCCGACAGCGTCGCGAGCCTTCGCCAGCTTATTTCGAGGCTCTCGCCGGACAACAGCGGGGCCTTCACGCGCTACAACGGCGACCCGCTGAGCTGGTGAGCGCAGGCACGACACTCGCGACCATCAGCGGGCGGGCACCGGCTTCGTGAGCCGCGAGCCCCGCGTCGTGCTTCTGGCCGCCGGTGGCTCGAGCCGCCTGGGCCGCCCCAAGCAGTTTCTGCGCCGTGGCGGCGTCACGCTGCTGCATACCCGCGTTGCCCTCGCGGGCCGCATCGCCCGACAGCCACCACTGGTGGTCACCGGTGCGCGCGGCCTGGCGGTGGCCCGAAGCGCTCGTCTGGCCGGGGCCACGGTGGTACACAATCCCGGCTGGCGCGCAGGCATGGGCTGCTCGCTGGCGCGTGGCATGCGAACCGTGCGACCGGGCACGGCGGTGCTGATCATGAGCGTGGACCAGTACCGCGTGGACAGCCGCGATCTCAAGGCGCTGCTGGCAGCCTGGCACCGACACCCGTGGCGACCCGCGGCGGCTGCCTACGAGGACACGGTAGGTATCCCGGCGATCCTGCCGGCCGGCTGGCGCAGTCGACTGCTGGGCTTGCAGGGTGATCAGGGGGCCGGCGGGATGCTGCGCCGCGCGGGACGACGGATTTCGCGTGTCGAAATGCCGCGTGCCGCAACCGACGTCGACTACCCGCGCGACTGGCCCTCACGCGGGGCGTGAGCGTGGTGGGCATGGGCATGCCCCTGTGCACAGCCCACGCAGTTCACCCACCCGGAGTCTCCGTCGCGGTAGAACTCCTTCTTCCAGATCGGCAGGCGCGCCTTGATCTCGTCGATGATGTAACGGCAGGCATCGAAGGCCGCGGCGCGGTGGCGCGACGTCACGCCCACCCACACGGCGATGTCCGTCAGGGCCAGATCCCCGCTGCGGTGATGACATACGGCATCGAGAATGTCGTAACGCGCCAGCGCCTCGGTCAGCACGCGCTCGCCTTCCTTGACGGCCAGCCGGTCATGGACTTCGTAGTGCAGGGCCACGACCTCGCGACCCTCGTTATAGTCGCGCACCCAGCCTTCGAAGACCACGAAACCGCCGGCCCGCCGGTCGATCATCGCGTGGCGCAGCGCATGGGTATCCAGGGGTTCGTGATCTATTCGACAATGCATGACAGGCCTTCGCAATCAGCCGCCGGCGACCGGCGGGAAAAACAATACACGATCGCCATCATGCACTGGCGTCTCCCAGCTGACCAGTTCGTCATTGACCGCCACCTTGCAGCGTTCGCGCGGGTCGGCAAAGCCATGCCGACCTGCGCACTCGACGAACAGTTCTCCGACGGTGCCGGCATGACTGTCCACGCGCTCCTCCATGATGCCCGCCTGTTCACGGAACACGGCGAAGTACTCTGTGGTGATGCGCTTCATCGGTGCGACCCGGAGTTCATGACTCACGCCTGAAGTCGCGCTTGCCGCCCTGCTTGGCAAGCAGGCGGGTGCCGGCAATCTCGATGTCGTGAGACAGGGCCTTGCACATGTCATAGACGGTCAGGGCGGCGACGCTGGCGCCGGTGAGCGCTTCCATCTCCACGCCGGTGCGATGCGTCACGGCAACCGTGCACTCGATGACCAGCGTGTCCGCGCTCTCCCAGCGGATGTCGATACTGCAGTCATCCAGCGGCAGCGGATGACAGAATGGAATCAGCTCATGGGTACGCTTGGCAGCCATCACGCCGGCGATGATGGCCGTGTGGACCACCGGCCCCTTGCGCGTGGTCATTGCCGCATCCTCGCGCAGCCGCGCAGCGACATCCGCCGGGAACACCACGCGGCTCTCGGCCACTGCCTGGCGGCGCGTCACGGCCTTGTGACCGACATCCACCATGGTGGGCCGGTTGTCGGCATCGACGTGGCTGAGTGACGGCGGGGCTGGTTTGCTTGGGGACATTTTGAGGGTGGTTCGCCTGGGCTTGTGAAGACCGTCCGCTGGGCGGCCGACCGGGTAACGGGTGCGTTATGCTGCGTGTAGACTACCGCAACCCAGTGACCAGGACACTACCGGTATGGACCTGAACTTCAGCGAAGCAGACTCGGCCTTCCGCGAGGAAGTCCGCGAATTCCTGCGCAACGATTACCCCGCCGACATCCGCGAGAAGATGGAACGCAGCGTGCGCCTCGGCCGCGAAGACTTCGTGCGCTGGCAGCAGGCGCTCTTCCAGCGTGGCTGGGCGGCGCCTAACTGGCCCGTCGAACATGGCGGCACCGGCTGGAGCGCCACGCAGAAGTACATCTTCAGTACCGAACTTGCGCTGGCCAACACGCCGGCGATCATCCCCTTCGGACTGTCCATGGTCGGACCGGTGATCTACACCTATGGCAGCGAGGCGCAGAAGCAACGCTTCCTGCCCGACATCCTGGCCAGCCGCGTGTGGTGGTGCCAGGGCTACTCCGAGCCCGGCGCAGGATCCGACCTGGCCAGCCTGAAGATGCGCGCCGATCGCGACGGCGATCACTACGTCATCAACGGCACCAAGACCTGGACCACGCTGGCGCAGTTCGCCGACTGGATCTTCCTGCTGGCGCGCACGACCACCGATGTGGCGCGCAAGCAGGAGGGTATCAGCTTCATTCTCGCCGACATGCGCAGCGCCGGCATCAGCGTGCGCCCGATCATCACCATCGATGGCGAGCACGAAGTCAACGAGGTGCATTTCGAAAACGTGCGCGTGCCGGTGGACAACCTGGTGGGCGAGGAAGGCAAGGGCTGGACCTACGGCAAGCTGCTGCTGCAACACGAGCGCGCCGGCATTGCCGCAGTCGCCCGCTCGAAGTTCCGGCTCGAGCGTCTGCGCCGCCTGACCGCCGAGGCGCCCGAGGGCGGGGAGGCGCTGCTGGACGATCCGGTGTTTCGGCGCAAGCTCGCGGCGCTGGAGATCGAACTGCTGGCCCTGGAGTACACCGACCTGCGCACGCTGGCGGCCGTGGCCACGGGCGGCGCGCCCGGCCCGGAATCCTCGATTCTCAAAATCAAGGGCACCGAGGTTCAGCAGGCCATCGACGAGCTCTACATGGAAGCGGCCGGCTGCTACGCCCTGCCCTTCACGCCTGAACTCTACGCCACGCCCGATATCGATGATGTCCAGCGCATCGGCCCGCCGTGGGCGGCGGACACCACGCCGCACTATCTCAACGGACGCAAGGTCTCCATCTACGGCGGTACGAACGAGATCCAGAAGAACATCATCTCCAAGGCGGTGCTCGGCCTCTAGGCTTACGGCACACCCGATCAGCGCAAGGACACCTGACGACATGGATTTTTCCCTGAACGACGAGCAGAGCCTGCTGAAGGACTCGCTGGAGCGCTTCATCCGCAGCGACTACGATTTCGACACCCGGCGCGCTCACCTGCGCAGCGAGCTGGGCTACAGCCAGGCCACCTACGAACGCTTTGCGGAGTTCGGCTGGACCGCCGTGCCGTTCACCGAGGAAGACGGTGGCTTCGGTGGCGGCCCCGTTGAACTGATGCTGCTGATGGAGCAGTTCGGTCGCGGCCTGGTCATTGAACCCTACCTGGCCTCGATCGTGATGGCCGGCGGCGCGCTGCGTCACAGTGGTAGTGCCGAGCAGAAGGCGCAGTGGCTGCCCGGCCTCATCGACGGCAGCATCACCGGCGCACTGGCCTGCCAGGAACCGCACGGACGTTTCAACCTGGCGCGCGTTGCCACGCGTGCGCAACGTCATGACGGCGACTGGCAGCTCTCCGGCCACAAGGCGGTGGTGCTCAATGCGCGCGACGCCAGCGTGATCATCGTCCCGGCACGCACTGCAGGGGAGATCACTGATCGCGACGGCATCAGCCTGTTTGCGCTGAAACAGGGCACCAAGGGTGTGTCATTGCGCAGCTACCCGACCGTCGACGGCCTGCAGGCCGCAGATCTGATGCTCGATGGCGTGCATGTCGGCGCCGATGCGATGATCGGCAAGGAAGGTCACGGTCTGGCGATTCTCGAACGCGCCATCGATGATGCCACGCTTGCGGTATGCGCCGAGGCCGTGGGCATCATGGCCGTGCTGGTGGACAAGACCGTCGAGTACAGCAAGAGTCGCAAGCAGTTCGGTCTGCCGATCGGCGCCTTCCAGGCGCTGCAGCACCGCATGGTCGAGATGTTCATGGAACACGAGCAGACGCGTTCACTGCTCTATATGGCGGCGATGAAACTGGCGGCCGGCGCTTAATATGCGGGCAAGGGGCTGCACGCACTGAAATACCAGGTCGGGCGGGCGGGCAGGCGTATCGGCCAGGAAGCGGTACAGATCCATGGCGGCATGGGGGTCACCGATGAACTCGACGTCGCTCATTACTTCAAGCGCCTGACCACCATCGAGCTGAGTTTCGGCAATGCCGATGACCATCTCGGCCGCTATGCGGGCTGACCAGTCCCGGCAACGCTCCGATCAGCGGATGCCCTCGGGCTGGTAGCCTCCGGCCAGTCCGTCGCGCGAGAACACCACCTGCCATAACTGCAGGGTACGCGCGCGAAATGCGCCGGCGCAGGTCAGCAGGTAGTAACGCCACATTCTTCTGAAGCGTTCGTCATAGCGCTGCGGATCCAGCTGCGACCACGCCGCCTCCGCATTGCGATGCCAGGCCATCAGCGTGCGATCGTAGTCGACGCCGAAGTTGTGCCAATCCTCCAGCACCAGGCGGCCCTCACTGGCAGCCGTGATCTGGGAGGCCGACGGTAACATCGAATTGGGGAAGATATAGCGCGCAATCCACGGGTCGGTGCGTGTGGTCGAACGCCGTGATCCGATGGTGTGCAGCAGGGACAGTCCATCGGCGGCAAGACAGCGGCGTACGACGTCGAAATAGGTCGCGTAATTGCGATAGCCGACGTGTTCGAACATGCCGATCGAATAGATCCGGTCGAAGGTCTCGTCCACATCCCGGTAGTCGCACAGCCTGATCGTGACAGGCAGACCCGCGGTACGCTCGCACGCCAGGTTCGACTGCTGTTCGGAAACCGTCACACCGACGACCTCCACGTCGCACTGCTCGGCGATATAACGCGCGGCCCCACCCCAGCCACAGCCGATATCCAGCACCCGCTGACCCGGCCGCAGATCCAGCTTGCGGCACACCAGGTCCAGCTTCGCCGACTGCGCCTCATCGAGTGTGCGTGCACGACGCCAGTAACCACAGCTGTACATCATGCGCTCATCGAGCATGTGGGCGTAGAGTTCGTTGCCGATGTCGTAGTGCTGTTTGCCCACGGCAAACGAGCGCAGACCCCGCTGCACGTTGGACAGGCGCGCCTGGAGAATGCGCGGCAGGTCCCGCCAGGGCTTCAGGCGCGCCGGCAGGTCCGAGCGCCAGGCACGCGCGGTCATCTCGTCGATGGCGGCGCAGTCCCACCAGCCGTCCATGTAGGCTTCGCCGAAGCCCAGCGTGCCGTAGGCGAGCACGCGCCGGAACAGCGCCTCGTCATGCACCTGCAGGTCCCAGGGCCGATCACCGTTCACACGAATGTCAGCCGGGGCCAGCAGCGCCTCGATTCTGCGTCGGAATGCGTCTGGCATGGTCCCCACCCGGACGGCCCGACGACCCGCGCCGGACAGCCTCCTGTCCCGCGAGTCTAGCAAATGCGCAGCGCAGTGACCGCACTTCGGCACCCTGTGCGCATACATTTGCGGCGCGGGGCGCACCCGGGCACAGTGGCGCCCGTACCCACCACCGGAGCGCCTGCCATGCCTCGATCAGTCGTCACGCTCACCACCGATTTCGGCCATGCCGAGCCCTACGTGGCGATGATGAAAGGCGTCATCCTGACCCGGGCGCCGGGCACACAGCTCATCGATATCAGTCACGATATCCCCACCGGCCAGGCGGAGATCGCGGGCTTCTGGTTGCGGCTGTGCCTGAGCTGGTTTCCCAGCGGGACGGTGCATCTGGCGGTGGTCGATCCCGGTGTCGGCACGCCTCGCCGCCTGCTCGCAGCCGAGTTTGCCGGCCAGCTTCTGCTTGCACCGGACAACGGCCTGCTCGGCCCCGTCGTAGCGCGTCACCCGCAGGTGCGCTTGCGGGAAATCGACCTCGACGCGCTGGACGGACTGCTGCCGGCACAGCGCAGCAGCACCTTCCATGGCCGCGATATACTGGCCCCGCTCGCCGGCGAGCTGGCCGCCGGGCGCGTCTACGTCATAGGACTGGGACAAACCACAGATGAGCACGTAAATGGCTCGCTGCCAGCCCCCGAAGCGCGCGACGGCGTGATCCACGGCCAGGTCATTGTGGCCGACCGCTGGGGCAATCTGCTGACCAATATCGAGCGGCCCCGCGCGGCCCAGCCCGGGAGCCTGCGCATCAACGTTGCCGGCCGTGAGTTTGCGCTCGCGGACACGTATGCAGACGTGCCCGTCGGTGAACCCTGCGCGCTGATCAATGCCCACGGACTGGTGGAGGTCGCCGTGCACCAGGGCAGCGCGGCAGCACGGCTGGAGATCGGCCCCGGCGCTGCGGTGAGCGTGACAGGCGCGGAGATCCCCGCGCCACGGCCAGGTCGGCCCGGCCGACCGCAATCGGGAGGCGGACGGCCTGCCGGTGCCAGACCAGGCGCCTAGCGCCCGGTCGCCTCGGACAGCTGCTGCGCCTCGAGCTTCGCCCAGGAATCGCGCAGCGTCACCGTGCGATTGAATACCAGCGCTGTCGCGCCATCCACGCTGTCACGGGTGAAGTAACCGGTGCGCTCGAGCTGGATGGTTTCACCGGGCGCCAGTTCCGCCAGCGACGGCTCGGCCAGACTCGTGGTCAGCGTCAACAGGGACTCGGGATTGAGGTTTTCGAGGTAATCGCCGCCGCGATCGGGGTCGGCGGTGGCAAACAGGCGGTCATAGAGGCGAAACTCCACCGCCACGGCATCCGCGCCATGTACCCAGTGGATCGTGCCCTTGACCTTGCGTGCAGCCCCGCTGCCGCCGCTGCGCGTATCAGGATCATAGCTGCAGCGCAGCTCGCTGATCTCGCCTGAGCCATCGCGCACGATCTCGTCGCAGCGGATGATGTAGGCGCCGCGCAGGCGCACCTCGCCACCGGGGCGCAGGCGATGGAATTTCCCGGGCGGGTTTTCCATGAAATCGTCGGCCTCGATATAGAGCTCGCGGCCGAATGTCAGCGTGCGTTCACCGTGGCTGTCATCGCCGGGATGATTCGGCAGGCTCACCTGCTCTGTATGACCCTCCGGCCAGTTGGTCAACACCACTTTCAGGGGCCTGAGCACGGCCAGGCGGCGCTGCGCATGAACATTGAGGTATTCACGCACGCTGTTCTCCAGCACGCCCATCTCGATGGTGTTTTCTTTCTTGGTCACACCGACACGGCCGACGAAATCACGCAGCGCCGCAGGCGGGTAACCACGCCTGCGCATGCCCGCCAGCGTGGGCATGCGAGGATCGTCCCAGCCATTGACGATGCCCAGCGACACGAGCTGGGCGAGCTTGCGCTTGCTGGTGACCGTGAACGCCAGGTTCAGGCGAGAGAACTCGATCTGCTGCGGGCGGTGCGGCAGCGACAGATTATCTAGAAACCACTCGTAGAGCGGCCGATGATCCTCGAACTCCAGCGTGCACAGGGAATGGGTGATGCCCTCGAATGCGTCGGAGAGCGTATGTGCGTAGTCATACATCGGATAGATGCACCACTGCTCACCGGTACGCTGGTGAGCCACCTTGCGTATGCGATACAGCGTGGGATCACGCAGATTGATGTTTGGCGCTGCCATGTCGATGCGGGCCCGCAGCACGCACTCGCCTTCCGCGAACTCGCCTGCGCGCATGCGTTCGAACAGCGTGAGGTTCTCCTCGACACTGCGATTTCGATACGGACTCTCGCGACCCGGCTCGGTCAGCGTGCCGCGATGCGCGCGGATCTCATCCGCATTGAGGTGATCGACATAGGCCAGGCCCTTGCCGATGAGTTCCAGTGCACAGGCATGCAGACGGGGAAAATAGTCCGAGGCATGCGTCAGGCGATCCTGCCAGTCGAACCCCAGCCAGGCGACGTCCTTGCGGATGGCGTGCACGAAGGTCTCGTCTTCGCGCACCGGATTGGTGTCATCGAAGCGCAGGAAACACTGGCCGTCAAATTCCTCGGCCACGCCGAAGTTCAGGCAGATGGACTTGGCGTGGCCGATATGCAGGTAGCCGTTCGGCTCCGGAGGGAAGCGTGTGACCAGCCGCCCTCCATGCGCACCGCTGTCGCGATCCGCGACGATGCGCTGGCGAATGAAATCCCGGGGGGCGGATACGGAAGGTTCAGAGGGCATGGGCAGATCGCGGAGGCTACGGAGGGCGGATTGTAGCCGCATACAGTATCATGCGCCCGCCGGGCAATACTGCCGTGGCCTTAGCAGCTGGTGTACGTATCCAATGACACGTGAATCCCGCGGTCACATCCTGACCCTGTCCTGCCCCGACCGCATTGGTATCGTGCACGCAGTCTCGGGCTGCCTTGCCGGACTGGGCTGCAATATCCTGGATTCAGCACAGTTCGGCGATCCCGACTCCGGCCGCTTCTTCATGAGGGTGCATTTCACGACCGCCGGGACGGACACCACCGATACGGCGCTGTCGAGCGCCTTCGCGCCCGTGGCTGGGCAATTCGACATGGACTGGCGCATCGTCGCCGACAGCCAGCGACCCCGCACCCTGATCATGGTCTCGCGACACGATCACTGCCTGCGCGAACTGCTCTACCGCTACGGCAATGGCAGCCTGACCATGACGCCGGTGGCCGTGGTCTCCAACCACCGGGACTGCTATCAACTGGTGGCCAGCTACGATATCCCCTTCCACCACCTGCCGGTGACGCCGGACTCGCGAGCCCAGCAGGAACAGCAACTCGCCGGCCTGATCAAGGAGTACGACACCGAGCTGGTCGTGCTTGCGCGCTACATGCAGATCCTCTCCGATGAGCTGTGCCGAACGCTGGCCGGCCGCTGCATCAATATCCATCACTCCTTTCTGCCCAGCTTCAAGGGCGCACGCCCCTACCATCAAGCCTATGCGCATGGCGTCAAGCTGATCGGCGCGACAGCCCACTACGTCACACCGCAGCTCGACGAAGGCCCCATCATCGAGCAGGATGTGACCCGCGTGGACCACACGCTGGCGGCTGAGGCGCTGATCGAGCGGGGCCGCGATATCGAACGCATGGTGCTGGCGCGGGCCGTGCGCGCACATCTGCAACGACGGGTTCTGCTCAACGGCCACCGCACCGTCGTCTTCCCCTGAATCCAATCTCCCAGTTGCCGCGTACCTTGTTGCGCGAAAGACACAAGATCGATCGCCTGTAACCCCTGTTCGCAGGGGCACGGGGCATCCTTGTTGGGCTGCCGCACCGCTGCAGCGTTGACCTGAACAGGCAGAAGTGATTGTATACATCGAGCATTTCCGGCCGGCTAGGGGATCTGCTGTCTCGCAGGGAGGGTGTCGTCCGGCTGCAGTCGGCGACGCGCAGAAGCGATTTCAAGAATTAACATTCATATGCAATGAGGAAGCTGCCGTGAGCCATTCAGCCCGTTCGTCACTTCGCGCCGCCATCCGGCGTTCCATGCTCATGACCGGCCTGGGCGCCGTCATGGGCGTTCCCGTGTACGCGCAGCAGAGCAGCGGCATCGACGAAATCGTCGTGACCGCCCGCCAGCGCGCGGAGCTGCTGCAGGACGTGCCTGCCTCCGTGACCGCTTTCACGGCCGCCGACATTGCCGATGCGGGCATCACGCGGCCGGAGGACTTCATTGCCCTCACGCCCGGCGTGACCATGATCAACAGCACCGAGGCCGGCGATCTTCAGGTCAACATTCGCGGCATCAATACCTCGCGCGACGCCGAAACGAATTTCGCGCTGATCGTGGACGGCGTGCTGCTGACCAATCCGAATGCCTTCAACCAGGAATTCGCCAATATTTCCCAGATCGAAATCGTCAAGGGTCCGCAGGGCGCGCTGTATGGCCGCAATGCCGCCTCGGGCGCGATCATCATCACCACCGAACAGCCCGGCAACGAGTTCGAGGGCAATGTCCGGCTGGGCCTGGGCAATAACAGCACGGTCACGGCCAGCGGCTCGGTCGGCGGTCCGCTGGTGGCCGACACCCTGTACGGCAGCCTGAATGTCGCTTACCGCGACACCGACGGACATTTCCGCAACTCCTTTACCGGTAACAAGGACGTTGACGATTACAACGAGAAAATCATCGGCGGCCGGCTGATCTGGGACGCCAGTGACGACCTGACCGTGGACTTCAAGGCCCGCTACAGCGAGATCGACTCGGCGGCGATTGCGTTCAATGCGTCCTTTGCGTTGCCCGTATTCGAAGGCGCCCTGGAGCCGGTGTTCGGCGTCCCGGGACGCACCTTCCGCGATGTAAACGACCACCAGTTCATCTACCAGAACAATGTCGTGCCGCAGAACGAGCAGGAAAATCTGAACCTGTCGGTCAAGGCCGACTGGGATCTGGGTTTCGCGTCGCTGACGGGCATCGCAGCCTACAACGACCAGGAACAGTATTTCCTGACCGACGGCACCAGCGCTGCTTTCGGCATCTACTTCGCAGAGCCGACGTGCCTGGCCTCGCTTGCAAGCACGGCGAACGACTTCTACGGACCCAACTTCGACGCGCTCAACCCGTTCTTCAACTTCGGGTTCCCGGAAGGTAGCCTGCTGCCTCCATACTCGGCCACGACCTGCGATGGCTACCAGTACCAGGTCCGCAACCAGGAAGACCTGTCGTTCGAACTACGCCTGACTTCTCCGGGTGACCAGGCTCTGCGCTGGATCGCCGGCGTGAACTACGTGGACATCGACCGCACCGTCATCGTCTCGCAGGGCGCCGATCTCAACCAGGGCTTCCTGCTCCAGCCCTTCGTCCCTTCGACAGGCCCGAATCCGACCGACCTGCTCTACCATGACGACTACGACAGCACCGTATGGGCCATATTCGGCAATATCGGTTATGACCTGCGCGATGACGTGGAACTCTCGGTGGCGTTGCGCTATGACCGTGAACGCCGCAAGGTCGCCAACCGCGTGCCTACCGACGCGGTGGCGCCGTTCATCAATCCGCTTGAGCTGGATGCACCGCCGATCAATCCCGCCCTGCTGTTCGCCGACAGCATCCCTGATCGCAGTGCGACCTTCACCCAGCTGCAGCCGAAGATCAGCCTGACCTGGTCCGTGAATGATGCCTTCAGTGTCTATGGCAGTTATGGCGTGGGCTTCCGCAGCGGCGGCTTCAACTCCCAGGGCGTCGAGGCCACGATCGAGGTCTTCTATACGGATGCCTTCGGCGCGCGGCTGTTCAATGCACGTGATGACTTCGACAAGGAAGTCTCCAAGTCCTTTGAACTTGGTTTCAAGAGCACGCTGCTGGAGAGGCGACTGCAGATCAACGCCGCCGCCTACCATACGCGCGTCGACGACATGCAGTTCTTCAACTTCTTTGCCGGCCCCTTCGGTCTGCTGCGCGTGGTCACCAACATCGATGAAGTCGACCTGACGGGCGTGGAGGCGGATTTCCGCTTCCGGGTCACGAACAACTTCACGATCTACGGTGGTGGCTCGATCCTCGACAGCGAGATCAAGGCCAATACCAACCGTCCATTTACCGTGGGCAACAAGGTGCCGATGGCCCCGGACTACACCTACAACCTGGGCGCACAGTTCACCGCACCGCTCACACCCGGCATCGACCTGGTGGCACGCGCCGACCTCACCGGCGTGGGCAAGACCTGGTTCGGCGAAGTACAGGACGGGCCGGACAACATCGTGCCGACGCTGTTCGGCGTACCCGGTGACTTCTCGCGCCAGCGTCGTGATGCCTTCGAACTGGTCAACGCGCGTCTGGGTGTGCGCGCCGACAACTGGACCGCGACACTGTGGGCGCGCAACCTGCTCAACAAGGAGTACCTGCAGGAAGTGATTCCGGCGCCTGAATTCGGTGGCTCGTTCATTCACGACTCCCCGCGGCGCGCCTATGGCGTCGAGTTCAGCTACATGTTCTAGTCTCGACGCATCAGCATCGAGCAA
>JAFIFN010000100.1 GCA_020832005.1 Gammaproteobacteria bacterium | reverse complement strand
GTTTTTGCCAGCCGCAGGGCCGCCAGCGTGTCTGCGGTTTCGCCGGACTGGGAGATGGCCACGAACAGCGTATCGGCGGGCACGACGGGCGCACGGTAGCGATACTCGCTGGCGATCTCCACGTTCACCGGCAGCCGGCAGAGTTCCTCGATGTGATAGCGGGCGGTGAGGCCTGCGTGGTAGCTGGTGCCGCAGGCGACGATGTGCAGGCCGCGGATGCCCGTGAGCAACGCGGCCGAATCCGTGCCGAACAGCTCAGATGACACCTTGCCGCCGTCAATGCGGCGTTCCAGCGTTCGGGCCACCGCGGCGGCCTGCTCGTGGATCTCTTTCTGCATGAAATGACGGAAGCGCCCGCGCTCGGCGGCGTCTGCCGACAATTCGCTTTCGCGCACCGGTCGCTCGATCGCGCGGCCGTCGATATCGAACACGTCTATCGAGGTGCGGCGCAGCACCGCCACGTCACCCTCTTCGAGGAACATGAATCGGCGCGTCACCGGCAGCAGCGCTGCGACATCGGAGGCGATGAAGTTCTCGCCAAGCCCCATACCAATCACCACCGGGCACCCCTGGCGCGCGGCGATCAGGGTGTCGGGCTCGTCGAGGCTCATCGCCACCAGCGCATAGGCACCCTCGAGTTCGGCCACGGTTGCACGCACGGCGGTGTGCAGATCGCCGGTTCGTTGCCGGTGGTGGTCGATGCGATGGGCGATGACTTCGGTGTCGGTGTCAGACGTGAACGTATAGCCGGCCTCGATCAACGCTTCGCGCAACGCGGCATGGTTTTCGATGATGCCGTTGTGGACGATGGCCAGCCGCGGCGGCGAGACATGCGGATGGGCATTGCGCTCGGAGGGCGCACCGTGTGTCGCCCAGCGCGTATGGGCAATGCCGATGGCACCTGCCAGCGGCTCGGCGTCCAGCGAATCGCTGAGCTCCCGCACCTTGCCGACGCGACGGCGCCGGTGCAGCTCGCCGTCCTGCACGACGGCCAGGCCCGCTGAATCATAGCCGCGGTATTCGAGCCGACGCAGTCCCTCCATCAGGATGGGGACGACGTTGCGTTCGGCGATGGCGCCTACGATGCCACACATGTCAGGGTCTGCTCCGGTGGGGGTTCAGGTGTCTTGGCCCGGTTTGGGTTTTTTCACGGGGCGGCGCCAGTCGGGCAGCGTCTTCTGGCGCACGCGCGAGAGCGTAAGTTTGCCGGCGGGGGCTTCCTTGCTGATCGTCGAGCCCGCGCCGATGGTCGCGCCCGCGCCCACGTGCACCGGGGCGACCAGCTCCACGCCCGAGCCGATGAAAGCGCCTTCGTCGATCACGGTGCGATGCTTGTTGGCGCCGTCGTAGTTGCAGGTGATCGTGCCTGCGCCGATGTTCACATCGCGACCAATGTCCGCATCGCCGATGTAGCTCAGGTGATTGGCCTTGCTGGCCTCGGCCATGCGCGTGTTCTTGATCTCGACGAAATTGCCGATCTTCACGCGTGCGGCCAGCTCGCTGCCCGGGCGCAGGCGGGCATAGGGGCCCAGTTCGCAGTCGGCGCCCACGCGGCAGTCTTCCAGCAGGCTGTGGGCGTGCACCACGGTGCCGGCGCCGATCTGGGCATCGCGCAGCACCACGTTTGGGCCGATCTGCACACCATCTCCGAGGCGTATGCGGCCGGCAAGCAGCACGTTGCTGTCGATGAACACGTCGGCGCCGACCTCTACCTCACCGCGGATATCAATGCGCGCCGGATCGGCGAGAATGGCGCCGCGCTCGATCAGCGCCAACGCGCGGCGGCGGCGCAGCGCGGTCTCCGCCTCGACGAGCTGCAGGCGGGTGTTGATGCCGGCGACCTCAGCTGGATCTGAGGCGCGCACGCCGGTCACCGGCGTGCCGTCGGCCACGGCCATGCTGATCACATCGGTCAGGTAATACTCGCCCTGGGCGTTGTCATTGCGCAGGCTTGCAAGCCAGGCATGAAGCTTCCCGGCAGGGGCAGCGATCACGCCGGTGTTGACCTCGTTGAGGGCGCGCACGGCGTCGTTGGCATCGCGCTCCTCGACGATCTGGTGCACGGCGCCCGCGGCATCGCGCACGATGCGCCCGTACCCGGTCGCATCGGCCAATTCCACGGTCAGCACGGCTACGCCATCGGCGGCAGCCGCCAGCAGCGGGGCCAGGGTCTCGGGGCGCAGCAGCGGCACGTCGCCACACAGCACCAGCACCACGTGGCTATCGGGGATCTGCGGCATGGCCTGCAGCACGGCGTGGCCGGTGCCCAGCTGCTGGGACTGCAGCACCCAGTTGAGGCCGGCGTCCTCGGCAAACCGGGCGCGCACTTCCTCGCCGCCATGCCCGTACACCACATGCACCGCCGCCGGGTGCAGACGCCGGGTACAGTCCAGCACGTGCGCCAGCAGCGGGTGCCCTGCCAGCGGCTGCAGGACCTTCGGGCGCGCCGAGCGCATGCGCTTGCCGGCGCCCGCGGCGAGGATGACGACACTCAAGTCAGTGCGGCTCATGGGCAGCAATGATAGCCCAGGCCGGGCATGACGCGTGTGGATGGGTTCACGAACGCACAGGCCCTGTCGCCCCCGCGAGGGGTCCATTCAGTGACAGGTCGCGAGGCGGCCTAGGTCGCGCTGAAAATCGATGTGCCAGCGAAACCGTCCGATAAAGTCCATGCCAAGAATATTGTAGTCGCCTTCATAGAATTCGAACTCTTGCACGGAAATTTCGCCGATCTGGACGCTTTCCGCCACGAACGTTCGCATCGGTGCCGGCTCTTGCACACCGTAGGCGTCGGCGCGGCGCCGAAACAGAATCCGCTCCGGCGGTCGATCACCGAACACTGTCTGGACCTTGGCCGCGGACAGATACGAATGCGATGCCCCGGTATCCAGCAGGAACCGCACTTGGTGCCGGTCCACGCTTAGCGACAGCTCACGGAAGCCATCACTCGTTCTACTCAGTTCGAGCGCTTCCGTCAGTTCGGCACTCGAACTGAATGACTCGGAAAAGCGCATCTCGTCTGCACAGAAATTCAGTTCGACCGGACGCGACGAAAGCACGTCCAAGCCAAGAATGCCGTCGATCTGAAGTCCTGCCGCCCGGAAGTGCTCAAAGTCATGCAGAATCACCGACCGATGCTTGTGTACGAAGAGCTCCCCCAATCTAAAGCGGGAGAGCGAAACAGCAGAGCGCTCTAGTAGGGGAACGTCTAATGCGTTGTCGGATCGGGCGCCTGTGTGCGCCTCCATTGCGGGCACGTAGTCCCGAGGATCCCTAGTGGGAACAAGGTATGGCCTACTCACGTGTCTTGAGTGCAGGCGTTCGAGGACAGCGGGATCGGCAGCCGACATCAACGCGGCAGTATCGAGAACGAAGTGCAATTCGACGTCGCCGAACTCTAGTGGCACCAGCGTATGTCCGGAGACGTCAGATACGAGGGGCACACGGCCATGCCACGGTGCGCACGCAGAAGAACAGCCCATAACAATCATCAGCGACAAATAGGCTACGCTGCGAGCGCACAACGACTTGATCGTATACGGGCTGACGTTCGGCACTTTACTTTGCACGACCGCAGGGGAGTTGGCGCTCATCTTGCCAAATTGCAATGCGAAATGGGAGTTCGTCCGATTATAGCAAGAAGTACTTTCCGACTGTGCTTGGGAGAATGGTGGAAAGGGTCCGCAGTCCTCGTATACGACCAACCCGAGACTTATCGGAGGGCGCTCGACACGGCCTCATGAGAATCTGAATTAAGGCCACCCAATGGAATTCCAGAGTCCATGAAGCGGTCCATCAGAGGCATGGTAGGTGAAAGAGGTGTTCACCGAATGGAGGGTCGTCGAGCCCACCTTTAACTCCGTCAGAATGTGTACGGATTGGCCGTCGAAATGACCGGGAGCGTAGAAATCGAAAGAAGTTACAGGCGAGATTTCGAGATTATATGCCTCACCAGGATTTGTGGCTGCACTCAACCAATCTGCCAAACCATGTGGGTCTACCCACTTCAACTGGTTTCCGGTCACGCCAACTACCGGGTGTACCACATCAATGATTTGCTCTGCCTCGTCGCGCACAATTAGCGACACGAACCCTGTATCGTTCAGAAACGAAAGTGCAACGTTAGATGAGAATGATATAAAGAGATCTTGAAGCTGGTGATCGTCATCGTCATCGCAAGCCTCTCGATTGGGTGCAATACCGCCGTCGGGACAAAAAACGGCATCGACTCTTACGCCTGTGTTGCAGTTTCCCATTGAGTCACAGACCGGCCCGATTGAAATAAATCCACATCCTGCCGCCAAAAGCATGGGGGCAGATACTCCGGCTATTGGAATTCCCCTCATGAATATGATCCTCCCGTGCGGGGAGCGGGGTGCCCCCTCTGGAGAGCACAGTGTTATGCAACTCGCTGTAGGCTACGAGGCTCGAAACAGGCCACTTAGCGGAGATTCGAGGGTTGACCGTGAGCGGAGCCTTTGGCCGAAGCTTGGGTTGATGGGGTGGCGTATCGCCTCCTCAATGGCAGCCACCACTTCCCATCCAGTTACAGATTAGGGAGATGAGGGCTGCCCGACCGGCAGCCATCCGGCAGCAGTTAAGGCTCTGAAAGAGACTAGGAACCGTCCTGCCAAACAGCCCCGCCCTACTCGGGTAAGGCTGCTAGCGCTTGCCCTTGAGCTTCTGCGCGGCCTGGTAGCGAGCCGCTGCCTCGACGAGTTCCAGCTGCGCCTGGGCGAGATCCACACCCTCCGGACGGTCGGCCAGGATCTGCTCGGCACGCTCCTTGGCCTCCAGCGCTGCAGCCTCGTTGAGCTCGCTGTCGCGCAGCGCGCTGTCGGCGAGGATCGTGACCATGTGCGGCTGGATTTCGAGAATGCCGCCGGTGATGTAGAAGGTGCGTTCCTCCTCACCCTCGTTCTGGATGCGCACCGTGCCGGGGTTCAGGCGGGTGAGCAGCGGCGCATGGCGCGGCGCGATGCCGACCTCGCCCTGGCGCGCAGGCGCGAACACCATGCTGGCCGTGCCTGCATAGATTTCGCCTTCGGCGCTGACGATGTCGACGTGAATGCTTGCCATGATCGTTCCTGGGCTTGCGCGCTATGGACGCTTACTGGATGGTCTTGGCCTTCTCGACGGCCTCGTCGATGGTGCCGACCATGTAGAAGGCCTGCTCGGGCAGGTGGTCGTATTCGCCATCGACGATGCCCTTGAAGCCGCGGATGGTCTCCTTCAGCGAGACGTACTTGCCGGGCGTGCCGGTGAACACTTCGGCGACGAAGAACGGCTGCGACAGGAAGCGCTGGATCTTGCGGGCGCGCGAGACCAGCTGCTTGTCTTCCTCGGAGAGCTCGTCCATGCCCAGAATCGCGATGATGTCCTGCAGCTCCTTGTAACGCTGCAGCACTTTCTGCACGGCACGGGCGGTGTCGTAGTGCTCGACACCCACGACCAGCGGGTCGAGCTGGCGTGACGTCGAGTCCAGCGGATCCACGGCAGGATAAATACCCAGCTCGGCGATCTGGCGCGACAGCACGACGGTGGCGTCCAGATGCGCAAACGTGGTCGCGGGCGACGGGTCGGTGAGGTCGTCGGCGGGCACGTACACGGCCTGGATCGAGGTGATCGACCCGGTCTTGGTGGAGGTGATGCGCTCCTGCAGCACGCCCATCTCCTCGGCCAGCGTCGGCTGGTAACCCACGGCCGAAGGCATGCGGCCCAGCAGCGCCGAGACCTCGGTGCCGGCCAGCGTGTAGCGGTAGATGTTGTCGATGAACATCAGCACGTCGCGGCCTTCGTCACGGAAGTACTCGGCCATGGTGAGGCCCGTCAGGGCCACGCGCAGGCGGTTGCCCGGGGGCTCGTTCATCTGGCCGAACACCAGCGCGACCTTGTCGAGCACGTTGGAGTCTTTCATCTCGTGGTAGAAGTCGTTGCCCTCGCGGGTACGCTCACCGACACCGGCAAACACCGAGTAGCCGGAGTGCTCGATGGCGATGTTGCGGATCAGCTCGAGCATGTTCACGGTCTTGCCCACGCCGGCGCCGCCGAACAGGCCGACCTTGCCGCCCTTGGCGAACGGACACAAAAGATCGATGACCTTGATGCCGGTCTCGAGCAGTTCCTGGCCACCGGCCTGGTCCTCGAACGCCGGGGCCGGACGGTGGATCGACCACTGCGCCTCGGCGGCGACATCGCCCTCGTTGTCGAGCGGCTCACCGAGCACGTTCATGATGCGGCCCAGCGTGCCCTTGCCCACCGGCACGGTGATGGCCTTGCCGGTGTTGGTCACGGGCTGGCCGCGCTTGAGGCCCTCGGAGGCACCCATGGCGATCGTGCGCACGACCCCGTCGCCGAGCTGCTGCTGGACTTCCAGGGTCAGTCCCGCCTCTTCGATGACGAGCGCGTCATAGATGTTGGGAATGGCGTCGCGCGGGAATTCCACGTCGACGACGGCGCCGATGATCTGCACGGTCTTTCCGGTGCTCATGAGTTCATAGTCCTTTCAAATGTCCTGTCAGACAGCGGCCGCACCGCCGACGATTTCCGCAAGTTCCTTCGTAATCGCAGCCTGGCGGGCCTTGTTGTAGGCCAGCTGCAGGCCGTCGATAAGCTCGCCGGCGTTATCGGTCGCACTCTTCATTGCCACCATGCGGGCGGCCTGTTCGCAGGCGCCGTTCTCGACGACTGCGCGATAGATCTGGGATTCGATGTAACGTTCCAGCACCGCATCAAGCAGCTCGTCGGGCGAGGGCTCGTAGATGTAGTCCCAGTGCTCGGGCAGCTCTTCGAGGTCTTCGGCCACGACCGGCAGCAGGCTGAGCAGCTCACCCTTCTGGCTCATCGTGTTGACGAACACGTTGTGGGCCAGGAACAGCCGGTCGATGCGCCCCTCGGTGTAGCCGTCGAGCATCACACGCATGGCACCCATCAGATCGGACATGGCCGGCTGTTCGCCCAGGTGCGTGCTGGTGGCGACAATGTTGACGTCGAGCCTGCGGAAGAAGCTCACCGCCTTGGCGCCGATCAGGCACAGCTCGGTCTCCACGCCTTCCTTCTGCCAGCGGCGCAGCTCGGGCAGCAGGCGACGGAACAGGTTGACGTTCAGTCCGCCTGCCAGGCCGCGATCGGTGCTGACCACGATGTAGCCCACGCGCTTGACGTCGCGGCTGACGAGGAAGGGGTGACGGTAGTCGGGATTGGCCTCGGCAAGGTGGCCGATGACACGCTGCATGCGCAGGGCATAGGGCCGGCCCGCTTCCATGCGGTCCTGCGCCTTGCGCATCTTGCTTGCGGCCACCATTTCCATGGCCTTGGTGATCTTCTGCGTGTTCTTCACGCTCTTGATCTTGCCGCGGATTTCCTTGGTACCGGACATCGTATTCCCGTTGGCTTAAGAAGCGGTGGGTGAAGCGCCTACCAGGCGCCGTTGGTCTTGAAGTCGGAGACCGCGGCTTTGAGTTCGCCGGCGATCTCGTCGTTGTAGTCACCCGAGACGTTGATCTTGTCGAACAGCTCGACGAAATTGGCACGCACATGGCCGTGCAGCGCACGCTCGAAGTCCACGACTTTCTCGACCGGCACGTCATCGATGAAGCCTTCGTTGACCGCGTACAGCGACACGGCCATCTCGGCGACCGACAGCGGCGAGTACTGCGGCTGCTTCATCAGCTCGGTGACGCGACGGCCGCGCTCGAGCTGGCGACGGGTGGCGGCATCGAGATCCGAGGCGAACTGCGCGAAGGCGGCCAGCTCGCGGTACTGGGCGAGTGCCAGGCGCACACCGCCGCCGAGCTTCTTGATGACCTTGGTCTGCGCCGCACCACCCACACGCGAGACCGACAGGCCTGCGTTGATGGCCGGGCGGATACCGGCGTTGAACAGGTCGGTCTCGAGATAAATCTGGCCGTCGGTGATGGAGATGACGTTCGTCGGCACGAAGGCCGACACGTCGCCGGCCTGCGTCTCGATGATCGGCAGTGCGGTCAGCGAGCCGGTCTTGCCCTTGACCTCACCCTTGGTGAAGGCCTCGACGTAATCGGCGTTGACGCGCGCGGCGCGCTCGAGCAGACGCGAATGCAGATAGAACACGTCGCCGGGGTAAGCTTCGCGGCCCGGCGGACGCTTGAGCAGCAGGGAGACCTGGCGATACGCCCAGGCCTGCTTGGTCAGGTCGTCATAAATGATCAGCGCGTCCTGGCCGCGGTCGCGGAAGTACTCGCCCATGGCGCATCCGGCGTAAGGGGCGATGTACTGCATCGCCGCCGACATCGAGGCCGAGGCCGACACGACGATGGTGTGCTCCATCGCGCCTTCTTCCTCGAGCTTGCGCACGACGTTGGCCACCGAGGAGTTCTTCTGGCCCACGGCGACGTAGATACACTTAACGCCGGTGCCCTTCTGGTTGATGATGGTGTCCACAGCCACGGCGGTCTTGCCGGTCTGGCGATCGCCGATGATCAGCTCGCGCTGGCCGCGACCGATCGGCACCATGGCATCGATGGCTTTCAGGCCGGTCTGCACCGGCTGGGTCACCGACTGGCGCTCGATGACGCCCGGCGCGATCTTCTCGATCGGCGAGAGCACGGTGTTGCCCTCCAGCGGCCCCTTGCCATCGATGGGAATGCCCAGAGAGTCGACGACGCGCCCGAGCAGGCCCTCGCCGGTGGGCACCTCGAGGATGCGGCCGGTGGTCTTGACCTGCTGGCCTTCCGAGATGTGCTTGTAGTCGCCGAGCACGACCGCACCCACGGAGTCCTGCTCCAGGTTCAGCGCCATGCCGAAGGTGTTCTCCGCGAACTCCAGCATCTCGCCGTAGGCGGCGCCCTGCAGACCATGGATGCGCACGATGCCATCGGTGACCGCGATCACGGTGCCGACATCACGGGCTTCGGCCGACGCATCGAATTTCTCAATGCGCTCCCGGATCAGTTGGCTGATTTCAGAAGCCTTCAAGGCCATGGTGGATCCTCTAGAATTATCGAATAAGGGAGGTCGCGAGCTTGCCCAGCCGGCTCTTCAGAGAGCCGTCGATGACCAGGTCACCGGCGCGCAGGATCGCACCACCGATGAGGGCGGCATCGACCGCCAGGTTCAGTCGCACCTTGCGATTCAGGCGCTGTTCCAGTGCCGTGGTCATGGCCGTGCGCACCGACTCATCAAGCTCGGTGGCCGAGGTCACGTCGACATCAACGCTGTTCTCCTCGAGATCCTTGTGCTCGTTGAACAGCACGGAGATCTCGGGCAGCACGTTCAGGCGCGAATACTCGGCCAGCAGCAGCAGGAAGTTGCGCCCGTCGCTGCCCGCGAGCGTGTCCGCGACATCCGGCGCGATCGCCCCGGCCAGGTCGGTGAGCAGCGCAACGGCCTGCTCATCGGCCAGTCCCGGGCGCTCCAGGATGTCTGCCACGTCGTCATCGCTGACAGCTGACGCCAGCGCGGACAGCGCCTGCGACCATTCGGCCAGCGTCTTGCGCTCCAGCGCGACCTGGAAGATCGCGTTGGCGTAGGGCCTGGCCAGCGTGCGTTTTTCCGCCATGGGGGGCCCTTAGATCTGCGCTGCGAGCTGGTCGAGGATGTCGCGATGCCGCGAGGCGTCGATCTCGCGGGCGAGGATCTTCTCGGCGCTGGTCACGGCAATCGCCGCGACCTGGCCGCGCAGTTCATCGCGCGCCCGGCTGATGGCCTGGTCGATCTCGGCGCGGGCCGCGGTGAGCTGTCGCTCGCGCTCGCGCTGACCATCTGCCTTGGCTTCTTCGACGATGCCGCTGGCTCGACGGTTGGCCTGCTCGACGATCTCCATGGCCTGGTCGCGAGCCTCGCGGACCAGTTCATCGACCCGGGCGTTGGCCGCCTCGAGATCGGTCTTGCCGCGTTCAGCGGCGGCCAGGCCGTCGGCGATCTTCTCGCGCCGCTCCGCCATGGCCTTCATGATCGGCGGCCACACGAACTTCATCGTCACGTAAATGAAGATGAAGAAGGTGATGCCTTGCGCGATCATCGTGCCGAGACTGATTTGCACGGTATAGCTCCCGTCTTGGTTTGATTACCGGGGTGAGGGCTGGTGGATCAGCCGCCGGTAATCGCGGCCAGCAGCGGGTTGCCGAACATCAGCAGCGCGGCAAAGGCCACACCAATGATCGACAGCGCGTCGAGCAGACCGGCGATGATGAACATGCGAACCTGAAGCATGGCAGCCAGTTCAGGCTGGCGGGCAGCGCCCTCCAGGAACTTGCCACCGAGCAGGCCGAAGCCGATACCGGTACCGAGCGCGGCGAACGCGAAAATCATGCCGACCGCGATAGCGGTGTTGGCCTGGACCTGGGCGACGAGCGACAGAGCTTCCATTGTGACTCCTTGAGAGATGCTCTTGGCGGGATTGCGAAAGTGAAAAACGAACCTGTGTTGGCCGGCCTAGTGTTTCTCGTAGGCCAGGCTGAGATAGACGATGGTCAGTGTCATGAAGATGAACGCCTGCAAGGGCACGACCAGGATGTGGAAGATCGCCCAGGCACCGCCGGGGACGAACTGGATCCAGGCAGGCAGCAGCGCGATGAGCACGAAGATCAGCTCCGCGGCATACAGGTTGCCGAACAGGCGCAGTGCCAGCGATACAGGCTTGGCGATCAGCTCCACGGCGTTGAGAATGATGTTGAACGGCACCAGCAGCGGAAACGAGCCGAACGGGTGAGTCAGCAGTTCCTTGCCGAAACCCAGCACGCCCTTGCCCTTGATGCTGTAGACGATGATCAGCAGGAATACCGAGATCGACAGCGCAAACGGTGCGTTGACGTCAGCGGAGGGCACGATGCGGGTGTATTCAAAGCCCAGCACGTGGTAGGCGAACACCGGCACCCAGTCCACCGGGATCAGGTCGAGGAAATTCCACAGCAGCACCCAGACGAATATGGTGAGCGCCAGGGGGCCTACGAACTCGCGGGGGCCGTGGAAGCTCTCCTTGACCGATTCGTCGACCCACTCGACGAGGACTTCGACGAAGTTCTGCAACTTGCCCGGCACGCCGGCGGTGGCGGCACGCGCGCCGATCCAGAACACGACGACGAACAGCAGGCCGGTCAGCCACGAGAAGAACAGGGTATCGACGTGCAACGTCCAGACGCCTTCGCCGATGGCGAAGTTGGTCAGGTGGTGGGTGACATATTCAGTGGCTGTAGGTGCTTCGCTGGCCATGATTACGCAGACATTCCCTGTCGACCACAAGTGATCAGTCGAATTTCCAAAGCAACGCCACCCAGAAGACCAGTAGTGTGGCCATGTAGGTGGTCACCAGCGGCACGAACACGTGCCCGAAAAACTTCGCCGCCACGATAAACAGCACGGCGGCCATCAACAGCTTGAACCCCTCGGCCCGATACATCGCACCGAGCAACTCGGCGGGCGAGGCTTCCGACCCGCGCGCGAACATTCTCACGGCGAACTGGAGGCTGAACAGGGCACTGGCCACGCCACCCACCAGCGCCGCGAGCGCGGCTTCCAGGCCACCGATCGCCCAAAGGCCCGCCCCAATCAGGCCAACCAGCAACTGCCAGAGGACGATTCGAACGGCGATGGGCTGCATGGATGGCGATTTCTCGCTCCCCTGCCCGATCCGAGCCGCGGGAGTATATAGACTTTACTGCACTGCTTCAAATGCGCTCCGGGACCCGTCGGGACCATGCTGGAGCGGGATTGTGCAGGCCGTTGCGTCAGCGAATGTGTCCGAGGATGCCGTCAAGCTCCTCGAGGCTGTGGTAACGAATCTCCAGGCGACCACCGCCGCCGGCCTTGTGGTGGAGTTTCACCCGCGCACCGAGGCGATCGGCAAGATCGGATTCCAGGCGCGTGATGTCCGGGTCCGCGGCGGCGGGCTTGGCGGGCGCTTCCGGGCCTTTCTGCAGGCGGCGGACCAGCTGCTCGGTGGCGCGCACTGACAGCTGGCCGCGCACCACGTCACGGGCGGCCTGCAGCTGCAGGGCCGGCGCCAGCGCCAGCAATGCCCGGGCATGGCCCATTTCAAGCTCTCGGCGCTCGAGCAGCGGTTTGACCTCGTCGCTGAGCTCGAGCAGGCGCAGCAGATTGCTGACGGCCGCGCGCGAGCGTCCGACGGCATCGGCGGCGGCCTGGTGGGTCATCTCGAATTCGCGGATCAGGCGATCCAGCGCGCCGGCCTCTTCGAGCGGATTGAGATCCTCGCGCTGGATATTCTCGATCAGCGACATGGCCACAACGGCTTCGTCGGGCACCTCGCGCACAATCGCCGGCACATCGGCGAGGCCTGCAATCTGCGCGGCGCGCCAGCGACGTTCGCCGGCGATGATCTCGAAGCGGGCGCCACTTGCGGAGGCTGCGATGGCGCGTACCACCAGCGGCTGGACGATGCCCTGGGCGGCGATGGATTTCGCCAGATCCTCCAGGGTCTCGGTGCGCATATCGCTGCGCGGCTGGTAGCGCCCGCGCTGCAGGTGCTCGACGGGGATGCGGCGCAGCTCGCCGTCGTCGGTGCCGTTGCCGGCCGCGGCGTCCTCGCGCGTGCCTGGCGTGCCCAGCAGCGCGTCGAGTCCGCGGCCCAGGCGTTTACGTTTCGTAGCCATGGCTCAGGTCATCAGGTTGACAGGCGAATGGCGGCAGGCGCTGGCCGTCCGCCGGGGGGCGCAGATTGTAGCAGAGCGGGCGCACAGCCACGCACGGCCTCACGCAGAGGCCGCCTGCGCGGCCCGGCGACGTTCATCCTCACGCCGGTTGATCTCGCCGGCCAGCGCGAGATAGGCCAGGGCACCCCGGGAATACTTGTCGTGATACAGCGCGGCCATGCCGAAACTCGGCGCCTCGGCCAGGCGGACATTGCGCGGAATCACCGTGCGGTACACCTGGTCACGGAAATGCTGCGTGAGCTGGGCGGAGACCTCGTTGGCCAGGTTGTTGCGCGGGTCGAACATCGTGCGCAGCAGTCCCTCGATCTGCAGACCGGGATTCACGCTGTCGCGCACCTGTTCGATGGTGCGCACCAGCGCGGAAAGCCCTTCCAGCGCGTAGTACTCGCACTGCATCGGAATGAGCACGCCGTCGGCGGCCGTCAGCGCGTTGAGGGTCAGCATGTTGATCGACGGGGGGCAGTCGATGAGGATGTAGTCGAAGTCGTCACGCACAGGCTGCAGGGCCTCGCGCAGGCGCAGCTCGCGGCGGCTCTCGCGCAGCAGCGTCACCTCCGCGGCCGTGAGGTCCTCGTTGCCGGGCAGCAGCTTGAAGGCGCCCTCGGCGACCGGCACGAGGCCGTCGCGAACGCTGGCCTCGCCGAGCAGCACGTCGCAGCTGCTGACCTCGACATCGTTCTTGCTGACACCGCAGCCCATGGTCGCGTTGCCCTGCGGATCGAGGTCCACCAGCAGGACGCGGCGGCGGGTGGCATCCAGAGAGGCGGCAAGATTGATGGCGGTCGTCGTCTTGCCCACGCCGCCTTTCTGGTTGGCCACCGCGATGATTCTTGTCATGTCTTTAAATTTCCGGTGTTCAAGCCTGGGGCCGGCGCACGACGCGTCAGCCTGACCAGGTGGCGCGCCTGGTCGAGTTCGGGCACCTCAAGTGCGGTGACCTGGGCATGCCAGTCATCGGGGACTTCAGTGAGTTCACCGAGCGGATCCCGCCCCTTCATCATCAGGATCTGCCCGCCCGGCGCCAGCAGATGACTGCAGCCGGCCAGAAAACGACCGGCCGGTGCGAAAGCGCGGCCGATCACGGTATCAAAGCCCTGTGCCGGCCGATAGTCCTCGACGCGTGCGTGCACCGCCGACGCATTATCCACGGCCAGGCGACGCAGCGCATGCTGGACGAAGCGGATCTTCTTGCCATTGCTGTCGAGCAGCGTGTAGTGCCGCCCGGGGTCGGCAATGGCCAGCGGCAGGCCGGGGAAGCCTGCGCCCGTGCCGATATCCAGCACCTGCGTGCCCTGCAGTGCGGACAGCACGCTGAGACTGTCGAGCAGGTGCAGCACCAGCATCGCTTCGCGCTCGCGCACGGCGGTGAGATTGTAGGCGCGATTCCAGCGTTCGAGTTCATTGAGCAGACCGAGCAGGCGAGCGGCGGCCTCGGGCGGCAGGACGATGCCCAGACGCTGTACCCCCGCCTCAAGGCGCAACCGCTCAGCACGCTCCTGATCCATAGCCGAAGCTTCACTCCCCGTGTCCCGATGCCGGGCCGGCACCTGCGCCGGTCGGCACCCGCCAGACATGATGAATAGGGTAGGAGGCGGGGTCACCCCCGCCGTCCTCCCACACCACCGGACATGCG
>JAFIFN010000099.1 GCA_020832005.1 Gammaproteobacteria bacterium | reverse complement strand
TGGTGTTGGGCAAGCACAGCGGGCGCCATGCCTTCCGCGAACGCGTCGAGCAGCTGGGTTTCAAGCTCGACGCCGGTGAACTCAACCGCTGTTTCGCGGAATTCAAGAAGCTCGCCGACCGCAAGAAGGAAATGTTCGACGCCGATATCGAGGCCATCCTGATGAATGCAGAGGTCGGCCAGGCCGGATACTGGGAGCTCCAGGAACTGCATATCACAGCCGGCACGGGCACGATCGCGGCGGCCGCGGTCAAAATGCGCTCGGAGGACGGCGTGCAGGTCCAGGAAGCAGCCGTCGGCGACGGACCGGTGGCAGCCGCCTTTCGCGCACTCGAGCGTGCCACAGGGATCGCGCTGGTGCTGAAAAACTTCGATTTGCGCAGTGTCAGCGTCGGAGATGACGCACAGGGTGAGGTCACGGTGACGGTTGAATATAATGGGCAGCCATTCCGGGGCCAGGGCCTGTCCACCGACATCGTCGAAGCCGGGGCCCGGGCATATCTGGAAGTCATCAATCGCGTGTACCGCAGATCACAAAACCCCGCCGCTGCGGCCCCGGCCGAGGCGGCGCATGCCTGACAACAAAGAACTCAAGGGAAATTCCTGATGCCCATCCAATCGAGTCGCTACATATGGTTCAACGGCAAGCTCGTGCCCTGGGAGGACGCCAAGGTGCACGTGCTCTCCCACGCCCTGCACTATGGCTCGTCGGTATTCGAGGGCATCCGTGTCTACCGCACGCCCACGGGCAGCCAGGTCTTCCGGCTCGGCGACCACGTCCGACGCCTCTTCGAATCGGCGAAGATCTACCGCATCGTGATTCCACACACGGTGGAAGACATCATGGCGGCGTGCAAGCAGGTGGTGGCGGAAAACGGCCTGGAGAACGGTGCCTATATTCGCCCGGTGTCGTTTCGCGGCTATGGTGAGATCGGGCTGGCGGCAAAGCCCGATCACCCGATCGATACGGCCGTGGCAGCCTGGGAATGGGGCGCCTATCTGGGTGCCGACGGCATGGAAAAGGGTGTGGATGTGTGCGTGTCATCATGGCAGCGTGTCGCTCCCAACACTGTGCCAGCGCTTGCAAAGGCCGGCGGCAACTACCTCTCCAGCCAGCTCATCAGCATGGAAGCCAGACGTCTGGGCTTTGCCGAGGGTATCGCGCTGACCACCCGTGGCACGGTCAGCGAAGGAGCCGGCGAAAACGTCTTCCTGGTCAAGAACGGGCGGCTGTTTACGCCCACGGCGACCGACTCCATTCTTACGGGGATTACCCGCGATTCGGTGATTACGCTGGCCCGTGAAGCAGGCCTCGAGGTCATCGAAAAGGAAATCCCGCGCGAGATGCTCTACCTCGTCGACGAGATGTTCCTGACCG
The DNA here is from genome assembly GCA_020832005.1 of Gammaproteobacteria bacterium. GTDB lineage: Bacteria > Pseudomonadota > Gammaproteobacteria > Steroidobacterales > PWYM01 > PWYM01. The sequence goes on along the minus strand of JAFIFN010000099.1, from coordinate 12,934 downwards.
GCACTGCTGCGGAGATCACCCCTGTGCGTTCGGTTGACCGGATCGAGGTCGGCAACGGCCGACGCGGACCAGTCACCGAGATGCTTCAGTCGCGGTTCTTCGGCCTGTTCGACGGCTCGACTGCAGATCGCTGGCAGTGGCTGGATCCGGTAAGCGCCTAGTCGCGCGAACGCAGTCCTCTCGCCCCGATATATTCACGAAACTACACTTGGGAATCACATGAGCGCCAAATCGCTATTCGAAAAAGTCTGGCAGGAGCACGTCGTCGTGCCCGAGACCGATGACCATCCGGCGGTGCTGTATATCGATCTGCACCTGACACATGAAGTGACCAGCCCCCAGGCATTCTCGACGCTGCGTGAGCGTGGCCTGAAGGTCCGCCGCACCGACCTGACGCTGGCGACCATGGACCATTCCACGCCGACCGTGCCTGTGCGCAGTTTCCGCGACCTGCAGATCGTCGCCGAGCCGCAGGCAGCCAAACAGATCGTCGCACTCGAGGACAACTGCCGCGAATTCGGCGTCACCCTGCATGGGTTTGACAGCGAACATCGCGGCATCGTGCACATCATCGGCCCGGAACTGGGCGTCACCCAGCCGGGCAAGACCATCGTCTGCGGTGACAGTCACACCTCCACCCACGGTGCCTTCGGTGCCCTGGCCTTCGGCATCGGATCGACCGAGGTCGGCCACATCATGGCCACGCAGTGCCTGTTGCAGCGCAAGCCCAAAACCTTTGCCGTGAACTTTGAAGGCAGCCTGCCGCGCGGCGTCACGGCCAAGGACATGATCCTGGCCCTGATCGGTCGTATCGGTGTCGATGGCGGTGTGGGTCATGTGCTGGAGTACCGCGGCAGCGCCATCCATGGCCTGGACATGGAGCAGCGCATGACCATCTGCAACATGTCCATCGAAGCTGGCGCACGTGCTGGCATGATCGCCCCCGACGACACCACCTTCGAGTACCTCAAGGGCCGCCCGATGGCACCGCAGGGTGCAGCCTGGGAACAGGCCCTGGCGAGATGGCGCAGCCTGCCCTCGGATCCGGGTGCACGCTTCGATCGGGAAGTCACACTCGATGTTTCGGCGCTCAAGCCGATGGTGACCTACGGCACCAATCCAGGCATGGTCGTGGCGGTCGATGAGCCGATACCGGATCGCAGCGACAGCAACTTCCGCAAGGCGCTGGACTACATGGGCGTGACGGCCGGCAAGCCGCTGGCCGGTCACCCGGTGGACATCGTGTTCCTCGGCAGCTGCACCAACTCGCGCATCTCCGATCTGCAGCAGGCCGCCGACGTGCTGCGCGGCAAGCACATTGCCGACAACGTGCGCATGCTCGTCGTGCCGGGTTCGCAGAAGATCAAGCTGGAGGCTGAACGCCTCGGGCTGGACCGCATCTTTGTCGAGGCAGGCGCCGAGTGGCGCGAGTCCGGCTGCTCCATGTGCCTGGGCATGAATGGCGATACCGTGCCCTCCGGCCAGCTGTCCGTGAGTACGAGCAATCGCAATTTCGAGGGCCGCCAGGGCAAGGGCGCGCGCACCGTGCTGGCCAGCCCGGCGACTGCGGCGGCCAGTGCGCTGGCCGGCGCCGTGGCAGACCCTCGCCCCTACCTCGCGAACTAACCCCAGCGGAGCCAGACCATGGAACCCATTACCGTGATCCGATCACGCACCGTCGTCATGCCTTTCGACGACATCGACACCGACCAGATCGTGCCGGCACGCTTTCTGACCACTACCACACGAGATGGCCTTGGCGAGGCGGCGTTTGCCGACTGGCGCTACGATGCACAAGGCGCCCCGAAGCCGGATTTCGTGCTCAATGACGAATCCGCGCAAGACTGCCAGGTGCTGGTTGCCGGCAAGAATTTCGGCTGCGGCTCATCCCGCGAACACGCGCCCTGGGCGCTGCTCGACTATGGCTTTCGGGCTGTGATCAGCACCGAGATCGCCGACATATTCCGCAGCAATTCGCTTAAAAACGGCCTGCTGCCTGTGGTCGTGGACGCCGACACCCACCGCTGGCTGATCGACAACCCCGGTGCGAAGGTGGAGGTCGATCTCGAAGCGCTCGAACTGCGCCTGCCCGACGGACGCAACATCACGTTCGACATCGATCGATTTTCGCGTTACTGCCTGTTGAACGGCATCGATCAACTCGGCTTCCTGCTGCAGCAGGAAGATCGTATCAGCGCCTTCGAGAAATCCCGTCCATGGCAACCCTGATTGCGGTTCTGCCGGGCGATGGTATCGGCCCGGAAGTCACCGCCCAGGCCATACGGGTGCTGCAGGCCGTGGCACCCGGGCACGACCTTGCCCTGGAATTTGCGGAAGGCCTGATCGGCGGTGCCGCACTGGATGCGGGCGAACCTCCCCTTCCGCCAGCCACGGCCAAGCTGTGTGACAGCGCTGCAGGGGTGCTGCTCGGGGCGGTCGGTGGTCCGAAATGGTCCGACCCGGAAGCCGTGTTGCGTCCCGAACAGGGACTCCTGGACCTGCGCGCCACGTTGGGTGTGTTCGCCAACCTGCGCCCGGTCAAACCCCATCCGGCGCTGCTCTCGGCCTCACCGATCCGCGCCGAGCTGCTCGCCGACGTCGACATCATGGTCGTGCGCGAGCTCACCGGCGGCATCTATTTCGGCAAGAAAACCCGCAGCGACACGGATGCCACAGACGAGTGTCGCTACACCGTCGCCGAAATCGAACGCATCGTGCACGTCGCAGCCAATCTCGCGCGCGCTCGCAGCGGGCGCATCGTCTCAGTGGACAAGGCCAATGTGCTGGAGACCTCGCGCCTGTGGCGCCAGGTGACAACGCGAATCATGGCCGGCGAGTATCCGGATCTTGAGCTGGAGCACATGCTTGTGGACGCGGCCGCCATGCATCTGCTCAGTCGCCCCGCCTCTTTCGATGTGATCCTCACCGAGAACATGTTCGGAGATATTCTCACCGACGAGGCCTCGATGCTTGCTGGCTCGCTGGGCCTGCTGCCATCAGCCTCCCTGGGCGTTGCCGGTCGCGGACTGTATGAACCCATTCACGGCTCGGCGCCGGACATCGCCGGCCGGGGGATCGCCAACCCCTGCGCGACGATTCTCAGTGCGGCACTGCTGCTGCGCCACTCCCTGGATTGCGAGGCGGCGGCCGGGCAGATCGAGCAGGCCGTGTTTCGCACCCTTGACGATGGCCTGCGCACAGCCGATCTGGCCGGCGGGGCGGCCTCGGCAAGCACGCAGGAATTCGGCGATGCCGTGCTCGCGCGCCTCTAATCGCTATCGCTCTGCGCGCCCCGGCACGGGCCGGGGCGGCAGATAGTTGCCGCTCAAGCAACGTCAAGGATTCGGCGTCTCACGACAGGGCGCCTGTTCGGCAAGGTGTCACCACAAATATAAACAATAACTTAAGGCCACTTTCTCGATCTGGCATGGTTCTCGCACTGCAGGCAGCATGGTTTGCCTTGAGTGTCCGCACATGAACAGCCCTGAACTTGCCCACGGCCCGGGCGTCCGGGCCGCACCGCACTACGACAGGCCGGCAAAGCGCGCCAAGGCAACACTGCGCGCCGCGAGAGCAATCGATGAACTGGCGCTGGTGCACGCCTTGCAGGGCTCGCTTGAGCCCGCAACGCTGCTGGGTATCTTTTCCGAGCGCCTCAGCGAGTGCGTGGTGCACGAGGGACTGAGTCTTGTGCATCCTGAATTCGCCGCCCATGTGGGAGACGGTGGCTTCTTCAGTTGCGACTGGCCGCTTGATGCAAAAAATCGTTCTGCAGGCCAGCTGCGCATCCATACGTGCGAGCCCCCCGATGAGCAGAGCATGGTCCTGTTGCGCCGGATCACCCCATGGCTTGCCCAGCCAATGAGCAATGCCCTGACCTGCGAGCGACTGCGCCGCCATGCCCGCGAGGATGCGCTCACGGGCCTGCTCAACCGGGCCGCGCTCGAGCGCATCCTGCCGCGGGAGGTCTCCCTGTCACGTCGGGAACATACGCCGCTGTCATTGCTGATGATCGACGTGGATCATTTCAAGCAGATCAATGATCGCTGGGGACACGCGCTGGGCGACCGTGCCCTGGTGCTGATGGCCGAGGTCCTGCGCGAGTGTCTGCGTCAGTCGGATCTTGCGTTCCGCTACGGGGGCGAGGAATTCGTCGTGGCCTTGCCGGATACCGATCCATCAGGCGCCTGCCAGGCTGCCACGCGGATTCTTGCCAGACTGCGGGACCATTCCAACCGCCACCTCCCGCAGCTGATGACAGCCAGTATCGGTGTTGCCACGCTGGAAGCAGACGCTGCCAATGAAAGCACCGAGCTGCTGCAACGCGCGGATCGCGCCCTCTACCTTGCCAAGGGGCAGGGACGCAACTGCGTGGTCAGCGCCTGATCAAGCCGCGGCCGGGAAGTCCGCCTGACCCCGTGGCGCCCTCAACCTGTTTGTACGCCCGCCGTTTCTCGCTGCGGCGCCAGCGATTGCATGAACGACACGAGCATCGCATTCAAGGCGTCTGTTTCGATCAGGAAGCCGTCGTGCCCTGCTGAGGTGTGCAGCACCTCGTAGCGGGCCTGGGGCAGGTGCTCGGCCAGTTCGCGTTGCTCGCACGGCGGATAGAGCACATCGGAGTCCACCGACACGATCAGCGCCGGAAGATCCATTCCAGCAAGTACCGCAGAATACTCGCCACGATCACGGGCCAGGTCGTGGCTGTCCATGGCCTGCGTCAGGCGCACATAGGTATTGGCATCAAAACGCCGAACCAGCTTTTCGCCCTGGTAGTCGAGATAGGACGCGACGCTGAAGCGCGTATCGCCGGCCTGCAGCTTGCGTCCGAACCGCTGCTGGAAGTTCTCGCGGCTGCGATAGCTGCACATGGCGAACATGCGCGCCACGGCAAGACCCTTCGCCGGTGGATCGGCCACCGAATAGCGCCCCTGCTGCCAGTTGGGATCGGCGTAGATCGCCTGGCGCTGGGCCTCGCTGATGCCGATGCACCACGCCGAATGGCGACCGGACACTCCGATCGGCGCGATGGCGCGCACCCGCTGTGGAAAACTTGCGGCCCATTCCAGGACCTGCATGCCCCCCAGCGACGGCCCGAGCACCAGCGAGAGCTCCCCCACGCCGAGGTGATCGAGCAGCCGCGCCTGCGCCTGCACCATGTCGCGCACCGTGACGCGCGGGAAGCGGCTGCCCCAGGGTTCACCATCATCGGGGTGTGGCTGGATAGGGCCGCTGCTGCCGTAGCAGCCTGCCAGCACGTTGCTGCACACGATGAAGTGCCTGGCCGGATCCAGCGCCCTGCCCTCACCGATCAGTCCCGGCCACCAGTCGTCTGCGTCCGCCGAGCCGGTCAACGCATGGCATATCAGTACCGCATTGCGCCCATCGGCAGCCAGCTCGCCCCAGGTGCGATAGGCGACCTGCAGCGCAGGCAGCTTCTCACCGCTCTCCAGGACGAACGTCTCGGGCAGCCGCAGCACCCGGGTGCGCGGCGATATGGCACCGGCAGTGATCAGCGCAGCTGCGCTCATGTCCCGCCCTGCTGCTCCACGGCCGCAAACGCCTGTGCGAAGTCCGCCTTGATATCTTCGATATGCTCGATGCCAACGGCTACCCGGACCATTTCGGGTGTCACGCCCGCGGAGCGCTGCTCTTCAGCGGTAAGCTGCTGGTGGGTCGTGCTGGCCGGGTGGATGACCAGGGTCTTCGCATCACCGACATTGGCCAGGTGGCTGGCCAGCTCCACGGCGTTGATGAAACGCTTGCCGGCTTCGTGGCCGCCGCGAATATCGAAGGTCAGGACTGCACCGAAGCCATTCTGGCAGTATTTCAGGGCGCGCTGGTGGTGCGGATGGTTCTCCAGTCCGAGATAGCTGACCCGCTCGACGATGGGCTGTGCTGCCAGCCAGCTCGCCAGCTCCATCGCGTTGTCACAGTGACGTTGAACCCGCAGCGACAGTGTCTCGAGTCCCTGGAGAAACAGGAACGAGTTGAACGGCGCCAGCGCCGGGCCCCAGTCGCGCAAACCCTCGACGCGCGCGCGGATGATGAAGGCGATATTGCCGAACGGGCTATCCGGACTGAATACTTCCGCGAAGTTCAGGCCGTGGTAGCCCGGCGACGGCGTGTGAAAACTGCGGAAGCGCTCGCCGAACCAGTCGAAGCGACCCGCATCGACGATGACACCGCCGATGGAAGTTCCATGGCCGCCGATCCACTTGGTGGCAGACTGGACGACGATGTCGGCACCGTGATCGATGGGCCGGATCAGATAGCCGGCACAGCCGAAGGTATTGTCCACGATCAGCGGCAGGCCATGCTTACGGGCCAGCTTCGCCAGCGCCTCGAAGTCGGGAATATTGAAGCCTGGATTGCCCATGGATTCGACATAGATCGCGCGCGTTCGCGCATCGATTGCCGCGGCAACGGCTTCGAGGTCATCGCCATCCACAAGCCGCACGTCGATACCAAGGCGCGGAAACTGCACCTTGAACTGGTTATACGTGCCACCGTAAAGGCTGCTGGACGAGATGATGTTGTCCCCCGCCTCGGCCAGCGTGGTGATCGCCAGGAATTGCGCTGATTGCCCGCTTGCCGTGGCCAGCGCGGCCACGCCACCCTCGAGCGCCGCCACGCGCTGCTCGAAGACATCGGTGGTCGGATTCATGATCCGGGTGTAGATGTTGCCGAACTCCTGCAGCCCGAAGAGCCGGGCGCCATGGTCAGCATCATTGAAGGTATACGAGGTGGTCTGGTGAATCGGTACTGCCCGCGAGTTCGTCCCGGGCGCAGGCTGCTGGCCGGCGTGGACCTGCAGGGTTTCAAATCGGTGTTTAGGCTGATCGCTCATGATGTGGGGTGTCCTCCTGAAGCCAAGGTTTTATTGTGATGGTCGGCGCGGCTGCGTATTCATCGACCGCCGTCGGCGGCCGTTGCGCGGACGGCATCGATTGCCAGGGCCCGATCAAGTGCCGCGCACACATCGGCCACGAGGTCGTCGGCTGCCTCTACGCCCAACGACAGCCGTATCAGCGTATCGGAGATCCCTGCGCGGCGACGCGCCTCGGGCTCCATCGGCGCATGGGTCATCGTCGCTGGATGGCAGACCAGGCTCTCGACGCCACCAAGCGACTCGGCCAACGAAAAGTGCTGAAGGCCTTCGAGTACGCAGCGCAGCTGCGCCTCACCACCGGCAATTTCGAAGCTGACCATGCCGCCGTAGCCGCCCTGCTGTCGCCGGGCAATGTCATGCCCCGGGTGATCGGTCAGGCCTGGATAGTACACGCGGGTGACGGCGGGGTGCTGCACCAATGCTTCGGCCACGCGCGCGGCATTCTCCTCGTGCTGACGCATGCGCGGGAAGAGTGTGCGAATACCTCGCAGCGTCATGTAGCTGTCAAAAGGCGCACCGGCCACGCCGATGGTGTTGGCCCAGTCCGCGATCTGCGCATGGACCGCCTCATCCGCAGAGATGACGGCGCCACCGACGACATCGCTGTGGCCATTGAGATACTTGGTGGTCGAGTGCACAACGATATCGGCCCCCAGGCGCAGCGGCTGCTGCAGGGCCGGTGACAGAAATGTATTGTCCGCAGCCACCAGGGCGCCGATGGCGTGGGCCTGCTCGACCATGGCGGCAAGATCGACGATGCGCAGCAGTGGATTGCTCGGCGTCTCCACCCAGACCATGCGGGGATTCTCGGCCAGCGCCGCGGACACGGCGGCCGGATCCGTCTGATCAATGAATCTGACCCGAAAGGCGCCGCGTGCGGCGAGGTTTGCGAACAGACGGTAGGAGCCGCCATAGCAATCGTGCGGCACGACCAGCAGGTCATCGGAGTTCAGCAACAGGCAGACCAGGTGAATCGCAGCCATACCCGAACTGGTGACCACGCAGCCACTGCCCTGTTCGAGTTCGCACAGCGCGCCGGCGAGCGCATCGCGGGTGGGATTGCCGCTACGCGTGTAGTCATACTGACGCTTCTGCGCAAAGCCGACGAACGTATAGTTGCTGGACAGGAACAGCGGCGGTACGACGGCGCCGTGCTGCTGATCGGACTCCAGCGCGGCGCGCACCGCGCGCGTCTGGGGATTGACTGGCTTCGACATGGTTGATGCTGGCTCCTCAATGACGGTCCGGCCTGACCGTATCAACGGTCATGGCATGTTCAGCGCATCGAGGTCAGTCTGCGGGATCATCGCGAGAGGCGGGTCTGGCGCGGCACCGGCACCATTGCCGGGCACTGCACAGACTCATCTCTCGCAGGCTGATTCCCTCGAGGGAGAGCCGCGCAGGAGTTGGCACCTTGTCGGGCGAAGTGCGCCCGATGGTTGCCCCGGCGTCTAAGGGCCTGTCCCTCAGCCGGTCTCGATGAGCGTTGGGAAGTTTATGGCTCGGGCTTGCGGGGCGTCAAGCCAGGGTGTGCTGGCCCGCGGCATCACCCCCCCCCTTGTGCAATGCCGCAAAATGTATTAATGTGCTAACACGTTAATACACTGGTATGCCATGAAAGACCGTCGCACCCCTTTTCCTGAGCGCGACGCGCTGGCCGAGCAGGCGCTCTACGAGGCGGTGCTGAGCCTGCGCGACGCGGATGAGTGCCGACGATTCTTCCGCGACCTGCTGACGCCGGCGGAACTCCAGGCCATGGCTGATCGCTGGTCGGTCGTGCCGCTGCTGAATCAGGGACTGGCCTATCGTCGTATCAATGAACTGACCGGCGTGAGCGTCACCACCGTGGGACGCATTGCCCGGTTTCTGTCGTCCGGTAACGGCGGCTATGAGATTGCCCTTGCCCGCACCCAGACTGCGACGCCGGAACGGAAACCGAAATGACGCCAGAACCCGCCAACCGCATCAAGATCGCCGTCCAGAAATCCGGGCGACTCACCGATCATTCCCTCGATCTGCTCTCCCGCTGCGGCTTGAAGTATACGAAGGGCCGCGACCAGCTGATCTGCTTTGGTGAGAATCTGCCCATCGATGTCCTGCTGGTTCGCGATGACGATATTCCTGCGCTGGTCCGCGAGGATGTCTGCGACTTGGGCATCGTCGGTGCCAATGTACTGGAGGAACGGCGGCTGCAGTATCTCGACGAGGGCGACGAAGCGCCCTTCGTGCTGGTACGCGAACTCGACTTCGGTCACTGCCGACTGTCGTTCGCCGTTCCTGAAGACATGCAATTTTCCGGTGCTGCCGACCTCGAAGGCCTGCGCATCGCCACGAGCTATCCCCACATCGTCCGCGACTACCTTCGACGCGAGGGGCTGACCGCCTCGGTGGTCGAATTCTCAGGCGCCGTGGAGATCGCTCCGCGCCTGGGCCGCGCCGATGTCATCTGCGACCTGGTGTCCAGCGGCAATACCCTGCGGGCCAACCACCTGCGCGAGGCCGGCACGATTCTCTCGAGCGTCTCATCGCTGATCCAGACGCCGAAAGCCGTACCCGCGGAAAAGGCCGAGTGGATGGAACGCATCAAGAAGCGTATCGACGGCGTCATCCAGGTCAGCGAGAGCAAGTACATCATGCTGCATGCACCCCGCTCCGCGCTGGCAGAGATCACCCGCCTGCTGCCAGGGTCCGAGGCACCTACCGTGATGCCGCTGGAAGGTCGCGATGACAAGGTGGCCATCCATGCGGTATGCCGTGAGAATGTGTTCTGGGAAACCCTGGAAGAGCTGAAACTTGCAGGTGCCAGCTCCATGCTGGTGCTGCCTGTCGAGAAGATGCTGTATTGAGAGAACGATGCGAATCTGTAACTGGACATCCCTGAACGAACGCCAGCGCGATGAGCTGCTGGAGCGTCCTGCCAATCGCATCAGCGCAGAACTGAGGCGCCAGGTCGACGAGATCATTGCGCGCGTGCGCGCCGACGGCGACAGTGCGCTGCTGGCGTACACGGCCCGATTCGATGGCGTCACACTCGACACGCTGGCGGTCAGCGCCGATGAGCTCGAAGCCGCCGAATCGCGCCTGTCTGCCGGGCAGCTGGCCGCCATCGATCGTGCGATCAGCAATGTCCGCGCCTTCCATGCCGCCCAGCGCCCGGCGGAGATCGACATGGAGACCTCGCCAGGTGTGCGCTGCCAGCGTGTGAACCGTCCGCTGGACGCGGTCGGCCTATATGTTCCGGCCGGCAGCGCACCGCTGCCCTCCACCGCGATCATGCTCGCCGTTCCGGCGGCACTGGCGCAGTGCCCGGTGCGCGTGATGTGCACGCCGCCGGACCGTGATGGCAATGCCGATGCCGCCGTCCTGGCCGTGGCCCGACGCTGTGGCGTCGAGCAGGTATTCAAGGTGGGTGGCGCACAGGCTGTCGCGGCCATGGCCTATGGCACGGCGTCTGTGCCGAAGGTCGACAAGATTTTCGGCCCCGGCAACGCCTGGGTGACGGCTGCCAAAAGTGCCGTGGCAGACGATCCCCGCGGCGCCGCGCTGGACATGCCGGCAGGCCCCTCCGAGGTACTGGTCATTGCCGATCAGACGGCCAATCCCGCCTTTGTGGCCTCCGACCTGCTGTCACAGGCCGAACACGGTCCCGACTCGCAAGTCATCGCGCTGATCACCAGCCACGCGCTGGCCGAACAGGTTCGCATTGAAGTTCTCCGCCAGACTGCCAGCCTGAGCCGTCGCGAGACCGTGGACAAGGCCCTGGAGAACAGCGCGCTGATTGTCGTTGAGTCGGTCGCCGACGCCGTCGCGCTGAGCAACCGCTATGCCCCGGAACACCTGATCATGCACGTCGAGACACCGCGGCGGTGGCTGCCGGAGATCACCCGTGCAGGCTCGGTATTCCTGGGCCCCTGGACTCCGGAGTCGATCGGCGACTACTGCAGCGGCACAAACCATGTGCTGCCGACCTACGGCTTTGCGAGCACCTACAGCGGTCTGTCGCTGACGAACTTTCTGCGCCAGATGACCGTGCAGGAGCTCACCATGGACGGCCTGAACGATCTCGGCCCGGTGGGTCAGCAGCTGGCGGCACTTGAGGGTCTCGATGCCCATGGTGAAGCCATTCGACTGCGCCTGGCCGCGATCCGCGCGCGTACCGTCGCATGAATACACTGCTTGCACTGGCACGCCCCGAACTTCGCGCCCTGGTGGCCTATCAGCCGGCCCGCTACGAGCCTGACTGCATTCGCCTGAATGCCAATGAGGCGCCATGGCGTGCGCCCAACGATGCGTCGGCGCGCGGGCTGAACATCTATCCGCCGCCGCGGCCGGTCGAACTGGGCGAGCGACTGGCGCAATACTACGGTGTCACGCCTGCCGAACTGCTGGTCACGCGCGGCAGCAGTGAAGGCATCGACCTGCTGATCAGGGCGTTTTGCGTCGGCGGCCAGGATGCAATCGTGATCTGTCCACCGACTTTCGGCATGTACCAGGTCTATGCCGCCATTCAGGGTGCCTCGGTGCGGCGCGTGCCGCTGCTGCGCGACCAGGGTTTCGCTCTCGACGAAGCCGCCGTGCACGCAGCACTCGATGCCCCCACGAAACTGGTCTTTCTGTGTTCGCCCAACAACCCGACCGGCAACGAAGTCGATCATGCCGCGGTGGCGCGTATCTGTGAGGCCATGCGCGGCCGCGGGCTGGTGATCCTCGATGAGGCCTACTTCGACTTCATCCAGGGACCCTCGTTGCTGCCGCTTCGCGCGCAGCATCCGCACGTCGTGGTTCTGCGCACGCTCTCCAAGGCGCATGGCCTGGCAGGCGCGCGCTGCGGCGCCGTGATCGCCGATCCCGACGTCATCGATCTGCTAGGCCGCATCCTGCCACCGTATGGACTGCCGACGCCCACCATCGAGGCGGCCCTGGCCAGCCTGGAAGGCGATACGATGGCGCTGATGCGCGAGCGCATCGAGACACTGCGCGTGCAGCGCACACGCATGGCCGCGGCGCTGGCAGCTCTGCCAGGTGTGCGACGGGTGTATCCGTCAGTGGCCAACTTCCTGCTGCTCGAAGCCACGGATCCCGCAGCGCTCGTGGCGGCCGCGCGCAGCGCCGGCATCCTCATCCGCGACTACTCGCAGGATCCCGACCTGCCCGGTGCCCTGCGCATCAGCATCGGCACGGCCGAACAGAACGAGCTGTTGCTCAGCGCGCTTGCCAGCGAAGTAGCGGCACATGGCTGATCCGAAACTGCTGCTCGTGCAGCGCGATGGTGGCCTGCTCGAGAACACGCAGGGCTGCGAGCGTCTCGACCAGATGCGCCTGCAACCAGGCGTGCTGCCGGCCCTGCTCACCCTGCAGGACGAAGGCTTTGGCTGCCTGCTGCTGCCCAAGCCGGGCGACTCACACAGCGACGAGGTTGCGGCCTGGCTGGACGCCCTGCTCTCTTCGCAGGGCCTGAGACTGCGCAGCGTGCCGGCACCAGCGGATTCGTGGGAGGCGATGCTGGCGATCGTCGCGGCGCGTGAGCGTTTCGACCTGGCCACCTCGGTGATGGTGGGCACCAGCGCGCTCGCAGGCCTGGCCGAAAGCCTGGGTGTGGCCTTCCACCGCATCGATGACGCGCAGTCCTGGCCTTTGCTGGCACGCGAACTCACGGGAAGGCCCAGGCGGGCACAGGTGTCGCGCAAGACCCGCGAGACCGCCATCGACGTCACCGTGGACCTCGACAGCGAAGGCCCACAGGTGATCAGTACGGGCATCGGATTCTACGACCACATGCTCGAGCAGATCGCCAAACACGGTGGCTTTGCCCTGACGCTCACCTGTCGCGGTGATCTGCACATCGATGAGCACCATACCGTAGAAGACTGCGCACTGGCCCTGGGCTCGGCGCTGGACCGTGCGCTGGGTGAACGCCGCGGCATCGGGCGCTACGGCTTCCTGTTGCCCATGGATGAGACGCGTGCCGAGGTCGCCATCGACCTGGGTGGCCGACCCTATGCAGTATTCGAAGGCGCGTTTCCGCGCCCGGAAGTCGGCGGG
>JAFIFN010000098.1 GCA_020832005.1 Gammaproteobacteria bacterium | reverse complement strand
CTCGGTGTGCTGTTTTCGGTGATTGGCGCGTTCTACTACCTGCGGGTGGTCTGGTACATGTATTTCGAGCCGGCGACGGCCGACGTGCGTCCGATGCCCGCGCCGGATATGAAATTCCTGGTCAGCGTGAATGGCCTGGCGGTGCTGGCGCTGGGGCTGTTGCCCGGGCCGTTGCTGACCCTGGTCGCAAGCGTGCTGCCCGGGTAGGCTGGTGCTGCGGCAAGCCAATTCTCAAGCTTGTGGATGAAAGCTCCAGGCACTATAATAGGCGGCTAGTCAGATGCGGGGTGGAGCAGTCTGGCAGCTCGTCGGGCTCATAACCCGAAGGTCGTAGGTTCGAATCCTACCCCCGCTACCAGTTCCATTGAAAAGCCCGCATCGGCGACGATGCGGGCTTTTTCTTTTGGAGCATGCCGATGCAGGTCACACCCCCGACGGAGAGGGCCGAGGCGATCGCCGAACGTGTGGAACACTTTGTGCGCGATGTCGTTTTTGGCTACGAGGGAGACGCGCGCTGCGGTGTGCATGGTCCTTCTGATGCGCTGGTCCGCGAACTCCGGGAAAAGGCTCGCGAGGCAGGTGTGCTCACTCCGCATATTCTTCCCGATGGCGGGCATCTCTCCCAGCGCGAAACGGCCACCGTATTGATCTGCACCGGCCTGTCCACGCTTGGCCCGGTGGCCTGCAATACCGCAGCGCCCGACGAGGGCAATATGTACCTGCTCGGCAAGGTGGGCAGCGAGGCGCAGAAAGCTCGTTTTCTGGCGCCGCTGGTCGCAGGCCAGGCCCGTTCGGCGTTTTTCATGACTGAACCGGCTGCCGAGGCGGGTGCCGGGTCCGACCCGTCGATGATGAAGACCACGGCCGAGCGCGATGGCAGCCACTGGGTCATCAACGGGCGCAAGGCTTTCATCACCGGTGCCGACGGCGCCGCCGTGGGCATCATCATGGCCAAGTCTACGGATGGTGCCTGCATGTTCCTGGTGGATCTGCCGAACCCGGCCATCCGTATCGAACGCATTCTCGACACCATCGACCGCTCGATGCCCGGCGGCCATGCGGTGGTTGCGATCGAGAACCTGCGGGTTGCCGACAGCCAGCTGCTCGGCGGCAGCGGGGAGGGCTTCAGGCTGGCCCAGGTCAGGCTCTCGCCGGCCAGGCTGTCGCACTGTATGCGCTGGCTGGGTGCGGCCACCCGCGCGCAGGAAATCGCGACCGCCTACGCCTGTACCCGCGAGGCGTTCGGGCGGCTGCTGATCGATCACGAGGGCGTGGGCTTCATGCTTGCGGAGAACCTCATCGAGCTGCGGCAAGCGCAGCTGATGATCGAGTGGTGTGCCGATGTGCTGGACGCAGGCTCGCTGGGCACGGCCGAGAGCTCGATGACAAAGGTGGCTGTCTCCGAGGCGCTCTATCGTGTGGCGGATCGCTGCGTCCAGGTGATGGGTGGCACAGGGGTGACCGGTGATACGGTTGTGGAGTCGGTGTTCCGCGAGCTGCGCGCATTCCGCATCTACGATGGTCCCACCGAAGTACACAAGTGGTCGCTGGCCAAGAAGATCAAGCGCGAGTACCTGAAGGGCGCTCAGGCGCAGCGCTGAGCGCAGCGGACGCCGGGAGGAGGGCGTATGTGCGGGCGATTCGTCAGTCGCGTGGATGCGGCGATCGAACAGTACTGGTCCCTGCTGCGGCCCTGGCCCCAGCCGTTCGCCTCGTGGAATGTTGCACCTGGGCGCGATATCCCGGTGGTCATGCAGCGCGAGGGCGAGCGCGCCGGTGCGTATCTTCGCTGGGGACTGGTGCCGTTCTGGGCGAAGGGCGAGCTGCCGCGCTACAGCACGATCAACGCCCGGCTGGAAACACTGGAGCGCGCTGCCAGCTACCGCGGGCCCTGGGCGCGCGCGCAGCGCTGCATCGTGCCCGTCCTGGGATTCTACGAGTGGCAGCACACAGCCGATGGCAAGCAGCCCTGGTTCATCCGCTTGGTCGATGATCAGCCTTTCGGGCTGGCCGGGCTATGGGATCGCTCCGTGGGTGATGATGAGCAGGCCATCGAGTCGTGCACGATCATCACGCTGGCGGCCAATCCACTGGTCGAACGCATTCATGCCAAGGGCCGGATGCCGGCGATACTCACGGCCGAGCAGGCGGCGATGTGGCTTGAAGGCTCACCGGTGGAGGCGCGCGGCCTGCTTGAGCCGCGGGACATGGCGGACATGGAGGCCTGGCCGGTCAGCCGTCGCGTCAATGCGCCACGCAATGATGATGCATCGCTGCTCGCCGCCGTTGGCGAGAGCGTGCGCGGCTGATCAACTTCAGTCGTCCATCTTCTCGAGGATGGCACCGACGATATCGTTCACGGTGATGATGCCCTGCAGTTCATTGTTGCTGGTGACGATCAGGCGCTTGACACCGAAGTTCAGCATCATCTGCACGGCATGGCGAACCTCGAGCGTCCTGGGGACCAGCAGGGCCGGCTTCAGGGCAATGTCGTAGACGTTGATGAGATCGACATCGCCTTCCTCCTGGATGATGCTGCGCAGGATGGCGGTATAGGTCACCAGCCCCCAGGCGTCGCCGTCGCTGCGTTTCTCGACGACCAGCGACTTGACCTTCTTGTCACGCATTTTCTGCATTGCCTCGCGCAGCGTGGCAATGGGTGAGATGGTGTAGACGTCGCTGATCATCAGGTCGCCTACCACTTTGCGGGATTGCTCGTTGCTCATGAGAGCTCCTAGATTTCGTCTTCGATTTTGCGGGTGAATTGGCTGATTTCGCGTGTGTCGATGCCGCCAAGATGCTCCAGCGGCACGGTGAAGGCAATGCCGCGCGAATCATTGTCCAGGTCAAGTTCACGTGTCAGGCTCTTGAGGACCTGCAGCGAGAGCTTTTTTTCCAGCACAAACACCAGTACGGACTGTGCGCCTTCATAAGTCAGTCCGAAAAAGGTTTTCTTGGAATCCCCGGTGATGCCGCGTGCATTGAGCAGCGTGACGGCACCGGCGCCGGCGTCGCGGGCAATATCCACTGCCTTGTCTTCCATTTCTTCGGCCAGGATGGCCACCAGTACGGAGAACTTCATGGTGCTTCACCTCTTTGTCTTGTCTGCCGGGCTGCCAGCAGATCTGCCAGAATGGCGTAGAGCATGACGCTCACGATGGGAAATATCGATGCAAACGCGATCAGCCCGAAACCATCGATCATCACATTACGCCCCTCGATATTCGACGCAAGGCCGATGCCCAGCGCCGTGATCAGCGGCACGGTCACCTCCGAGGTGGTGACACCGCCCAGGTCGTAGGCCAGCGCGATGATGTAGCGCGGCGCCAGAAAGGTCAGCAGGATCACCACGGCGTAGCCGCTGATGATGTATGCGTGGATGGAGTCCCCGGCGATGATGCGATGCACGCCGATGGTGATGCCCACGGCCACGCCCAGCGCCACGACCAGGCGAATCGCATTGCTGCGGATGCGCCCCTTGGCCGCCTGCTCTGCCTTGTCGCCCACGGCGATCAGGGCGGGTTCAGCCATGGTGGTGGCAAAACCGATGGCAAAGGCGAACAGGTAGATCCACAGCAGCTGATCGCGTGCCATGAGCTGTTCGGCCATGCGCTGACCGATCGGAAAAAGCCCCAGCTTCAGGCCGACCACGAAAGCGTACAGTCCAATGATGACCAGGGTGAATCCGAACACCACCATTGGCAGGTGAGGCATGCGCTTGCGGATCACGACGAACTGGAACACCAGGATGACCGCGATGATCGGCAGCACGTCGCGGACCATTTTCGCCAGATCCGTCAGCAAGCCGCTGGCCGAATCCGGCGTGGCCGCCGACACCTGTTCCTCGATGGCCAGGGCCTGGCCGTTGCCGGTGGCCGCCGCGACGTCATCCACGGCAAACACGAACATACCGTAGAGCTGGACGGTGATCATCGGCACCATGACCGCCAGCGCGACCAGGCCGAAGCCGTCGATGAGTGGATTGCGTCCCCGGATCGAGGCAGCCAGACCCAGGCCGAGGGCTGCAATCAGCGGCACGGTCACGATATTGGTCGTGACGCCGCCGGAGTCATAGGCCAGACCGACGATTTCCTCGGGTGCGAAGAACGTTACCGTGACCACAGTCAGGTAGCCACCGATCATCATCCAGTGCAATGGCAGGCCAAGAATGATGCGCAACACACCCACAGAGATGACCGCGCCGACTGACGTTGCCACCAGCAGGCGCAGTATCAGCGGATTGACACGTCCTTCGCTGATCTGCTCGGCCTGCTCGGCCACGGCAATCAGCGCAGGCTCTGCGATCACGGCGGAAAAGCCGATGAAAAAGCCGAAGGTCATCAGCCAGGCCACCGACCCCTTGGCGGCAAATTCATCGGCAAGACTCTTGCCGATTGGGAAAATGCCCATCTCCAGGCCCTGCAGAAACAGTGCGACGCCGAGTACGACGATCGCAAGGCCTACGATCATGCTCAGCAGGCCGTCAGGGACCTGCTGCAGGACCAGAAACTGGAACACCGCCACGACCACCACGATGGGCATCAGGTTACGCAGCGAATGCAGCAGCGTATCGTAGAACTCCCGCAGGAGCTGGCTCATCGATCGACCAACGCGGGCGGATTGCGATCGCCGAGCAGCGCCCGCGACAGCCGGTCGACGACACCCTGGACGATCACGTAGAGGCACGGCACAAGGAACAGTGTCAGCAGCATCGCGGTGATCAATCCGCCCACCACGCTCAGGGCCAGGGGCTGCATGATGTCGGCACCGGCACCCATGCCGATTGCCAGCGGCGACATGCCCGCCACCGTCGTCAGCGTGGTCATCAGAATCGGCCGCAGCCGCACGCCACCGGCTTCCACCACGGCCGCGGCGGTGTCGAGTCCGCGCGCGCGACCACGCTCGATGTACTCAACCAGCAGAATGGCATTGTTGACGACGATACCGATCAGCAGAATGACACCGAGAAAAACCGGGGCGCTGGCCGGCGTCCGCGTGATCCACAGCAAGGCGACCACGCCAACCAGTGCCAGCGGCGCCGCGGCCATGATGACGAGCGGATTGCTCAGCCGCTCGTATTGCACGGCCAGCACGACGAACACCAGGAATACGGCCAGCGCGATGACGATACGCAGTTCGCGGGCGGTTTCCTGGATGGTCTCCCATTGTCCGCCCAGGACCAGGCTGTACTGTTCAGGCATCGTCATGTCGCGCAGTCGCGCCTCGACTTCGGCCATGACGGTGCCGACATCCGCGAGTGCCGGGTTGATCGAGCCATTGACGCGCAGGATCCGGCCCTGGTTTTCGCGCTCGATGTGTGCAGGACCTTCACCGAGGCTGAACGTGGCGACATCGCGCAGCTGGATCAGTCCGGCTGGGCCGTGCTGGATGATGACGTGGCCGAGCGCATCGGCGTCGCTGGTGTCCGAGCGCGGCAGGCGTACACGCACGTCATATTCGGCCCAGCCGGTCGTGTAGCGAGTAGGCACGGTACCGGTCACGGCATCGCGCAACGCACGGCCGACCTCGCCGATGCCCAGGCCCAGGGCCGCGGCACGTTCCCGATCCACGTCGATGCCCAGCAGCGGCGTGCGATCCTCCCGGCCGATTTCGACACCCTCCAGCCCGTGAATGCCCTCCAGGCGTGCGACCAGTTCCCGGCCAATGCGCTGCAATTCTGCGAGTTCATCGCCCATGACACCGATTGACAGGTCATCGCCGGTGACGCCGAACTGCAGTCCCTGAATGCGTGGCGGGCGTACCGTGATGCGTGCGCCGGGCAGGTCGAGCTGGTTGAGTCGCTGCTGCAGATCGGCCACCCAGCGACCCGCACTATAGTCGGAGCGCTCCTCGGCGGGCAGCAGGCGTACCCGGATGTGGGCGGTGCCCGGGCGCTCGGAGATCACACCCCCGGAGAGATGTCCGCCGACCATGGCGAAGACGCTGTCCACATGCGGCATGTTCTGGATCTCGCGCTCGACCATGCGGGCGGCCGCATCATTGCGATCCGGCGGCGTGCCGGGTGGCAGACGCAGGTGCACCGTCACCTGCCCGTCGTCCACCGGTGGCAGAAACTCCGTGCCAAGTCGGTCGAAGACCTGGATCGCGCCGATGAACAGGACGAGTGCCGCAGCGAGCACCAGCCAGCGCCATCGCAGGATACGCCCAAGGGCGCCGCGGTACAGCTTCGTGAGCGCTTCGATACCGGCATCGAAACCCCGGTAGATGCGACTGCGGTCAAGCCCGGAGCGAAAACGCAGGCGCGCGAGCTGGGCGGCCAGCATTGGCACCAGCGTCAGGGCCACGGCCAGCGATGCGACGATGGCAAAGGAAATGGTCAGGATCAGTTCGCGGAACACCAGCGATGCCAGTCCGGTGATCAGCAGGAACGGCGCCACGGCGGCCAGGTTCGTCAGCGTGCCTGCCGTGATCGCTGAGATCACTTCATCGGCGCCCTCGTGGGCGGCTGTGTCGTCCGCCTTGCCGAGCCGGTCGCGGTGGCGGGCGATGTTCTCGAGCATGACGATGGCATTGTCCAGCAACAGCCCTACGCCCAGGGCGAGGCCACCGAGGCTCATGATGTTCAATGTCAGCCCGCTCATACCCATCAGTGCGAATGTCGCCAGCACCGCCAGCGGGATGGACAGACCGATGACAAAGCTTTTTCGCAGGCTGCCCAGGAAGGCCAGCACCACCAGCATCGCCAGGGTTCCGCCGATCAGTGCCGCCGTCGTGACTGCGGCCAGTGAACCGCGAATGAAGAAGGCGCTGTCGGTCGTCGCCTCATAGCGGATATCTTCGGGAATGAACCCGCTGGCCTCGAGCCTGCGCAGCGTCGCATGCACTGAATCCACGACGCCGACGGTATTGGCTTCGGGTAACTTGAATACCGACAGTCGGGTCGCCGGCACCCCGCTCAGGCGCACGAACAGGCGCTGTTCGCGATAGCCGTCACGCACTTCGGCGATCTCGTCGAGACGAATACGCCGCGTGCTGCCCGGCACACCCAACAGCACCGCGCCGACATCTTCGGGGGAGCGGAAGCGCCCGTCGGTGCGCGCCATGACATCGAAGGTCGGCGAAGTGACCTGGCCGGCGGCGATATTCAGGTTCTCGCCAGCCAACGCTGCGGCCACGTCCTGCAGCGTCAGACCGTAGAAAGCCAGTCGATCCTGGTCGACGATGACCTCGAGTTCGCGTACCAGTCCACCTGCGGCCTCAACACCGGCGACACCATGCAAGGACAGCAGCTGCGGCGCCAGCCGATGCTCGACCCAGTCGCGGACTTCGCGCGGTGTGCGAATGGTCGAGCTGAATCCCGCCTCATACACCGGATCCTGCGAGGGATCGAATTTGTACAGGCGGGGCGGGTCAATATCCGGGGGCAGCTGGGTGCGCGCCAGTTCCATCAGGCGTGAGGCGTCCTGCAGGGCATGATCGAGGTTGACGCCATACTCGAAGATCAGGTTGATGTTCGTACGCCCCTCGGAGGCGCGGCTGTAGATGCGGCTCAAGTTTTCGGCCGCGGCGAGCTGGCGTTCCAGCACGCGGGTCACCTGTTCTTCCATGACCTCGGGGGCGACACCGGGATAGTTGACGGTGACGCGTACATGCGGATAGATGATTTCGGGCAGCAGGTTGACCGGCAGCCGATCGACGAAAAACAGTCCCAGGACAAACACCACGGAGGCCAGCGCGAGTGTGCCCACGGGTCGACGGATCGCCGCATGGGTCAGTCCGCGGTAGTAGCGTGTCCCGCGCGCCGGGTCATGGTTGTCTGCCGGCGAGGTCATCCGGCCCAGCCGACGATGCGCACCGTCGTGCCTTCATTGAGATCCAGCGGATTGGTCGCCACCACGCGCTCGCCGGGTTTCACGCCCTCAAGCAGTTCCTGCCAGCCGCCGCGGCTGACACCAGGCGACACACTGCGGCGTTCAAGGCGCATGTCATCGTTGATCAGCATCACGTAGTGACCGCCTTCTGCCTCCGCCATGGCCCCGGCCGGCACGGCAAGTACGTCGGCCCGCTGATCGACCAGTAACTGCGCTCTGGCCAGGAAGCCTGGCCGCACGCCCTTGTCGGCACCGTCCGGCAGGTCGATTTCAACAGTGACCAGGCGGCTGCCCGGTTCGGCGGCGGGGAAGATGCGGCGCACACTGCCGGCGATCGGTTCGCCACGATCCAGGGCATCGAGCTGCACGCTGACCTCGTCACCGACGCGCAGGGCGCGCACGTCCAGTTCCGAGACGCCGATCCGCACGACCATGGTCTGAAGA
The DNA here is from genome assembly GCA_020832005.1 of Gammaproteobacteria bacterium. Taxonomy (GTDB): domain Bacteria; phylum Pseudomonadota; class Gammaproteobacteria; order Steroidobacterales; family PWYM01; genus PWYM01. Next base: position 6,146 of record JAFIFN010000098.1, on the reverse strand, counting down.
TCGGCGAGTTCGAAGAGCACGTCGTGGCGGGCCACGGCTTCACCGGGCTCGATATGACGGGCAATCACCACGCCGTCGATTGTCGAGCGGACCGTGCCGAAGGCCACCCGTGTCTGCCACAGCTCGACTTCGCTGGCGGCGATGTCGCGTTCCGCGCGTGCGCTGTCATGGCTTGCCGCATCAATATGTCCGCTCTCGCGCAGCTGCTCCATGCGCTGGAACGCAAGTTCACGCTCCTGCAGGCGCGCCCGCGCGCGCGCAAGCTCGGCCAGATGCTCCGAGACATCGATGCGGGCCAGGACCTGCCCGGTGCGAACCCGGTCGCCGGTATCGACGTCGGTCAGCACGCCCTCGCTGCGACTGGCCAGTCGAATCGTACGCAGCGGCTCGACGGCCGAGGAGACCTGCACCGTTCTCGACAGGTCGCGCGGGGTGATTTCCACGGCCTGCACCGGCAATGCCGGCGGCGCCGAGCGCGTCGGCGTGGCCGGCGCCGGGTCGTTGGAGCAGGCCACGAGCATGGCCACACCCAAGGCGGCCCATCTGCGCGGACGCAGGACAAAACGTGCGGAGTTTGGCGGTGCGGCGGTCATGAGCGGCAAACCTATCACAAGGCGATTGCCGGCACCGCTGCGACGGCGCTCCGGCGGAGTGCGCATCCGGGCTGCATCCAGGCGCCCGGGGGCGTTATCATCTGTTGCTCGACGCGGCTGGGCCGCGTCTTTAAGTATTGCATGGAGATGACGGGATGACCGTGAGATGGATTCTTGACCCCAAAGCCTGGCTGACCCTGGCCGTGCTTGTGCTGGTCGCCGCGTGCGGTCGGTCGGTGGACGACCCGATGCAGCAGCAACCCCACGTTGTTCGCGGCATGGCCGTGCATGTGGCGCCTCTGCCTGTGCCCCTGACGCTGTCGGGTGAGGCACGCGTTGTCGCGGAATTGCTGGATGTCAGCGCCGGGGAGGCCGATGCCCAGGTCATCGCCAGCCAGGAATTGCAGCCGGCCGGTCAGGTGCCGCTGCCGCTGGAGCTGCGCTACCGGCCGGGTGAGCTCGGTGAGGCTGCGGCACTGGCAGTCCGGGTGACGGTGCATGATCGCGGCGAAACGTTTCTCGTCACCGAGACGGCGAAACCGGTTGACCGCCGCCTGGCCAGCGAGATCGTCGAGGTTGGCCTCAGCCCGACACAGGCCGCGCTGGACTACCTCGCCACCCTGCCGGGCGTGGAGGAGGATGCCCAGGACGTGCCCGGGGTCCCGACGTTCGAAAGCGAGGTGCCCGAGGATCTGCTCGAGCCGCCAGGCGACGTCATCGAGCCCACGCCCTGAGGCGCGCACCCGCCTGTCACGCGTCTTGAGCCACCGGCGGGTTCTGCGCTACACTGTGCGAGTTACGTAGGCGATAAGTCTGCGAGGTGGGCGCGTTTCCAGGGCGGATCCTTAACACTTTGGGATCGGGCCATGTGAGACGCGCGCAGGTGAAGGCATTTGCCGCAGCGGCTGTGCTTTCACGTCGGGTTGCTTAGGACAGGCCCCCTCGCGGGGCTTTTTATTTGCGCGAACAAGACGTCGCGCGGCAGGGCATGGATGCTTTTGGCGGTCCATGCAAGCAGTGGGCCTCGTGCCCATTTTTTTTTTGAGGCGCAAGTGAGCAAGGTTCAGGTTACCGACGAGCAGATGCTGGACATGCTGGCCCCAGTGGTTGAGTCGCTGGGCTACGAGCTGGTGGATGTGGAGTGCCGGGTCGGCGGCCGTGACGGGCTGCTGCGTCTGTACATCGACCAGGCGCAGGGCATCACTTTGGAAGACTGCGAACAGGTCAGTCACCAGGTCAGCGCCTGGCTGGATGTCGAGGATCCGATGCCTGGTAATTTCCGGCTCGAGATCTCGTCGCCCGGGCTGGACAGGACGCTGCGCACGCAGGCGCATTTTGAGCGCTTCGTGGGTGAGGAGGTGCGTGTGGAACTCAGGCAGCCGCTCGACGGGCGGCGTCGTTTCAAGGGCACCCTGCAGGCGCTGGAAGGCGATTGCGTGGTGGTGGACGTGGATGGCAGCCCGGCGCGGCTGCCAATGAAGTTGATTGAAAAAGCCCGGCTCGTGCCGGTGCTCAACCAGAACCGCTAGTCGGTCAAGAGCTGGGGTGGCGCACACATGAACAAGGAAATTCTGATGGTCGTCGACGCCGTCTCCAACGAGAAGGGCGTCGAGAAGGAAGTCATTTTCGAGGCCATCGAGGCGGCCCTGGCTTCTGCGACCCGCAAGAAACACGGCGATGAGATTGATGTGCGTGTTGCTATCGACCGCGACTCCGGTGATTACGACACCTTTCGTCGCTGGATGGTATTTGCCGATGATTCCACCGAGCTCGAGGAGCCGGAGCGTGAGCTCAGGATGATCGATGCCGTGGATATCGATCCCAATGCCCAGCCCGGCGAGTACGTTGAAGAGCCGATGGAGTCCGTCGGCTTCGGTCGTATTGCCGCGCAGACCGCCAAGCAGGTCATCGTGCAGAAGGTGCGCGAGGCAGAGCGCAGGCAGGTGGTCGAGGAATACGAGGGAAGGGTCGGCACCCTGGTCAGCGGACTGGTCAAGCGCGTCGATCGCAACGGCATCTACATCGACCTCGGTGGCACGGCGGAAGGTTTCATTCCACGTGAGCACATGATTCTGCGCGAACCGGTGCGCTCGCAGGACCGCATCAAGTCGTTCCTCTATGAGGTTCGCTCCGAACCTCGCGGGCCACAGCTGTTCCTGACACGGACTTCACCGGAATTCCTGATCGAGCTGTTCAAGCTGGAAGTGCCGGAAGTGGGCCAGGGCCTGATCGAGATTCTGGGTGCTGCGCGTGATCCGGGGCTGCGCGCGAAGATCGCGGTCAAGAGCAATGACCGGCGCATCGACCCGGTCGGTGCCTGTGTCGGCATGCGCGGTTCGCGTGTGCAGGCGGTGTCGAATGAGCTGGCGGGTGAGCGCGTCGATATCATCCTGTGGGACGACAATCCGGCCCAGTACGTCATCAACGCGATGTCGCCCGCCGATGTCCTGTCCATCGTCGTGGACGAGGATGCTCACAGCATGGATATCGCGGTTGACGAGGAAAAACTCTCCCAGGCCATCGGCCGTGGCGGCCAGAACATCCGGCTGGCCAGCGAGCTGACCGGCTGGGAACTCAACGTCATGACCGACACCGATGCCGAAGAGAAGAGCGAGCGCGAAGCCCGCGAACTCGTCGAATCGTTCATGGCGAGCCTGAACGTGGATGAGGAGGTCGCTAATATCCTGGTGCAGGAAGGGTTCTCGACCCTCGAGGAAGTGGCCTATGTGCCGGCCAGCGAACTCGTGGCTGTCGAAGAGTTCGAAGAAGACATGGTCAATGAGCTTCGCAGTCGGGCGCGAGATGTATTGCTGACCCAGGCGATTGCCACCGAGGAGGTCATCGACGAGGTGGAACCTGCCGAAGATCTGTTGAGCCTGGAAGGCATGGACCGGGGCCTGGCGTTCACGCTGGCCAGTCGCGGCATCGTGAGCCGCGAGGATCTCGCCGAACAGGCCGTCGATGAGTTGCTCGAGATCGAAGAGATGGACGAGGAGCGTGCGGCTGCGCTGATCATGAAGGCGCGCGCCCACTGGTTCGAGAACGAGGCCCAGGGCTAAGGAGAGCGACTATGGCTAACGTGACAGTCGCACAGTTTGCGGCAACCCTGAAGGTCCCGGTGGACAAGCTGCTCAGTCAGCTTGATGAAGCCGGTATCAAGGTCACTGGTGCTGAGGACAGCATTACCGATGATGCCAAGCTGGAGCTCTTGAGCTACCTGCGGCGCAGCCATGGCCGAGCCGAGCCGGAGGTCGCCGCGCCGAAGAAGATTACGCTGAAGCGCAAATCCCACACGGAATTGCGCGTGGCCGCTGACAAGGGCCGTGCACGCACGGTCAACGTCGAGGTTCGCAAGCAGCGCACCTACGTGAAACGCGAGGCACTCGAGGAGGAGGCACGCGAGAAACAGGAAGAGCTCGACCAGGCGCGTCGTGCCGAACAGGAGGCGCGTGAGGCCGAGGAACGTGCAGAGCGCGAGCGTCGCGAAGCCGAGGAGCGTGTCCAGCGCGAGGCCGAGGAAGAGACCAAGCGCCTTGCCGAGGAAGCCGAGGCTCGGCGTCGGGCCGCTGACGATGAGGCCCGACGCGTGCTCGCCGAGCAACAGGCGCGCGAGCAGGCCGAGCGCGAGCGTGAGAAGGAAAAACGCAAGAAGGACAGTGAGCGCGAGGTTCGCGGCCGTGGCGGCGCACGCGAGGAACGCACGCTGCATGTGGCCGGCGACAAGGCCGGCAAGCGTCGCAAGCGCAAGCAGGCGCCCGACCGTGGCCGCGCCGCGCGCTTCAACGTCGAGACACAGCACGGCTTCGAACGCCCGACCGCACCCGTGGTGCGCGAGGTGGAGATTCCCGAGACCATCACCGTCGCCGAGCTGGCCCAGCGCATGGCTGTCAAGGCACCAGAAGTCATCAAGGTGCTGATGAACATGGGTGCCATGGTGACCATCAACCAGCCCGTCGACCAGGACACCGCGGTGCTGGTGGTCGAAGAGATGGGGCACACTGCGAAAGTTTCCCGCGAGTCGGCTATTGAAGATTCCTTCCTCGAGGGGGTGACGACTGCCGGGCAGGATGCCGAGTCCGTACCGCGCCCGCCGGTGGTCACCATCATGGGCCATGTTGATCACGGCAAGACTTCGTTGCTCGACCATATCCGGCGCACACGCGTTGCCGCGGGTGAGGCCGGGGGCATCACCCAGCATGTTGGCGCCTACTCGGTGACCACCGAGAAAGGCAAGGTGACCTTTCTCGACACACCTGGCCATGCCGCGTTCACGGCCATGCGGGCGCGTGGTGCTCAGGTCACCGATATCGTCGTCCTTGTCGTTGCCGCCAACGATGGCGTGATGCCGCAGACAGTCGAGGCGGTGGAGCATTCCAGGGCTGCGGGTGTACCGATCATCGTCGCCGTCAACAAGACCGACCTCGAGGATGCCGACCCCGAGCGCGTCAAGAGCGGGTTGTCCCAGCATGGTGTCATTGCCGAAGACTGGGGTGGTGAGAACCTGTTCGTGAATGTCTCGGCGAAGACCGGCGCAGGCATTGACGAGCTGCTCGACTCGATTCTGCTGCAGGCGGAGGTGCTCGATCTCCAGGCCCCGGCCGAGGGTCCGGCGCAGGGCGTGGTCGTGGAGGCCAGCCTTGAAAAGGGTCGCGGTTCCGTGGCCACGGTGCTGGTGCAGAAAGGTCAGCTCAAACTCGGTGACGTGCTGTTGGCCGGACGTGAGACAGGGCGCGTACGCGCCCTGTTCGATGAGTCAGGCAAGCCTGTCAAGAAGGCCGGGCCTTCGACGCCTGTCGTCGTACTCGGCCTGTCGGGGACGCCCAGTGCCGGCGATGATGTGCTGGTCGTTGATGACGAGCGCAAGGCGCGTGAGGTCGCCGAGATCAGGCAGAGCAAGCAGCGTGACGTGAAGCTTGCGCAGCAGCAGGCCTCGAAACTCGAGGATGTGTTCAGCCAGATGGCCGAGGGCGAGGCCGCGGCCGTGCAGCTGTTGATCAAGGCGGACGTGCACGGCAGTGCCGAGGCGCTGCGCGATGCGATGACCAAGATGTCCAGCGAGGAGGTGCGCGTAAAGGTCATCTCCGTGGGTGTCGGTGGTATCACGGAATCGGATATAAATCTGGCAGCGGCCTCGCAGGCCATCGTGATCGGCTTCAACGTGCGCGCCGATGCGGCAGCCCGCCAGGCGATCAAGGAAGCCGGCGTCGATGTTCGCTACTACAGCATCATCTACCAGGCCATCGACGACGTGAAGGCGGCCATCTCCGGGCTCATGTTGCCGGAGATTCGCGAGAACATCCTCGGACTGGCCCAGGTGCGCGAGGTGTTCAGTTCACCGAAATTCGGTGACATCGCAGGTTGCATGGTGCTGGAGGGCGTCGTACGACGTGCCAATCCGATCCGTGTGCTGCGCGACAACGTCGTCATCTACGAAGGCGAGCTGGAGTCCTTGCGGCGCTTCAAGGATGACGTCAACGAGGTTCGCAGTGGTACCGAATGCGGTATCGGTGTGCGCAACTACAATGACGTCAAGGCGGGCGACCAGATCGAATG
>JAFIFN010000097.1 GCA_020832005.1 Gammaproteobacteria bacterium | reverse complement strand
AACCAGACAGAGACCACCGCCTCCTCAAATGTGCGAAAGACTTTTTACGTTATCCAGATATTCAGCAGTTACAGTCAATCCTCGAAACAACCCAGCCAACTCTTTAACAGGAACCTCCCCCTCATACGTCGGCGCCTCGCGCCCTGTACCGGGTTCGTTGTTATCGTGTCGCCCTGAGCTAGAAATCCAGATCCAACCCCGGCTCTGCCCGCTCCACGGCCGCCCGATTCTCTGCCGCGATAACCGCCGCAGTGCCTGGATTACCCAGCAGAGTGAACCAGTAAACGACGCGGCCGTTGTCATCCGTCGCCGCGGCACTGGCCAGCCCTTCGCTGCACACGTAGGGCGCGAATTCCGGATCGCGGTCGCGCACCTGTGCTTCGAGCTGGTCAATCATGCCCAGTGACGCCGGCTGCTGGTGGACCAGCAGTGCCTGCCGGTCGTGCCTGAGGTCCTGCCAGCGCAGGCGCAGGCTGTGGGCCTGCATGGCCACGCTGCCCTCGACCGGCTGCCAGTTGCAGCGATTGGCGAGGGCTGATGTGCGCGCGACCTGTTGATCAACGCTCAGGCCCTCCGGCATGGCGGGTTGTGGCCTGGGTGGCACCACCCAGCGTCGGGATCCGTCGCCGCGCGACTCACCCTCGCCGTAGCGCTCGGCCATCGACGCAAACAGCCGGCTGGCGATGGGGCCCTCGTCGGGGGGGAATTCCACCATACGGGCAACCCCGGTCACCTGGCGGTCGCTGGTGGGCGGGGCGTGAAACAGAACGATCGCTTCCGACCAGTCCGGTGCGTGGATCAGCGCATAGTGCCGGAAGGGCGACCATGGGTAGGAATTATCCGACTCACCCTCGGTGACTTCGGCGTCGGTGATGCGTTCCGCCATGTCCTCAATGGCGCTGTCGAGATCATCCCCCAGCTGAATGCCCAGCACATTGAAGGCTGCGGCGACTTCCGGTGGCTCAGGTTCCGGTTCCGGAGCTGCCGGAGCTGGCGCCGCCGGTTCGGCTGCTGCGGCTTCTTCGGGAGGCTGGTCGATGATGGGCAACACCGCTACTTCCCGGCCCTCGAACAGCAGATGGATGCTTCGGGGTTCGATACGGACCACATAATCGGCGGGGTCGTGACCGGGAATCGATTCAATCCCGGTCACGCGCAGCTCGGTGTGCATATCAAGGTTTTGCCCCGCCGGGATGGGCTGCCCAGCGCGCTCCGCCAGCAGCGTCGGCGACACTTCGATATCTCCATAGTGGCCCAGGGGCTCGGGAAGCAGCCCGTACACTCTTGGTGCATTCCCCGCCTGCTGAGCGGTCAGTTGCCCCAGGATCAGCAAGCGATCCGGCTCTACCCCCAATGCAACGGCAACGGCGGCATCCCGGTCGCCGAGGCGCTGGCCGCGATGACGCAATGGCGTGACGAACCACTCCGGGTCTCGCGGTAGCCGCTCCAGGCTATACAGGCGCACGGCATCACCCAGGCCCCGGGCATAGGCCTGGAGCCACGCTCTCAGGCGCTCGAAACCTGGATCCGCTGCCTGCGCTGGTGCGACCTGCCCGGCGCGAAGGTCTGCGCGCCAGAAAGGCCACCTTGCATCGTTGATTGACCATCCACGGGTGTCGGGTGGCGTGGTGCCGGGTCGTGGCTGCCGAAACAGCGCATCGCGGCGAAGCATTTCGTGAGCCAGCGCCGAAAGGTCTCCGTCACTGAATGGTGCCAGGCCTTCGCGCTGCAGCAGCAACTGCAGGTAATGGTCGCCGAGCAGCAACGGTTCAGCCACATCAAGCGTTGCAGGAATCGTCTCCCGAACCAGGAAGGGAAGTGGTGTTTCGGCCAGAGGCAACGCCAACAAGGGCTGTCTGCTTGCCGCATCCAGCACCGACACCGAGCGGTGGGCGACAATCATGGTGCGGCTGTGGGTGTCCAGCCGCTCGATCTCGAACTCGGATTGCAGGATCACCTCGTGAACATCCCGCCCGGTCCTCCGGTCGGTATCGACCACGGGCAGGCCTGACAGACGCTCGCTGGTGGCTGCATCCGCCACGAACGATTGGTGACCCTCCCGCGATCTCTCCAGACCAGAGCCGACACGCTGTTCGATCACATAGGACATGTCGGGATTGGGTCCCCACACTTGCCCTCCCCGCGTCTGTGAGGGTGCCGTAATACCTTGTGGCCCGGTCGGGTGCATGGACGGAGCCGGCAATAGTCGCCAATGGTGATCACCGGCGTCGTCACGACTCAGCCTTGCCCTCTCCTCGGTCCGGGCGCGGGCTGGCGTCTGCGGCAGCCAACCCCGCAGGGCGGGGAGGATCTCGGCCTCGAAGCGCTGGCGCGTAGCGGCGCGCTCGGCCTCGCTGGAGCCAGCCCATTGCCGGCGATCGACGTATTGCCGGAACGCTTGCCGCGTCATCCAGCGCTGCGCCAGTGCGGGAATGTCATCAATATCCAGGCGGTCGAGCTCGGCCCCCAGAATCAATGCCGCGTAAAATTCAAGCAGACCGCCGCTTTCTCTGACAGTCGTCCGCGCCTGCTCCGAGCTCAGATTGACATAGACGCCGTCAGTCACGTCCCAGTTGCCAGGCAGGATACCCGCGGGCGATGTCCTGCCGCCGCGCACCACAGGTACTTCCGCTGCGGCATCCGGCAGGCGGTGCAGGCGTTCGTGGAGATCGTGGTCGTAGATGTCCGTATGCAGGCGGCGGAGTTGCACAGTCCCCTGAGCCTCATCCACCAACGTCGCGTCGAAGAAGACCACCATTCGAACAGTGCGGGGACGACGCGTGCGATCACTGGGCCTCAGATCACCCTCGAAGCGCGCGGCCATGGTCCGCGCCGCACCCGCATCGATCTGCCAGAAGGGCGCCGGCAGCTCCAGTTCACTGGTCTGGGCCGTAAGAAACCAGCCGAGGCCAGCACCATGGATATCGATGGCTCCGGGGCGCATCTGGCTGGTCACGATGGGAAAGCCGCCGCGGTCGGCATCGTAATCGCCCACCCGGCGTTCCTCAGCAATGCCGAATACGACAGGGAGCGACGGCGCCATGTCGCGCAGGCGCGACTCGTAGTCACGCAGAAAAGCAGCGCGGGAATCGGCGCGATCAAACTCGGTGGCACCGGCCCAGTTCTGGGCACCCTGGCCCAGATAGTTGCCCCGACTTTCACTGGCTACAAAGCGACGAGCCAGCTCAAGAGCGCGATCACCCCGATGAATGCCTGCATCCCGTCGCATCGGGTCGTCAAGCTGCGCGACTGCGATCAAGTCAAAGAACCAGGGCAGCCCGGCATGGGTACCCTGGCTCCCGGCCGGGCCCATGAAAACGGGAACATTATCGAGATACGTGAACGTATTGGCATTGGGTGGATGTATGCCGGCGGGCGGATCACGCAGATCCCCCAGAGCAGGCATGGCAATGAGCAATAACAGCAGTGTTTGAACCCGAACCCAACGGTGATGGGTGAGTGAGGTGGTCTCCATCTGCATTGCGCTTCCTTTCCAGTGAATCGCCCCGGGTTTTCCGGAGGCCGTTTTGTGTGAGTCAGGCGGCCAGCGCCTGACCCGTATGCTGCCGATGATACTCGGCTTCGAACTCCACCGGCGGAACGTGGCCGATTGGCTCAAGCAGCCGGTGGTGGTTGAACCAATGCACCCATTCCAGGGTTGCGAATTCGACGTCTTCAAGGCGCTTCCATGGGCCGCGTCGCCGGATCACCTCCGTTTTGAAGAGGCCGATCACGGATTCTGCCAGGGCATTGTCGTAGGAATCGCCGACACTGCCGACGGAAGGCTCGATCCCGGCCTCACGAAGACGTTCAGTGTATCGAATGGACAAATATTGCTTGGGTTCAAGGAGTCGTCGCAACACTGGCTATTGCTTCGCGCATAGTAGCCCATTGAGCGTGTCAGCTGGCGTCTGCCAGGCGAGAGTTTTACGGGGCCGCCCGTTGAGCGTGGCAGCAACAGCATCGAGTTCGTGCTCAGAGTATCTGCTGATGTCCGTGCCCTTGGGAAAGTATTGGCGCAGCAGTCCGTTGGTGTTCTCGTTGCTACCGCGCTGCCAAGGACTTCTCGGGTCGCAGAAGTAGATCGGCAGACCGGTGTCGATTCGTAGTTGTGCGTGTTGCGCGAGCTCCGCACCCTGATCCCAGGTCAACGATTTGCGAAGTTGTTCAGGCAGCTGCACGATCTTCGCGGCAATGGCATCGCGGACAGCCTCGGCACCGTGGCCAGCTAGTGCAGGTCCGTTCTTGACCCTTTCTCCGGAAAGATGACCCGGCATGTGGGGCAGATGGAGTAATATCGTGAACCGGGTCGTGCGCTCGACTAACGTGCCGATCGCAGAGCTCTTCAGCCCGATGATGAGGTCGCCTTCCCAGTGACCGGGTACGGCACGGTCGGAAACGTCACGCGGGCGCTCACTGATCATCAACTCCGGGGTAATAAAGTTCTTGCCCCGTTGCCGTGTTCTGGCGCGTGGCACCCGCAGCGCTCGCCCGGTACGCAGGCACGCGGAGAGCTCCTGTCGCAGGGCACCGCGACCCTGAACGTAGAGCGCTTGGTAGATAGCTTCGTGAGAGACCCGCATAGTCTCATCATGCGGGAAGTCGATCCGCAATCGCTGGCTGATCTGCTCCGGGCTCCAGCAAGTGCCCCATCGTCGGTCTGCTCGACGACCATGCCGTCGTCCCTTCCATGGCGCATCGGGTCCGGGGATCGGCTTACCGTCGGCATCAGTGACTGCGCCTGCGAGCCGGGCTTGCACGTAAGTTTGCAATCGCTTGTTCTCGGCGAGCTTGGCAGGCTTGGGCCGTTTGGCAGCCCGTTCTGCTTTCCACTGTGCGACCGTGGCACGATATTTCAACGTGCCACCGCGGGTTTCTGCATTACGTCGAAGCTCGCGCGAGATCGTCGACGGCGATCGGTTCAGGCGCCGTGCGATCTCTCGGACGCCAAGCTTCTCGGCCTTCAATAGGGCCAGATCCTCACGTTCAGCAAACGACAGGTGACGCCCCGACTGCGGTGCCAAACTGATCGGTGCCATGCCGCCTGCCTCACGAAACCAACGTGGACCCAGCGGCTGTGACATGCCGCACGCCAACGCCGCGACCTCGCTCGGCTGGCCATCGGCGATGTGTCTCCAAAATGCCTGTTTGACCTCACGCTGATTGACACCCGGCCGACCCGGCGAGTGCATTGGAGCCCGCCCTGTCTGTTCGCCTACCCAGCCCCGTGGTCGTCCCATACTACACCTCCAACTTTGAGATGTTGCGACGACCACTTGATTCCACCCAGTTACCCTCTACTCGTACTGTGCCGGCGCCTGAAACACGATGCCGCTGACTGGCTGCGGCGGCGGTGACACCGCGCAGGCACCCCCTGCGTCGCCGCCCCCTGCAGCGGCCGATCCCGCCGCAGCGCTCGACGCCGCCGCAGCCGAAGCGTTCGCCGAAGACGCGCCGGCCTCCGTGCCGGGTATGGCACTGGCCATCTACCGCCCCGGTGGTGAACGCGTATTCCTCGGCGTCTATGGCGACTTCGACCCGGAAGGCCGCTACGCCGTGGCCTCTGCCAGCAAGCTGGTCACCAGCCTGGTGCTGCTGCGGCTGATCGACCAGTCGTTCCTGGAGCTCTCCAGCACCACAGGCGCGGTGCTGGGCTGGAGCGGCCCGCAGGCGGCGATCACGCTTGAGCAGTTGCTGTCATTTACCTCGGGCCTGGCGCGCGACGCTGACTGTCTGCGCGAGGTGGCCATCACCCTGGCCGAATGTGCCGCCCAGATCGGTGCCGGGCCCCTGGTCGCCGCCCCCGGAACACGCTTCGACTACGGCAATTCGCACATGCAGGTGGCCTCCCGCATGGCGGAGGTGGTCACCGGTTCAAACTGGAACGCAATTTTTCGTGCGCAGCTTGCTGACCCGCTCGGACTCGCCGCTGATGTCCGCTACACCACGGGGCGGCGTCAGCGCATCGGGTCGAGCAACCCGCTCGCCGGAGGCGGACTGGCAGCAACGGTCGATGAGTACGCCCGGCTGGTCGAGGCTGCGCTGGGGGCGCTGGCAGATATTCAAGGCGTGGCGATCGACCCGGATTTGGCGGCAGCGATTTTCCGCGCACCCTACCCGGAGGCCGAGCGTGGCCTGGTGCCGGCCGAAGTCCAGGACTTCGGCTACGGGCTCGGTGCCTGGCTGGAGTGCGACACACCGGGCGCGGGCTGCGACATCGCCTCATCCGCCGGGCTGTTCGGCTGGATGCCCTGGGTGGATCGCGAAGCCGGTTACATCGGCATTCTGGCGATGGAGGGCTCGGCCGTGCCGGGGGTCGCGACGGGTTTCTCCGTGCCACTGGCCGAGCGGCTGCGTCCGCTGGTGCTGGAGGTGCTTGGGAACTGAGGCCGCAGCTGTCCCCGGATCCGCTCCACGCCGGAGTCGCTGTTTCCGATCGTGTGGCGTGCAGCCCGATGAGCTCGGGCGGATGTCGACTTTCTCGTGACCGACCTCGCTCCACCGACTCAGGGTCCCCAGGCCTCGGGCGTGTGCGTACAGCTGGCCTGGAGCCAGCGCAGGTTGATGCCGATCCGCTCGGCGTCGGCCTCCGCCCAGGCGTAGGAGACCGCGCGCTCGTTGCCGGTCTCGTGCACATAGAGCGTCAGCGAGGCACGTCGGTCGCGTGCTGGCCACTCCGCCAGCCTCAGGTGCAACTCGACATTGCGCGGCGGCGCTTCGTCGGTGACCAGCCTCGCCACGCCGCCCTGGTCGTGCAGCCACACCTCGCGCTGGAACTTCCAGTCAGCCAGCCCCTCGCCGCTGTCCCCGTGCTGAGCGCCGCGCACCCCCGCCGCCCCCCCCGGGGACGGCCGCCCCATGCCCCCCCCGTGTGCGCGCCCCGCACGGTTGCCATAAACATACTCGCCGTCTTCCGTTTCCGCACGGTCCCGGATCCAGATGGCCTCAGGGGTAAGCACGAGGTCATCCTCGATCACTAGCAGGCGCCCAGACTGGCGGCTTTCCACGCGGCAGGCACCGCGGCGGGTCTCGCCCACGAACTGGTTTTCCCGGCGGCGCCAGTAGACCTCGCAACCGGGAAAGGCACGCGCCTGCTCGGGCGTGAGCCCGGCAAGTTTCGAGGGCTCCCGCCAGGCGCCGGCCAGCGCGGCGGCGTCGAGGGGTGCGTGGATATCCAGCCGGATGGCATTGGCCTCGGCATCGGCCACGAACACATAGATTCGCTGGCGGTAGATAGCCGTCGGGTCATTGCCCGAGTATTGCTCTACGTAGAAAACATGCTCGCCGAAGGCGGGCAGGTCGACGCGGCGGAAAATCGAGTGAATGCGGCCGTTACGGGCGTCGACTGGCACCCCTGCCGCCTCGGCAAAGAACACCTCGCGGTCGTTGTCGAAGCGCCCCTCGAACCACTCCAGCAGCTCAGCCAGGTCGGCATGCAGCACCAGCACGGCGGCCGGGTTGTCGGCAACGCTGCGCTCGAAGGGCAGCTGGGCGCTGGCCGGAGAGGTGAACAGCGCCAGTAGCGCAACCATGAGCACGCAGGGGCGAACTGGGGTTGTGGGCATATCGCTGCTCCTTATTGCCATTGCCGGGAGCCTCGCTACCCTGTCCAATCAACCGGTCGCGCAGGCATTCAACTCGTCACGCTGCCGGTGGCGCCGCACCTGCTGCGCGCGCCGCAGTTCGGGAGGCGCGGGTTACGAGTATAGTGGAGAGTCGCGCCGCGCATCGACGCGTGAACCGGGGACCGATGCATGTGAGCATCCGAACTGATCGCAGGTGAGTTCCATGAAAGAACCCAGGCTTGAGCCACTGGACCGGGAAACGGAGGTGGATGCGCTGAGCGCGGGCACGGTGGAGGCCCTTACGGTCACCCGGCAGACCGCTGAGGCACGGGACTTCCAGGTCGCAGCCACGGTAGACATCCTCAACAAGGCGACGCCTCGACCAGCCGAGTACCAAGATGCCTTGAAAACGGTCAAGGCGATTCTCGAGGGCGCCTCGCCCGATGATGCCGCAGCGCTCGGCGACCACCCCACGAATGACTCCGCCGGTCCGGTCGAGCGCCCGCCCAATCTCGGCACAGGACTCTCCCGCCTGCCAGTGTCGCCACACCTCGGCTTTGAATGCCGCCGTCAGCCACGGACCACGACTCATAAACGCAACCTCCTGTTCCACCGAAAGTGTAGAGTGTTGCATCGACCGGTTGAGAGCGCCCACCTTTTCGCTGGCTGCTGCCCGCGCCTCACCGACGCCTATACCTGCCTGCAGCGCTCGCTGCCGCGCACTGATCGTCGCTGAGCGGTGTCAGGGCACCCGAATTCGCCGCTGCGACAGGCTCGTCGACGCACTTTTCACACCCGCCCCTGCCACTGGCCCAGCCGGCCTCGAGGCCGCACCATCGTCGGCGCAGCCTGGGAAGCGTTGTTGCGGGATCATCCCGGTGAATGGAGTGAATCGAACAAGCCGCGCTGCGGCGGCGCCCGGCATGGCGGGGGCAATCCAGGTGATTCCATGGTTTTCTTGTCCAGGTGGGCGAGGATCTTCTCGATCACCTGCGGATCCTCGATGCAGGCGATGATCCGCACCGCCCCGCCGCAGGCCGCGCAGGTCTGGATGTCGATGCCGAACACCCGCTTGAGGCGCTGCGCCCACGTCATCGCCGCGCCCAGGGCCGCCAGCCGGGCGATAAAATCCAGCGGCTCGAAGATGACGTGCGTCGTGCCGTCCCGGTAGGGTGTCTTCAGCTGGTAACGGACGTTGCCGTTCGGCGTGAGCGACAGGCGCTTTTCCGAGACCGCCGGGCGGCTGATGTAGCGACACAGCCGCTCGAGCTTCTGGCGCTGGTCGGCCCGTGCCGCCACCCCGGCGTGGAGCGAAAAGCCTGCCACCTTGCCGGTCCCGCCATCGAAGGGTTCCTCGCAGCCCGGCAACGTCTGCAGCGTGAACACCTTGCGGCCCTGATGCGGGCCCACGGCGATGCGGTAGGTGATCGAGGCACCCAGCAACTGCGCCATCGGGCCGGCCTCGAGCTCATCGCCGGCCAGATAGCTGTTCTCCGCGTCCCGTTCCAGCAGTCCCTGGCGCTCCAGCGACCGCCCAATGCGCAGCGCCAGGGTCTGGGTCAGCCGGGCAAGCTCGGCGCTGGTGGCTGCCTTCACCCAGCGGAAGCGCAGCGAACCGTCGTGACGCTCGACATACGCCCCGTCGAGAAACAGCATGTGGAAGTGGACATTGAGGTTCAACGCGCTGCCGAAGCGCTGGATCAGCGTGACCGCGCCTGTCTGGGCCGTTCGAGGCGAGAACCCGGCCTTTCTGGCCAGGTGCGTGGCGATGCAGCGGTAGACGATGCCCAGCACCCGCCCCATCACCTCGGGGCGATGTGCGAACAGAAAACGTAACGGGTACGGAAAGCTCAGCACCCACTGGCGAGTCGGGCGCTTCGGAAAGACCTCCTCCACCAGCAGCGCCGCACTCTCGGCCATGCGCCGGGCACCGCAGCTGGGACAGAACCCCCGGCGTTTGCAGCTGAACGCGACCAGCTGCTCGGAATGGCAACGCTCGCAGCGTACCCGCAGGAAGCCGTGCTCGAGGCGGCCACACTTGAGATACGCCTCGAACTCCCGTTCGACATACGACGGCAGGAGCGAACCCTGCGCTGCCAGCTGCGCGGTGAGCATGTCATGCTGAAGATCGACGATGTAGGGAGCCCATTCACGCGACTGGCGATTGGGGTTAGCGTAGTAGTCAAATTGCGGCGTGCCAGGCTCAGAAACTACGATAGGCGGCCAAGGCGGGGCCGCGCTCATCAATGCGACGGTTGTACGCATCAATGGCCTAGCGATTTGCCTCCAGCCACTCGAGTTGTTCCTGGCGGCGGATTTCGGCTTCCAGGGATTTTTCCAAAGTCTGCGACAGATTCACGCCGAGATTTTTCGCCTTGATCTTGAGAGCGGTCCGAATCCGCAAATTGACGGCAGATTTCTCCTCGTTCGCAACTTCATCGTGCATGGTCAAGGCTCGAACAGGACTGTGCGCTTACCTTATGCACACGCGCTGCAAAGCGCAAGAACTCGGCTGCCATCGCCGTTCTGCGTTTGCCGCCCCGCGCTGCCTCCCATTTCGTCCCTGCTTGTAAAAAACCGGCGTTTTGTGCATCCAATGGGGTAAGCGACACAATACCCGGTCAAGCTCACGCCGTGAACCAGCAGTTCCAACAAGTCCTGAACGAGAACGAGGCCCGTCTGGTGCGGATCGCCCGCCAGTATGCCGGCCCGAACGACTGGCAGGACTTGCTGCAGGAGATCGCGATCGCGCTATGGAAGGGGCTGCCGGGCTTCGCCGGTAGATCCAGCCTGTCGACCTGGATCTACCGCGTGGCGGTCAATACGGCCCTGCAGCATGTGCGCAAGCGGACCGTGACCACCGAAGCGTTGGCGACCGAGCCCATGGACAGCACCGACGTGGACGATCCCATGGCGCTGCTCGAGCGCTTCCTGGCCAGCCTGGACCCGGTCAACAAGGCCCTGCTGCTGATGGACCTGGAGGGCCTGTCGCGAGCTGACATTGCCGAAGTGCTCGGCATCAGCGAGGGCGCCGTCGCCGTGCGCATGACGCGCCTGAAGCAGCACTTCAGCGAGACCTTTGTGGAGGCAGGATGATGGATTGGAATCGCGCCCGCGAGCAATGGCAGACCCGCGCCGATCAAGGCGGCTCGAAACCCCTGGCTGAGCTCGCCGAACCGGCTCGGCTGTGGTCGGTCATCCGCCGCCGCGACTGGATCGAAACCGCAGTCGCGATCTTTGGTGCCGTCTTCTTCGGCGCCATGTCGGTCGCGCTGCTGCTCGGCGGCTTGCAACTGGCCGCCCTGTTCGGCCTGTGGCTCACGGGTGTGTGCGTCTACATCCCGCTGCGCCTGCGGCATGTGCGCCGCCTGATCCCCACGCCCGATCCTGGCCGCCCGGTGATCGAGTTCCTGCGTGCAGAACGCGCAGCGCTGGTCGCTCAGCGCGAGCTGCTGGGCTCGGTGTGGCGCTGGTACTGGGGGCCGATTGCGATCGGCGTGATCGGGTTTTTTGTCAGCATCGTCGGCTGGGGCTGGATGTCGGCGACCTATGTGCTGATTGTCGTGGCCGTGAGCGCGGCTATCGAGTACCTCAACCGCCAGGCGATTCGTCAAACCATCACGCCGGGCCTGGACGCGCTCGACCGGCAGATTCAGGATATGGAGAACGAAGATGAAGACAACACGCGAGCTGTTGAAACATTCGACCCGTCGCTGCATGACGTGAATTACGACGATGAGGCCTGAGCCCGTTGAAATCATCCTGGGCTTGGGCTTGTTCGTGCTCGCGCTATGCCACCAGTCATCGCTACAGGCAGGCCACGTCATGCCCGAAATCGAAGCGCGCCTGCAGCAAGCCATCGAAGACGGTGAGGTGCTTTCCGCCCACCTTGCGCTGCTGCGCGAGGGCCAGGTTGAAACCTTCGCCTTTGGCACCCTGGACCCAGAGGACGCCACCGCGCCCGATGGCGAAAGCGCCTATCAGATCGGCTCGATCACCAAGGTCTTCACCAATCTGCTGCTGGCCGAAATGGTGGCCGCAGGCCAGGTCCGCTACGAGACCACAATCCAGGACATCCTGGGCGATGAAGTCGAATTCGCCAATCCCGCCGTCGGCCAGATCACGCTCATCCAGCTGGCTACGCACACCAGCGGCCTGCCGCGCATGCCCTTGAACTTCATGCCCCCCGACTTGCGCGACCCCTACGCCGCCTACGGCGAAGCGCAGCTGCTGGCCGCGCTGGCCAGAACCCGCGCCGGACAGGTCCTGGGCAATCACTCGGCCTACTCCAACTTCGGTTCCGGCCTGCTTGGCTACCTGCTCGGCCGCGTCCACGGCGACGGCTACGAAGCAGCGCTGGAAAGCCTGGTCCTGACGCCGCTCGGTCTCGACCATACCGGAATGCAGCCGCGCACCCCGATGGCGCAGGCCTGGGCTGAGGGTGCGGTGACCGTGCCGTGGACTTTCGACGCGCTGGCCGGTTGCGGCGCCTTGTGGAGCACGAGCTCGGACCTGATCGCCCTGATCCAGTCCTGGCTGGGCGCGCGGCCACATGAACTGCGCCAGGACTTCAACGATGGCAAGGCCATGATCACCCACTTCGCGCCCGGACTGGCCGTCACGCCCGTCTGGCACGTGGCAGAAACCGACAAAGGCCCCGTCTACTGGCACAACGGCGGGACCTTCGGCAACAGCAGCTTTCTCGGCTTCCGCCCGGCCAGCGGCGAAGCCCTGGCCTTACTCATCGCCGGCGAACTGGACCTGACCGGCGAGGCCCTGGCCTGGTTCGGCTTCTCCTCCGCACCCGCAGAGGAGGTTCAAGTCGACCGTTCCGTGGAGGGGCGCTATCAACTCACCCCCGCGATCGTCATACGCATCTTCAGCGGCACGGACGGACTGATGGCCCAGCTCACCGGCCAGGCCGCCGCGCCCGTCCACGCCGTCGATCAGGACTGGTACGCCTTCGACATCGCCGTCGCCAGCCTGCATTTCGTGCGCGAACACGGCCAGGTCACCGCCGTGCAGCTGATCCAGAACGCCCTCACCCAAACCGCGCCCAGAATCGCCGATGAAGCCGTTGACAACGCCTCAACCCGAACCGCCATCGACCTGGACCCCGAAACCCTGGCCGACTACCTCGGCGAATACATCCTCGCCCCGGGCGTCAGCTTCGTCATCCGCGAACGCAACGGCAGCCTCGAAGCGCGCCTGACCGGGCAGACTTTTCTGGCAATTGCGCCGCGTGCGGAAGATGTCTTTTTCTATCAGGACGTCGACGCGGAACTGCATTTCGAGCGCGATGAGACCGGCCGGGTCGTGGCGCTGGTGTTGCACCAAGGTGGACTGCGGCAGAGGGCGGAGCGGGTTCGGTGAAAGCTCTGGGTCGTGGTGCAGCAGAGACTAATTAGAGCTGCTCAGGCGAGCGATAAGTTTGAAGCTGGGGTAGTGGTACTGGCCTCAGTGCTAACGCCAGCCATCAGGCGCGCGAGGAACGAACGTCGGCTGCATGGCCTTGTTGGGCACTACAGCTCACGGCACATCCAGACGCTGGGGATCGCCTTCGAGAACCCAGCTTTCTCGTACGCTCGGCGTGCAGGCGCGTGGCTGTCATCACCGCCAGTTGCAACCGTAGCAGCACGCATGCCCGCCTCCCTCATCCGCGATAGGGCGAAATCGTACATGTGTGTGCCAATCCCTTGGCCAGCGTGCTTCGGGTGAACCGCGTTGAGCCCAATCTCACCCACCCGACTGCCCGGATCGAGCTTGAGCGCGACGAAGCCGAGGAGTTGATTAGCCACTTCGGCAGCGTAGACGGCCCAAGAAGAGTCCGAAGCAAGAAGAGACGCTAACAGCTCCGACTGCTCCTCATCCGCGCGGGCCTGCACGATCTCGTAGATCGAGTCGCCAAGCAGGTCGCGGAATGAAGCAAAAACAGGCGCAAAAGCTGCAGCCCGTATTTCTTCGAGGGCTGGAAGATCAAACTCGCTCACCTCACGCATTCGCAAATCATTCATGAATCGAAACAGTCATTCTGCCCGACGTTTGGGTTAGGTGCCGGCGCGCCCCGAAGCAGGCCTTCCGTGCTGAGGTCTTCGTCGAGATCCGGCCAGCGGATACCGTAACCACCCCCGCAGATTTGCCAGTTTGAAAGCTCCGCTGCCGAAGCATGGGCAAGACGGGGATACCAATCTATCGGAACGGAGATTCGACGGCCATCCTTCAGACCGACTACTAGGAATTCCTCGGTAAACTCGACCGAGTCCACACGCTCGTCAGCGTTTAGCGCCAAAGTACCCATTCCAGGCCTCCAGAAGTGACTGTTGATTAGATTCTACGATACTGCGGATTTTTCGGAGTTCGTGGGCTGGGAAGCCCAGATTCCGGGCGAAGCCCACCGGTTCGATCCAAAGCTTTGCAGAGCACTCATCACGATCCACATGCACATGCGGTGGCTCTCCCGGCTCGTGACTGTACCAGTAAAAACGGTAAGGCCCCTCTCTTAGAACTGTTGACACAAAAGACGCCCTTTTCGTGCACCTAACTAATGAATGGGCAGCAAAAAGCTACCGTTGTGGAATACAGAGTATTTCGCGCGGTAGCACGCGGGCCGGCTTCTCTGGCATGCTGCAAGGGTCTGAAAGATCGGTGGCACTTGCCTACCGGTGGCTGCAGATATAGAGCCTTTTTGCGCGGTAGCACGCTGCGCGCACCCAAGGCTGGTGCGCCAGCCGAGTGGTTGGTGTCAGGTTGGTTTCGTTGCACGCCATGGGTCCCTCTTTGCTATAGGCTGCCAAGCCATAATGGAATCCTAGGGAAAGTCTGATCAATCGGTGAAATGAAAAGTGCGCATAGCGATTTGCC
>JAFIFN010000096.1 GCA_020832005.1 Gammaproteobacteria bacterium | reverse complement strand
GAAATGATAACCATTCAGGAAACGTCTCCGCGGCAACGTATCGCTCGACTTTTCCCGCTTCTTCCTTCGCCGGAGACAAGAAAATGTGTGATCAGCATTTCGAGACTGACCTGAAGCGCTATCGCGGTCGCGCTGCCGTCACCCGCCGCGAGTTCGCTGCGATTTCAGCAAGCGCTGGCCTGATGGCGATGCTGCCGCGCGCAGCCAACGCACTCGAGGTGTCCGAGGTCGACGTCGAGATCACCACGCCGGACGGTGTTGCAGACTGCTACTTCGTCCACCCGTCGAGCGGTAAACATCCGGCGGTGCTGGTGTGGCCGGACATCATGGGGCTGCGGCCGACGTTCCGGCAGATGGGACGGCGCCTTGCCGAGTCCGGCTACGCGGTGCTGGTGGTCAATCCGTTCTACCGGGAACTGCGTGCGCCGGTGGTGCCCGAAGGCGCAAGCCTGGCAGACGACGCGATCCGCAACCTGGTATTCCCGCTGGCGCGCACCCTCAGCGCCAGTACCCATGTCACGGACGCAAAGGCATTCATCGGCTGGCTCGACACCCAGGACGCGGTCGATACCAGCCGGCCGGTGGGCACCACAGGCTACTGCATGGGCGGACCGATGGTGATGCGCACGGCGGCTGCAGTCGCTGACAGGGTCGGCGCCGGTGCGTCGTTTCATGGCGGCGGACTTGCGACCGATCAGCCCGAAAGTCCGCACCGCCTGGTATCGCAGATGAACGCGCACTTCCTGATCGCGATCGCCGAGAACGACGATGCGCGTGAGCCGGAGGTCAAGCACATATTGCGCGAGACCTTTGACGAAGCCGAACTGCCAGCCGAGATCGAGGTGTATCCGGCAGGCCATGGCTGGTGTGTGCCCGATTCGCCCGTCTACGACGAGGACCAGGCCGAGCGTGCGTGGGGGCGCCTGCTGGCGTTACTGGACACGGCGCTGACCTGACGCCATCGCGATCCCCCTCACGCCCGCCGTTTGCGCGAAGCAGGCACCGGCTGACGCGCCAGCACCGGCCCAAGGTACTCACCAGTGTAAGACCCAGGCGTTGCGGCCACCGTCTCGGGCGTGCCGCACACCAGCACCCGGCCACCGCCTGAGCCACCCTCGGGCCCCAGGTCGACCACCCAGTCGGCGGTCTTGATCACATCCATATTGTGCTCGATGACAATGACGGTATTGCCGTGGTCGCGAAGCCGGTGCAGCACGGCCAGCAGTTGTGCGACATCGTGGAAGTGCAGCCCGGTCGTGGGCTCGTCGAGAATGTAGAGCGTGCGTCCGGTGTCACGCTTGGACAACTCACGCGCAAGCTTCACGCGCTGGGCCTCGCCGCCGGAAAGCGTCGTCGCGTTCTGGCCGAGTCGAAGATAGGACAGACCCACATCCATCAGCGTCTGCAGCTTGCGCGCCAGCGCCGGCACCTTGGAAAAGAAATCCAGCGCGTCCTCGACGGTCATCTCCAGCACCTCGTGGATGTTCCGGCCCTTGTAGCGGATGTCGAGGGTTTCGCGGTTGTAGCGCCGGCCCTCGCAGGTGTCGCAGGCCACGTAGACGTCCGGCAGGAAATGCATCTCCACCTTGATCACGCCATCGCCCTGGCAGGCCTCGCAGCGCCCGCCCTTGACGTTGAAGCTGAAGCGTCCGGGATCATAGCCGCGCGAACGCGCTTCCTGGGTGTTGGAAAAAAGCTCCCGGATCGGCGTGAACAGCCCTGTGTAGGTGGCAGGGTTCGAGCGCGGCGTGCGCCCGATCGGGCTCTGGCTGATGTCGATGACGCGATCGACGTGGGACAGGCCATCGATGCCATCGGAAGGCGCCGGGTCTTCCCCGGCAGGCCCGTTGATGTGGCGGGCCGCGAGCCGGTAGAGCGTGTCGTTGATCAGCGTGCTCTTGCCGGAGCCCGACACGCCGGTCACGCAGGTCAGCAGCCCGATGGGAATGTCCACGTCGACCCGGCGCAGGTTGTTGCCGCGCGCGCCGCGCAGCGAGAGCTGGCGCTTGGGATCCGGGGGCGTGCGCCGTGCAGGTATTTCGATGCGCCGTCGCCCGGTGAGGTACTGGCCGGTCAGAGAGTCCTGGCTTGCCTGGATCTGTGCTGGCGTGCCCTGGGCGACCACTTCGCCACCGTGCACGCCGGCACCAGGGCCTAAGTCGATGACGTGGTCGGCTGCGAGTATCGCCTCTTCGTCATGCTCGACGACGATGACGGTATTGCCGATGTCGCGCAGGTGCAGCAGGGTGCCGAGCAGGCGCTGATTGTCGCGCTGGTGAAGGCCGATCGAGGGCTCATCGAGCACGTACATCACGCCGACCAGTCCCGAGCCGATCTGGCTGGCCAGGCGGATGCGCTGCGCCTCACCGCCAGAGAGGGTCTCGGCGCTGCGATCCAGGCTCAGATACGTCAGTCCCACGTCGACCAGGAAGCGCAGCCGGTCACTGATCTCCTTGACGATGCGTGCGGCCACCTCGCCGCGCCAACCCGGCAGGTGCAGATTGGTAAAGAATGCCGAGGCATCGCCGATCGACAGCGAGGCGATATGCGGCAAGGTCTGATCGGCGACGAACACGTGGCGCGCCGCTTCGTTGAGACGGGTGCCGTGGCAGTCCGGGCAGGGGCGGGTGCTCAAGTATTTCGCCAGTTCCTCGCGCACCATCGCCGAATCGGTTTCGCGGTAGCGTCGCTCCATGTTCGGCAGGATGCCCTCGAAGGCGTGACTGCGCGTGACCTGGCCCCCGCGACCGCTGGCATAACTGAACTCCACCGCTTCGCCGCGACTGCCCTGCAGCACGATCTCGCGCACCGACTCAGGCAGCGATTCAAATGGCACTTCGGGGTCGAAGTCGTAGTGCGCCGCAAGGCTCGTGAGCATCTGGAAATACCAGGCGTTGCGTCGATCCCAGCCGCGGATGGCGCCACCGGCGAGACTCAGCGAGGCATCACGCACGACCCGATCGGGATCGAAGAATTGCTTGACACCCAGGCCGTCGCAGGTCGGACACGCACCGGCGGGATTGTTGAACGAGAACAGTCTCGGCTCGAGCGCGGCTATGCTGTAGCCGCACACCGGGCAGGCAAAGCGGCTGGAAAACCGGATCTCGGTACCCTCGCCGTCGAGCGGGGCGATCATGGCCACGCCCTCGCCGATGCCCAGCGCGGTTTCGAAAGACTCGGCCAGGCGCAGGCGCAGGTCATCACGCACGCGGAAGCGGTCGATGACCGCCTCGATGCGATGGCGACGTTTCGGCTCCAGGGTGGGCACCGGGTCGAGGTCGACCACTTCGCCGTCGATGCGCGCACGCACAAAGCCCTGGCTGCGCAGCTCGATCAGCTGCTGCTGGTGCTCGCCCTTGCGATCGTCGATGACCGGCGCGAGCATCATCAGCCGCGTGCCTTCCGGCATCGCCAGCACCTGGTCGACCATCTGGCTGACGCTGCGCGCCTCGAGTGTTTCGTCATGCGTCGGGCAACGCGGTGTGCCGGCGCGTGCGAACAGCAGGCGAAGATAGTCGTGAATCTCGGTGACGGTACCGACGGTGGAGCGCGGATTGTGCGAGGTGGACTTCTGCTCGATCGAGATCGCCGGCGACAGGCCCTCGATGTGGTCGATGTCGGGCTTTTCCATGACCGACAGGAACTGACGCGCATAGGTGGACAGCGACTCGACATAGCGGCGCTGCCCCTCGGCATAGATCGTATCGAAGGCCAGCGAGGACTTGCCGGAGCCCGACAGCCCGGTGATCACGCTGAGCTGGTCGCGCGGCAGGTCGACATCGATGTTTTTCAGATTGTGGGTGCGCGCGCCGCGGAGTCTGATCTGCTTCATCTTGAGGATTCGCCTGGTGCTGTCGCATCCATGGCCCTGCGAGAGCAGGGAAACACTCTATAATACGGCCGCTTCGACACGCTTCGCAAAGGAAGGGACTTGGGCCAGGA
The DNA here is from genome assembly GCA_020832005.1 of Gammaproteobacteria bacterium. Taxonomy (GTDB): domain Bacteria; phylum Pseudomonadota; class Gammaproteobacteria; order Steroidobacterales; family PWYM01; genus PWYM01. The sequence goes on along the minus strand of JAFIFN010000096.1, from coordinate 10,825 downwards.
CTCCGCCCGCGTGACGATGTCGCGCAGCGAGTGGCAGCACACGGCACTGGTGGCCGGCGTGTTCTCTACGCGCACCTTTGGTTTGTTTCTGCTGCTGCCGGTGCTGGCGCTGTATGCCGCCGAGCTGCCGGATGCCACGCCTGTGCTGGTAGGCCTCGCCGTGGGCGGTTACGGTCTGACCCAGGCGCTGCTGCAGGTGCCGCTGGGTGCGTTGTCGGATCGAATCGGCCGACGCCCGGTGATCGCCGGTGGCCTGGCCGTGTTCGCGCTGGGGAGTGCGGTCGCGGCGGCTTCACCGGGTATCTTCGGCATCATCGCGGGACGTGCCTTGCAGGGGGCCGGTGCGATTTCCGGGGCGCTGAGCGCAAGTCTTGCGGATTTCACCCGCAGCGAGGTGCGCACGCGCGCGATGGCGCTGGTGGGCGCGGCCATGGGGGTGGCCTTTATACTCGCTTTTGCGGCGGCACCGCCGCTGGCAGGCGTGATTGGCGTACGCGGTCTATTCTGGTTCGCAGCACTGCTGGGCGGCGTGGCACTGGTCACGGTGCTGCTGGGCGTGCCGGGTGGGGCTCCGACGACGCCTTCGCCGCGCGGTGGCTGGCGCCTCGTTCTGCGCGACTGGTCGCTGATGCGCCTGAACCTTGGCATCGCGCTGCTGCACATGGTGCTGACCGCGACCTTCGTTACCTTGCCGGGCGTGCTGCGCGATGAGCTGTCACTGCCGCTTGCCCAGCATGGCCTGATGTATCTGGCGGCACTGGTGCTGTCGCTGGCGATCGCCGTGCCCATGATTCTGGCCAGCGACGGCGTGCGACCGCGCCGCGAACTGCCGATGATCGGCTTCGGGCTGCTGGCGGTGGCCCAGCTGTGGCTGGCCAACGGACTGACGGGCCTTGCCGGGATGGTGCTGGTCATCACGCTGTTTTTTGCCGGGTTCAATTTCCTGGAAGCGCGCCTGCCGGCGATGCTCAGCCAGATCGCCGAGGCCGGCCTGAGAGGGGCAGCGCTGGGGCTGTTCGGCGCCGCGCAGTTCCTGGGGGCCTTCCTGGGTGGGCTGTTCGGCGGCCTGCTGCTGGATCTCTGGCATGCCGAGGGCGTGTTCACCGCCGCGGCCTGTGCCAGTGCCGTGGGCGCGCTGCTGCTGCGCCAGCGACGCCCCGGCTGAATTCCGCGGCGGATGGACCGGATTCTCATCGTGTGCATCGCCGGGCGCTGCCGTACAATGGATCCTGCAACGACAGACTCATGACACCAGCGCAGCAGGCGGCCGCCGTCGCTGCGTGCAGGGGAGAACAGTTTCATGGCACGCGGAATCAACAAGGTCATCCTGGTCGGCAACCTGGGCGTGGATCCGGAAACGCGCTACATGCCCAGCGGCGCGGCAGTTACGAACATCCGTATTGCCACCTCCGAGAGCTGGAAAGACAAGCAGACCGGCGAACAGCAGGAGCGCACGGAGTGGCACCGCGTGGTGTTCTTCGGCAAGGTGGCTGAAATCGCCGCCGAGTACCTGCGAAAGGGCTCGCAGGTTTACATCGAGGGTGCGCTACGCACCCGCAAGTGGCAGGGCCAGGACGGCCAGGATCGCTATACCACCGAGATCGTCGCCAGCGAGATGCAGATGCTTGGCGGGCGCGGTGGCGACATGGGCGGCGGCAGCCGCGGTGGCGGCTCAGGTCGCAGCGAACCCAAGCAGGCGGCTGCGGTGGGCGACAGCGGTGGCGGGTCATCGTTCGACGAGGGTTTCGATGACGAGATCCCGTTCTAGCCTGGAACGTAACTCGCTGAATAAAAAGGGGGTTGCCGGGTTCCGGCAGCGCCTGGCAACGCTGCTGCCGGGCATTCTCAGGGGCGCTTCGTGCTGCTAGACTACGCGGTTCGGAAGTTGCCAGAGATACGGAGTCAACGCGGCCCTGCCGTAAACCTCATGCCCAACAAGCTGTATGTGCAGACGTTCGGCTGCCAGATGAACGAGTACGACTCGGACAAAATGGCGGACGTACTGCGCGAATCCCACGGCCTCGAACTCACGCCCAGCCCTGACGAGGCCGATGTCCTGCTGCTCAACACCTGCTCTGTGCGCGAAAAGGCGCAGGAGAAAGTGTTCTCGTTGCTTGGCCGCTGGCGCGAGCTCAAGCAGACCCGTCCCGGGATGGTCATCGGCGTGGGCGGTTGCGTGGCCAGCCAGGAAGGCAGCGCCATTCGTGAGCGTGCGCCGTTCGTGGACATCGTCTTCGGCCCGCAGACCCTGCATCGGCTGCCCGAGATGCTCAACCAGGTCATCGAGGGACGCGGTGCGGCCATCGACGTGAGCTTTCCGGAGATCGAAAAATTCGATCGCCTGCCCGAGCCGCGGGCCGAGGGGCCGTGTGCGTTCGTATCGATCATGGAAGGCTGCAGCAAGTACTGCACCTTCTGCGTCGTGCCCTATACCCGCGGTGAGGAGGTCAGCCGGCCGTTCGATGATGTCATCGTCGAGGTTGTCCAGCTCGCCGCCCAAGGGGTGCGCGAGGTCACGCTGCTGGGCCAGAACGTCAATGCCTACCAGGGGCCGATGCACGACGGCACGCTGGCGGATCTGGCCACGCTGATTCACTACGTGGCCGCCGTCGAGGGCATCGAGCGCATTCGCTTCACCACCTCGCATCCGCTGGAATTCACCGATGCCCTGATCGAGGCCTACGCCCAGGTCCCCAAGCTCGCAAACTTCCTGCACCTGCCGGTACAAAGCGGCTCGGATCGGGTGCTGGCACGCATGAAGCGCGGCCACACGGCCATGGAGTACCGCCAGAAGATCCGGCGCCTGCGCGCAGCGCGTCCGGACATCTGCATCTCCTCGGATTTCATCATCGGTTTCCCCGGTGAGACCGACGAGGATTTTGCCGCCACAATGAAGCTCATCGACGACGTCGGGTTCGACCAGTCGTTCAGCTTTGCCTACAGCACACGTCCGGGCACGCCGGCGGCGAACTTTCCCGATCAGGTGCCCGACGAGGTCAAACGCCAGCGCCTGGGCCTGCTGCAGGCGCGCATCAACCAGCACGCCCGGCAGATCAGCGAGGCCATGGTGGGCAGCATGCAGCGCGTCCTGCTGGAGCGCCCGTCGAAAAAGGACCCGCGTCAGCTCGCCGGGCGCACCGAGAACAATCGCTGGGTCAATCTCGACGCCGACCCGGCGTGGCTGGGTGAGTTCGTCGATGTGGAAATCACCGAAGCCCTGCCCAATTCCCTGCGCGGGCGTATCCATGCGCCGCCGCGCGCCCGCCATGTTGCCTGAGCACTCGCCCTTTTGAACGCAGCCGAAAATATCCGCGAAGTCCTTCTCGAACCTGCCGACAACCTGCGCCTGGCCAATCTGGGTGGGCAGTTTGATGAACACCTGCGCCAGATCGAGCGCAGGCTAGGCGTGAGCATCAGCAGCCGTGGCAACCGCTTCGTGCTCAGCGGACCGGACGAGGCGATGGCGGCCGGCGCGCAGGTGCTGCAGCGGCTGTTCGCACTCAGCGAGCACGAGCGCATCGACCCCGAGCGTGTGCACATGTGTCTGCAGGAAACCGGTATGGAGCCCGCCCCGGTGGTGCCGGTCAGTGATGCCGATCCGGCTATCATCCGCACGCGCCGCCGCGTGCTGCGCGCGCGCGGCGCCAACCAGGTCAAGTACATCGGCAGTATCCGCAACCACGACCTGACCTTCGGCATCGGCCCTGCGGGCACGGGCAAGACCTACCTTGCCGTGGCCTGCGCGGTCGAGGCGCTGGAGGCTGAGGCGGTGCGCCGTATCGTGCTGGTGCGCCCGGCCGTGGAAGCCGGCGAGCGCCTGGGGTTTCTGCCCGGCGACATGTCGCAGAAGGTCGATCCCTACCTGCGACCGATGTACGACGCGCTGTATGACACCATGGGTTTCGAGCGCGTGGCGCGACACATCGAGCGCAATGTCATCGAGGTCGCACCGCTGGCCTTCATGCGTGGCCGCTCGCTCAATGACGCCTTCGTGATTCTTGACGAAGCGCAGAACACCAGCGCCGAACAAATGAAGATGTTCCTGACCCGCATCGGCTTCGGTTCACGTGCCGTGGTCACCGGTGACATCACCCAGACCGACTTGCCGCGGGGCCAGTCTTCCGGACTGTCCCAGGCGATTCGTGTTCTCGAAGGCATCGACGCCATCGCTTTTTCGTATTTCACGGCCCGCGATGTCGTGCGCCATCCGCTGGTGCAGACCATCGTGCAGGCCTACGAGAGTTTCTCGGCGCAGGAGCCGGTCGCCGCGGCGGTTACCTCGCCTGTCGCACGCAAGCGCCCGTGAGGCCCGGTGAGTGTGACGGTGGACATCGACGTGGCAGCCGGCGTGGACGGCGTGCCCTCGCGCGCCCAGTTCCGGCGCTGGTTGTGCCTGGCCACCGATGAGTTTGGCGTATCCGACGGTGAGGCGGCCCTGCGCATCGTCGACGAACCGGAGGGGGCAGCGCTGAACACCCGCTGGCGCGGTCGCCAGGGCGCCACCAACGTACTGTCATTTCCGGCCGGCAACATGCCTGATATGCCGGGCGTGCCCCGGCACCTGGGTGACCTCGTGCTATGCGCGCCGGTCCTCAGGCGCGAGGCGCAGGCCCAGGGCAAGCCGGAGCTGCATCACTGGGCGCACCTGGTGGTGCATGGCACGCTGCATCTGCTTGGGCTGGATCACGAGGAGAGCGGCGAGGCCCAACGCATGGAAGCACTGGAGCGCGCCTTGCTGGCCAGGCTGGGCATTGCCGACCCGTATGCCGAGCGCAAGACAGGCGACGAACAAGACAACTGACCTTGAAGATGGATGAACCGACTCATGAGTGAAGACCAACCTCCCAGTACCACCGGCTCTGCGGGCAAAAGCTGGTGGACGCGCCTGGCGCGCGCCTGGTCCGGTGAACTGCAGAGCCGTGAAGACGTGATCGCGATGATCGCCGAGGCGCGCAACAAGGGGCTGCTGGAAGCCGGCGAGCAGCTGATGCTGCATGGCGTGCTGCGCGTGTCCGAGGAACAGGTCCGCGATGTGATGATCCCGCGCTCGCAGATGGTCGTGCTGAATCATGACGACGAGCCGGCCACCTGGCTTGAGACCATCATCTCCTCGGGGCATTCGCGTTTCCCGGTGATCGGCGAGGATCGCGACGAGGTGCTCGGTGTGCTGCTGGCCAAGGATCTGCTGCGCATGTATGCCCATGGCAATCCCAACAGTGTCGAGGCGCACAAGCTGATGCGCCCGCCGGTGTTCATTCCCGAGAGCAAGCGACTCAATACCCTGCTCAACGAGTTTCGCGAAAGCCACAATCACATCGCCATCGTCGTGGATGAATACGGCGGTGTCGCAGGCCTGCTGACCATCGAGGATGTGCTCGAGGAGATCGTCGGCGACATCGACGACGAACACGATCCGGATGACGAACACGACATCCAGGCCGATGACAAGGGTGGCTACACGGTGCGCGCCCTGACCCGCGTGGAGGATTTCAACGAGCACTTCGGCTGCAGGCTGCCTGATAATGAGTACGACACCGTCGGTGGCCTGGTGATTCACGCGCTGGGTCGGATGCCGCGTCGTGGCGATGCGGTGCAGCTCACCGGCATGCAGTTTCGCGTGCTGCGCGCCGATCGACGGCGTATCGACACCCTGCATGTCACGCCGGGCGGGGGCGGAAAACGACCAGGCGGACCGCGGCCCCCCCCCCCCCCGTCCCTGCTTGCCCGCCTGGCGTCGCTCGTGCGTGACCATACCGGTCTGGCGGCGTTTGCGCTGGGCGCGGCAATGCCCCTGGCCTTTGCGCCGTTTCACCTGTGGTGGCTGTCCCCGCTGCTGCTGGCCGGACTGTTCTGGCTGTGGGAAGGCATGTCACCGCGTCGTGCGGCGCGCACGGGCCTTTTTTTCGGCATCGGGCATTTCCTGACCGGCACCTACTGGCTGTACATCAGCATTCACGTGTTCGGCGAGGCACCGCTGGTGCTCGCCGTGCTGCTGATGTTGCTGGTGGTGTTGATCATGGCCGTGTATTTCGCGCTGCTGGGCTGGCTGGTGACCCGCATCGCGGCCCGGCCGGGGCTGCCGCGCTGGCTGCTGGTGCTGCCCGGGGCCTGGGTGCTGATCGAGTGGTTGCGCGGCTGGCTGTTCACCGGTTTCGGCTGGTTGGCGCTGGGCTACGCGCAGGCCGACAGCGTGCTGGCAGGACTTGCGCCGGTGCTGGGCGTCTATGGTGCGAGTCTGGCCGTCGTGCTGACGGCCGGCGCGCTGCGCTGCCTGGCCGTGCCCGGGCGGCCACGTCTGTGCGGTGCGGTGCTGGCGCTTGCCGTGTGGCTGGTCGCGGCGGTGCTGGTACGCCATGAATGGACCCAGCCTCAGGCCACGTCGCTGGACGTGGCACTGGTGCAGGGCAACGTCGCGCAGGATATCAAGTGGGATCCGGCGCAGTTCGGCGCCACGCTGGATCTCTACGAGTCGCTGACGCAGGCGTCGTTGGGGGCAGATCTGATCATATGGCCGGAGGCTGCGATTCCGGCCCTGGTGCATGAAGTGGCCGGCTATCTGGAGGACATCCGCGAACTGGCAGCCGAGGCCGGCAGCGAGGTGGTGCTGGGCATACTGCGCTACGATTTTCGCCTGCGCAGCTACGAAAACACCCTGCTGGCGCTCAGCGAGACACCGCAGTTCTACGTCAAACGCGATCTCGTGCCCTTCGGTGAGTATTTTCCGGTGCCCGACTGGGTGCGCAGCTGGCTGCGCTTGATGAGTCTGCCCTATACCGATATCACCGCCGGCGCCGACGGCCAGCCGCCGCTGCGCCTGGCCGGCCAGCTGCTGGCGCCGTCGATCTGCTACGAGGCGCTGTTCGGCGCCCGACAGCTGACCTTCTTCCCGCAGGCCACGCTGTTGGTGAACGTCAGCAATGATGCCTGGTTCGGCGACTCGATCGCCCCGCATCAGCACCTGCAGATCGCGCGCCTGCGCTCGATCGAGTCGGGCCGCTACATGCTGCGTGCCACCAATACCGGCATCTCGGCCATCATCGATACGCGCGGCCGGGTCACGGCGCGCTCGCCGCAGTTCGAGACCACGGTCCTGCGCGGCGAGGCCCGCGGCCATGACGGGGCCACGCCGTATGTGCGCGTGGGTAACCACGCGGTGGTATGGCTTTCCCTGCTGCTGGTGGGCGTGGGCGCCGCCCTGGGCCGACGCAGCTGAACAAGCAGGCCGCGCTGCTGTATTCTTACCCGTTTTCCCGCCAGCACGAGAATTGACGCGCATCATGGAAGAGGCCTACCGTCCAGCCGCCGTCGAGCAGGCCGCGCAGTCGCACTGGGCGGTTGCGCGCAGCTTCGAGGTCGACGAGCAATCCGACAGGCAGAAGTTCTACTGCCTGACGATGTTCCCCTATCCCAGCGGCCGCCTGCACATGGGCCATGTGCGCGTATTCACGATCTCCGATGTCATCGCCCGCCATCGCCGGATGCAGGGCTACAACGTGCTCCAGCCGATGGGTTGGGATGCCTTCGGCATGCCCGCCGAGAATGCCGCCATCGAACGCGGCGTGCCGCCGGCGAAGTGGACCTACGAGAACATCGACTACATGCGCGGTCAGCTCCAGCGCCTGGGCTACGGTTACGACTGGCGCCGTGAACTCACGACCTGTCGACCGGAGTATTACCGCTGGGAGCAGTGGCTGTTCACGAAAATGTTCGAACGCGGCCTGGTCTACCGCAAGAATTCGGTGGTCAACTGGGATCCGGTGGACCAGACGGTGCTGGCCAACGAGCAGGTCATCGACGGCCGCGGCTGGCGCTCGGGCGCGCTGGTGGAGCGCCGCGAGATCCCGCAGTGGTTCATGAAGATCACCGACTACGCCGATGAGCTGCTCGAAGCACTCGATCGCCTGCCGGGTTGGCCGGAAGCGGTCAAGACCATGCAGCGCAACTGGATCGGTCGCTCCGAGGGCCTGGAACTGGCCTTCGATGTGGCCGACTCTGATCAGCAGCTGTCGGTCTACACGACCCGTCCGGACACACTCTATGGCGTGACCTACATGGCCGTGGCCGCCGAACATCCGCTCGCGGTGGCCGCGGCTGCCGGCAAGCCGGACATCGAAGCCTTCCTGCAGGAATGTCGCCAGGGCCAGGCCGCTGAAGCCGCCATGGAGACGATGGAGAAAAAGGGCATGCCGCTGGGCGTGGATGTCATCCATCCACTCACCGGCGATCGCGTGCCCGTGTGGGTCGCCAATTTCGTATTGATGGGCTATGGCACGGGCGCGGTGATGGCCGTGCCAGGCCATGACCAGCGCGACTGGGAGTTCGCCACCCGCTATGGCCTGCCGATCCGCCAGGTCATCGGCGCAAGCGACGGCAGCACCGTCGATCTGTCCAACGGCGCGTATACCGAGCATGGCGTGCTGGTGAACTCCGGCGAACATGACGGCCTGGATTTCCAGCAGGCCTTCGATGCGCTGGCTGCACATTTCGAGGCGCAGGGGCGAGGCCGTCGGCGGGTCAACTTCCGGCTGCGTGACTGGGGCGTGTCGCGGCAGCGTTACTGGGGTACGCCCATTCCGATCATCTATTGCGATGACTGCGGTGCCGTGCCGGTGCCCGAGGCAGATCTGCCGGTCCGCCTGCCCGAGGATGTTGCGGTGACCGGTGCCGGTTCGCCGCTGAAATCGATGCCTGAGTTCGTCGACTGTGCCTGCCCGAAGTGCGGCAAGCCCGCAAAGCGCGAAACAGACACCTTCGACACCTTCGTCGAGAGTTCCTGGTATTTCGCGCGCTATGCCTGCCCCGATGCCGATCAGGCCATGCTCGATGCGCGTGCCGATTACTGGATGCCCGTGGACCAGTACACCGGCGGCATCGAGCATGCGATCCTGCACCTGCTGTATTCGCGCTTCTTCCAGCGCGTGATGCGCGACGTGGGTCTGTCGCGCCACGACGAGCCGTTCACCAACCTGCTCACCCAGGGCATGGTGCTCAAGGACGGCTCGAAGATGTCGAAATCGCGCGGCAACACCGTGGATCCGCAGGCGCTGGTCGAAGAGTATGGCGCCGACACCGTGCGACTGTTCATGATGTTCGCAGCCCCGCCGGAGCAGGCCCTGGAGTGGTCCGACGATGGCGTACAGGGCGCGTTTCGCTTTCTGCGGCGCCTGTGGCGACAGGTCATGGCGCACCTGGCGGCCGGTGAGCCCGCGAAGCTGGACACCGACTCGCTGGATGAACCGCAGCGCGCGCTGCGCAGGCTCACGCACATGACCATCGCCAAGGTCGGCGATGATCTTGCGCGCAGGCACAGTTTCAATACCGCCGTGGCCGCTGTCATGGAGCTGTCCAACGCGGTCAATCGCTTCGAAGATACCTCCGGGCAGGGCCTGGCCGTGCAGCGCGAGGCAATCGAGGCGATGGTGCTGATGCTCTCGCCGATCGTGCCGCACATCTGCCATGCCTTGTGGCAGCGGCTGGGCCATGGCGACGGGCTGGTGGAGGCGGCGTGGCCGGCGCTCGACGAGTCGGCGCTGGCGCAGGATCGGTTGCAGATCGTGGTGCAGGTCAACGGCAAGCTGCGCGGCCGCGTGGCTGTGGATGCCGATGCAGGCCAGCCTGATGTGCTGGCGCTGGCGCTGGCCGAGCCGAATGTCCAGCGATTCGTCGCGGAGCAGACTCCGCGCAAGGTGATCTATGTGCCAGGCAAGCTGCTCAATATCGTCATCTGACGCGCAGCCCAGGCGCCGGGCGCTCGGCTGGCTGGGCGTCGCGGTGCTGGTGCTGGTCGCCAGTGGTTGCGGCTTTCAGCTGCGCGGCAGCATTCCGCTGCCGCCGGACATGTCGAGCACCTATATCGAGACCGAAGACCGCTTCAGCGATCTGTATGCGAGCCTGCGCCAGGGGCTGGAGGCCAACGGGGTACGCGTGAGTGAAGACCGGCGCAGCGCCGACGCCGTCATCCGCATCCTGGAAGACGAGAGCGGTGAGCGCGTGCTCTCCGTGTCGGCCAGGAATATCCCGCGCGAGTTCGAGGTCTACTACATCGTCGAGTTCGAACTGCTGCTGAACGGGGAACTGCGCATGAGCGACCAGCGCATCGTGCAGACCCGCGCGTATACCTGGCGCGAAACCGAGGTGCTTGGCAAGGCCGAGGAGGGTCGGCGCGTGCGCCGCGCGCTGGCCGATGACGTGGTCTCACGGATGCTGCGCCGGATGAGTTCGGCGGACAACGGCCAGTCGTAAGCAATGGCCGTGGCGATGCTGTCTCCATCGTCCGGCGCCGGCGTGCTGCGCATGATCGATGTGGCTGCCGCACCGGTCGCCCGGATACTCGAACGCTATGCTACCCGGCGCGTCGATGTGCCGGCAGGTGAACCGATTCCGGGCAGCTACTGGGGTGATTGCGAGGCCGGGCTGATCACCGATGCGCTCTACCTGCGCGCCGATACGCCGCTGCACTCGATGCTCCACGAGCTGGCCCATCGCGTGTGCATGGACCCGGCGCGGCGCGCCCGCCGCGCCGATGCGCTGGCAGCAGCCCTGGGGCCCGAGGTCGCAACCGCGGGCGATCTGTCGTCCGCCTACACCGCCGCCGAGGCGGGATGCCCGCCCGTGGTGCTGGTGGCATCCGAGCTGACCCATCCGGCCGAGTTCCTGATGGTGCGCACCCTGATCGAGCGGCTGGGGCTGGAACTCGTGGTGCTGGGGCCCGCCCCGCCGGGGCCGCAGGCCTTGGGCCTGACCCTTCTGGCGGAGATCGGCCCCGCGATGCACGATATCCTCGGTCATCAAGTCGCTGGCCACCGGCCCGGGGCCCCGCGCCCGG
>JAFIFN010000269.1 GCA_020832005.1 Gammaproteobacteria bacterium | reverse complement strand
TCTCGCGCCTGCCCCTGCAGGTATTCGCGCAGAGCTATCGCGACATCGTGTTTCGGCCCTGCGGCCGCCTCGGCCAGCCTGATGGCAGCTACCGTGTGCCGGGCCGCGGCGAGATGACCACCTGGCAGGAAGCCGACATCGCCGAGCTAGTCAAGCGCGGACTGCTCTAGCAGCCTAGGACCACGCTAACCGGGGAGTTCCGCGCTATAGTCACCCCAAAGCGCAATAACAAGCCCTCGCACGTCGCTCCAATAGCCCCGGTCGCGCAGGATTACCCAAGGCCGTACCCGACTGGCCCAGCGTGCCTTTCTGTGTGCTATCGGTCTCTATAGCACGGGGATGGAAAAGTCCATCGTCGGAATCGTCACCACCCAGGACGAGAACACGCCCGGTTCGATCAACGTGGAGCCCCAGGCCAATCAGCGCGACTCGGCGTCGCGGCCGGTGGCGGTACGCCCGGCAGCAACGAGGGCTTCGGGTAACCCTCATCATGGTACTCGACGATTGCCAGCGGCTGGGTGATCACCGCCCGGTCGTCGTCGAGCGCCGGTAGCATTGCACCACTCGGTCGAGGTCGCCGTCACAGGACAGCTTCACGACCGCCAACAAATTTAACCCCACCTGGCGGGCGCACTGATATCCCTCCTCAATATTCAATTCTTCGCCAAGACGGCCATGGAAATTCATCCCGTCCGTCGCAGCCGGTCCTTACCCTGCCGTGCAAACCGGGTTTCCCACTCTACGAAAAGGTACATAGGACGCGACCGGCGGCGCAACTTCAGGCAAGGTGATACCCAATTCCTGCAGGCGTGCGTCAATGCGGCCGGAAGGCACTCGCGGCGGCGGCGCCCCGCTGCCCGCAGCCTTGCCTGCCGCCAAGAACGATAACGCACCGCCCGCCGCCAGAGCCTTGAAAAGGTTACGCCGTATCATGTCTTAAATCCTTTCCACTTTGTCCCGCGTCACCTGATCAATATTGGTGCAGCCCATCATCGCCATATCGCGCTCAATTTCCGCCCGCAGTAGCCTCAACAGACGGTCCACGCCTGCCTGTCCACCCGCCGCCAGGGCATAAAGATAGGGTCTGCCCATGCTGCATGCCTTGGCCCCTAGTGCGAGCGCTTTGAGCACATGGGTGCCGCGACGCACGCCACCGTCCAGGATCACCTGAATCTTATCCCCCACCGCATCAACGATGGGCGCGACGCAATCAATGGGTGCGGGCGCGCTGTCCAACTGGCGTCCGCCGTGGTTGGAGATGATCACTGCGCTGGCCCCAACCTCGACAGCGCGCCGGGCGTCGGGCACCGACATGATGCCCTTGATGGCAAACGGCCCACCCCAAGCGGCAATGGCTTTCTCCGCATCCTGCCAGGTGAGGGCACGGTCAAACTGCTCGTTAATGTAATCGATTACCGAACTGGGCGCCGCGCTGCCCGCATCGATGCGATCAGCCACGTTGGCAAGCTGGAATTTTTCGTGCGTCAGATAATTCAGCGACCACATCGGGTGCAGCGCGAAGCTGAGCAAACTTGCCAGCGTCAACTTGGGCGGCGTGGTCATGCCGGTTATCAGATCGCGTTCCCGGTTGCCCGCCACGATGGTATCCACGGTGAGGCATAAGGCGTGATAGCCCGCCGCCTTGCAGCGGTCGATGAATTCGTAGGTCAGGCCGCGGTCCTTGTGAATGTATATCTGGAACATCTTGGGACCCGAAGTGAGCGCGCCAATGTCCTCAATGCTGACCGACGACAGGGTGGACAGGCTGTAAATCGTACCCGCTTCGGCCGCTGCCCGCGCCACCGCCCGTTCGCCGTCGTGATGAAACAGTCTGGTCAAGCCGGTGGGCGCCAGGAAAAGCGGCCAATCCAGCGTCTGTCCCAGCACTTGGGTGGTCAGGTCCAGCGTACTGGTGTCCACCAGCCCGGATGGCATCAGACTGTAGCCGTCGAACGCAGTGGTATTACGCCGCAACGTCACCTCGTCATCCGCACCGCCGTCGATGTAATGAAACATCGGCGCGGGCAATCGACGACGCGCCAACTGGCGGAAATGAGCAACGCTGTAGCATCGGTTAATTGCCAAGATTTACGCTTCCCCTGTATGTTCTGCACGCGCCATTCTCAAACCATGGTCATGCCACCGTCAATGACGAAGCGCGCCCCGGTGACATGGGTGGACTCGTCCGATACCAGATATAAAACCATGGCGGCCACCTCCTCCGGCTTAGCAAATTGGCCCATCGGTATGGATTGTAATTTCTCCGCCTGTTCCGCGGCCGAAAACGTCGCTTCGAACAGGCCGGTGGCCACCAAGCCAGGATGCACCGAATTGCAGCGGATCCTATAGCCCCGCCGGGCGCAATGCAGCGCAACGGTTTTGGTTAGTTGCGTCACCGCCGCCTTGGACGCGCCGTAAGCCGCCAAAGTCGGCGTCCCCATCAGCGCCGCCACGGACGATATATTGACAATGGACCCGCCTGTCGACTGCAACGCGCGAATGGCGTGCTGACAGCCCAGGAGCACGCCTTCCACATTGACCGCCTGAACTGCCCGCCAGTCTGTCAAGGCCACGTTTTCCACATCCTGAGGCTGGGGCGTGGCGGCGATCCCGGCGTTGTTGACCATGGCGTCAAGTTGGCCGAAGCGCCCTGCCGCCTGCAACATCAGATCAACCCAGCTTGCATCGTCGCGCACATCCAAAGCCGCGCCCCAAGCAGCGTCGCCAAGCTGCGCCGCCGCCGCCATCGCCATCTCAGTGCGCAGATCGGCCAGCACCACCCGTGCGCCTTCCGCTACCAATCGCTCGGCGATTTCGTATCCGATGCCGGAAGCCGCCCCCGTAACAAGAATGGATTTACCCTGCACCCGGCCCATTTATGACCCACCTTGGCAGCGCTGAAGCTGCCCCAACAGTTCCGGCGGCAAGGCGACATCGACAACCGCACGGTCACGAAAGCTCTGTTCCAGCGCTGCCAGGGTCAAAACGTTCACGACCGATTCCGCCAGGCGGATTTTCGGCTTTGCTTGCTGGCGCATGACATCGATAAAATTCGCCATCTGGCGGCGGAATACCGGGTAGTCCACCAACCGCCCGTCGCAAGGTTGCGAGAACGGCACGGCAAGAATTTCCGCGTGGCGTCGAATGAAGGCGGCGCTGCGGCTGAGGGTAAGGGCGGCATCGCCGGGAATGGTCCAGGCCTGAGGCAGGCTAAGTTCGCCCGTATCGCCGGTAATCACCAGGCGCTGGCCGAACATGGCCTTGCGGCTGCTTTCCACCATGGCGACGCAGCCGGTGTCATATTCGATCCAGGCATACAGCCGATGAACTGTGCCGAAACGCGGGCTGATGAAACCCGTGGCGGAGACCCGCCGGGGCAAGCCGCCCGCAAAACGATTGGTGGCGTCCACCGGATAGCAGAGAAAATCATGGACAACGCCGCCACCTGCTTCACGCTGTTGCCGCCAGGATCGGTCCGCCGCATCTTCAGCATCAAACATGTGAAATGTGGCGTTGATATTGTCGACCGCACCAATGACATCTGCCATGAGGAGGGACACCAACCGGTCCATGACCGGATGGTGACGGTACATGAAGCCTTCCATCACCACGGCGCGCGCCGTTTGGCTTTTACACCAAATCGCCAGCGCATCTTCGCGTGAAATCGTCAACGCCTTTTCGCACAAAATATAGCGCATGCCGGCGTCCAGGCAGGCTTCGATATGGGCGCGGTGATCGGCGGGCCTAGTGGCAATAACTACGCCGTCCAAGCATTCGCGTGCCAGCATCTCTCGGTAATCGATAAAGGCGTGATCGCAACCGTATTCCCTGGCCCATGCCGCCCCCCGGTCCGCATCCCGGCTGGCGCAAGCGGCAAAGCGCACCTGAGGATAAAGTGCCCGGGCCGCCCTGCCATGGGCATGGGAAATGAGCCCGCAACCGATCATGCCCAGGCGCACGGATTGCAGGGTTTGTCCCATGGCTACATGGTGGCGCCAATTTGCCAGGGCGTGAATTCATTGCCACCCATGCCCAGCTCCTCGCTTTTCGTCTGTTCGCCCGACGCCACCGCCAGAATACGCTCAAAGATTTCCCGGCCCATCTCGGAAACAGTTGCCGTGCCATCGATGATACGACCGCAGTTGATGTCCATGTCTTCCGTCATGCGTTCATAAAGCGCCGTATTGGTCGCAAGCTTCAAAGACGGCGCGGGCTTGAAACCGAACACCGAGCCCCGGCCGGTAGTAAAACAGACAATATTGGCACCGCTGGCCACTTGGCCGGTTACCGACGCCGGGTCATATCCGGGCGAGTCCATGAACACGAAGCCTTTTTCGGTAATGGGCTCGGCATATTTGTAAACAGCCACCAGGTTGGTGGTGCCGCCCTTGGCCGCCGATCCCAAGGATTTTTCCAGGATGGTGGTCAGACCGCCCGCCTTGTTACCCGGTGAGGGGTTGTTGTTCATCTCGCCGCCGGTGCGGGCGGTGTAGTCTTCCCACCATTTGATGCGCTCGATGAGTTTTTCACCGACCGCACGCGTTTGCGCCCGGGCAATAAGTAAATGTTCGGCACCGTATATTTCCGGCGTTTCGCTTAAAATTGCCGTGCCGCCGTGACGCACCAACAAATCCGCCGCCGCGCCCAGCGCTGGATTGGCGCTGATGCCCGAATAGCCGTCAGAGCCGCCGCATTGCAGCGCCAGCGTGAGGTGGCCCGCCGGAACGGTCTGGCGGCGTGCCTCATTGGCGGCGGGCAGCATGGCGCGGACTTGCTCGATCCCTTCGGCCACGGTTTGCCGCGTACCGCCGATATCCTGAATGGTCATGACGCAGAGTGTGTCGCTTTGCGTCAGTCCCATGTCGGCCAGTACGCCCGCCACCTGATTGACCTCGCAGCCCAATCCCACCATCAGCACGCCAGCGAAATTAGGATGTCGAGCGAAGCCGGCCATGACGCGTTGCAGGTTGCGGTGCCCTTCACCGCCCGCTTCGATGCCGCAGCCGGTGGTGTGGGGGAACGCCACCACGCCATCCACATGCGGGAACGCCGCCATATCGTCGGGACGGCTGAACGCGGCGGCGATTTGGTTGACCACCGTGGCGGAACAGTTCACCGTCGACAGGATACCGATGTAGTTGCGGGAGCCCACGCGGCCATCGGCCCGCACAAATCCCTGGAAGGTAGCGCGCTGGGCACCCGGCACAAAATCCGTCGGCCGGACCACCACGCCACATTCAGAGCCGCGCTCGAAGGATTTAACCGTCACATTTTGGCTGTGCACATGATCACCCGGGGCGATACCCTGGGACGCAAAGCCGATAATTTGCGCATATTTGTAGATGGCGTCGCCATCGGCGATGGCCCGGGCGGCGATTTTGTGGCCCTGCGGGATATCCGCCCGCGCCACAATGCCGGTCGTGCCCAGCCGTGTGCCCGATGCAACATCCGAACGGGCAATCAACACATTATCAGCGTCCTGCAGCCGTATGAAAAGATCGCTCAATTGGACTCTCCAGCAATTCCGCCTTCGACTTTACCGCGCCATCACCTCGGTAAAATCACAAAAAACTTTCCGTGTTCCGCCGCAATGTCTCCGGTCCCGGCGTAGCCGCCGAGCGTCAACACGGTCGCGCTTGTTCCCGGTAGCCCGGCAAGCACGCTTCTGCGCGTCAAGTATCCCACTCTCCTGTGCTTCCCCATTCCGCGACAATCATCGCGAAAACACCAAGATCGGTCAGCATGCCGGAGACTGCGCCATCCTTGCTCCGCGCCACCGCCAGAGTTTCTTCACCAGGCAACTGTTTCACTGCGCCGAACGTCTCCCCCTGCGGCGGCCGGAGCTCGAACGGTACGCTGCCAATCGGAAGCCCGGGGAGTTCGGCTTGATAATTGAGAAAACTTGCAATGGTTTGCCGCCGATCCGGCTGATCGAAGGCCGTCATCCAGACGGCGGGATGGGTATCCGATGAAAAACGTGGCGGCTGATCCAGCAGGCGGCGCATCAGCGTCACGAACAAGGTGCGGTTCGCACCCGTTGCTCTGCACTCCAGATCGGCGGCAGCGTACATCGCCCGACCTTTGCCAAACGTATTTTCAACAATGGTGGGGGCATCCACATGCTCCCACGGCGGCGAACTGTGAATGCTGGCCCAATCCTTACCTCCCACCGATCCTTTACTGGGATAGCCATACGGCAAGGTCAACGTTGCCAGTGTTTTGCCTGTGCCGCGCCGCAACCGCAGCGCGCCGCTCATCTGCCGGGCGTCGCGCCAATGGCTGAGCATCTCTTGCGGTGCGATGGCGATTCGTAGATCAGGGTCGATGGGATCGAGATATACAACCCGCCCGGTTTCCTCGCCCATGTAATGGCAGCCAAATACCTCCGCCAGCATAAAATCATTATGGCGGCGCCCGGCGGAATCGGTGAGCGATGTCCAACGGCTGGCGTAAAGACGGCCACCGTTTCTCACATAGTCGCGGAACGCAGCCGCTTCCTCGGCCGTCATACGTAATACATTGGCCAACACAACCACCGGATAGCGCGACAAGACGCCAAGCTGCTTTTTGGTAATGACGCCAAACGGCATGTGCGCCGCCTGCAATGCCCGACACGCGCCGGCCACGGCATGAAAATGCGGATAATCCGGCCCACTGGACGCCACAGCGTCGCTGAGCGGCATGCCGTTATCAGCAAAATTCATCTTGGAATCGTCAGAAAAATAGATTGCGATATCTTCGACCGGCTGTCCGCCCAGGAAGGGTTCATATGGGGCGGTCTGATCATATACCGCCCGGATACGCTGGGGCACCGCCGGATTGAGCCGACCGTCAGGATCAAACGCCGCAATCATCAGAAACGCCGACGATGAGGCGACGGCGGCAAAGTTTTGCAGCGCCAACTCCTGTTCGTCCTTCAAGCCCACATGCTCGATCAAATTCGCACCCACCGTGGTCATAAACTCCACCGGGGTTTGTTCCGACAGGTTCAGCATCAGCCGGGAAATCACCAATTGCTCGGTCTGGCCGCCATAAAAATCGCCCCCCAGAAAGTCGTGACCCCGGGCCGATCTAAAGGAAATGCCCCGTGTCCAGTTGGCCATGCCGAGCGCAAAGTTATGGTAGACCTGCAGACGTGGCTTCTTTTCCTGCACCAGGTCACGCAATTCAACGATGAAATCGGTGATCCAGTCTTCCCGCGTTTTCTGGAACATGCACCAGACCGGATCGAGCCACTCGATGGTGTCTGGAATCGCCGCGCCCCGTTCAAGCTGGTAGCGCTCCCGGCAGGATGCGCAGCCACACACCGCCGGCCACCACATCATGTCAAAAAACACTGCGTCCATGTCATAAGCGTCGAGAAACTCAAGGACCTGAGCATGAACGAAGGCGCGGTAGTCCTGGTTGTTCATGCAGCACAGGCCATAACGGGCGCGCGGTAGAATGCCCATGGAGCCTTTGGTCAGCGAGTCAATGCGCCAGTCGGGATGCTCGAGATACGCCCAGTTGTTGAAATTGACGCTGTAGTACGCGCACACCGGGATATGGCGCGCCTTCATCGCCGCCAGCGTTTCAGATACCATATCGCGGCCCTGAAATGCCTTGTGCTGCGCGCCGGTCACGGCCGGCCAGTTACACACCCCCACGTGGGATTGGAAATAGACCATGACCGCCTGAGCGCCGGTGGCAACCACCTCGTCTGCCACGCGCACAGGGTCATAGTTGACCAGAAAGCCCGGATCCCAGTCCGGGATTTGGGTGTCCACCAGCAGTCGCCGATATGAACGCGCGCTCCATGGCTTTATGTCGGCGCTCATGTAGCGACTTTCGTAAGCTCTACGGTATGCATGCCGGGCGCAAGGCGCGTCTTACCGGATTTCAACGCATAGCCGGGAGGACTTACCATCTCGGCGGTCGTGCCGTCAGGCACCGTCGCCTCGAACATCAACCTGCGGCCTTCCCGCCGCCAAGACACCACTATATCGCCCTTCACCGTTGAATAAATTCCCCGCGCGCGGGTCAAATCCGCAGGCTGCGGAGCAAGCCGAAAGTCGTGAAAACCCGGGGATATCGGCTGCACGCCCAATGAGTGGGCTGACAATTGGTACAACGGCGACGCCGAGAAGGCATGGCACAAGCTGGCGGATGGCTCGTAGCCTTCCCACAAGGTGGCGGTATCCGTCGCAAGCATGGGCTGATAGTTCTTGCGGATGGCGGTCAATGCCAGGTCGAAACGCCCTGCCTTGGCCAACGCGGCATTTACGAAATGACTGAAGTAGGTGTTGGCCTCGACCACGTCTGTGGCGTCGTCAAACGACTCGCCATGCATGACGATGGGCGGCACTGAGGTGAGTTTGGCGCGCGACGGATCTGTGATGTAGGCGATCATGGCGGGCCAGCGATCCCGCGGTGCGATATCCCACAGGATCATCGCCGCATTGGCGTGCTGGGAGACGCGCATGTTTTGCTTCCCGGTCGCCGGGTCCACCATGTCCACATAAACCCCGCGGCGGACATCCCAGTGGCGGGCGTTGAGCGACACGGCGATCAGCCCCGCCAGTTCCGTATAGCGCTTTTTCGGACGCGGCATGTCCAGCCATCCGGCGAGCGCCGCCGCCATCTTCAGCGCGCCCGCGAACATGGCGTTGATGATCGCCCCCTGACCGTTACGACCCACATCGGCCCATTCGATGAAATGCCAGAACGGCACACTCGCCAGCAGACTATCCGGCCCCATCTGGCGTTCAAACCAGGAGATCGCCCGCTCGGCCGCCGGAAATAATTCTTCCACCGTTGCCTCATCCCCGGTGTGCAGAAAGTAGTGATAAAGCGCGCCGATCCAATGCAGATTGAAATCGGGGATGATGACGCCGTTGGTGTGATGATCGCCGGGCGCAAACATCTGCATCAAGCCGTCGGGGCGCTGACTGTGCGCACCATCGTACAAAAATTTGCGGTCCACCGGCTGGCTGGATGGCCCGAACGCCGCCGCCGCCGCCAGGTAATGGACGATGCCGTCGCCGAGCCACTGGCGCTTTTCCCGCCCCGGGCAGTCCTCCCAAGCGTCATGGGTGCATTCCTGCACCGTATAGCGGCCGGTTCGCCACAGGCGATTCAAGAATTCATCATTACATTCATAGGCGCCGCCATAAGCCAGCGGATAATGAGTGTGAATGGACCCGGCATGGCGTATTTTCAGACCCCGAGGCGCATTGCGCACCACGATCTGCATGTAGCGCACGGCGGTCCATTCGAATTTCTCATAGCGCTGCACACCAGGCCGGGCCGTGTAGCGGAAAAGATGGGCACAATCAAGATAGCTTACCCGCGCAAGCCGTGGCCGGGCGGGCCACTGGGCGTCAAATTCACCGGCGAACGTCTCGCTGACGCCCATCTCGATGACCTCACCTCCCTGGGCGTCGATCTCGATAAACGGATAACCGCTGTGCAATTGTTCAAAGCACAGGAACAGAGACACATCGCGATCCGGCAGTGTGCGTACCGTCGTCATGGCCGCGTCATCACGCAACAGCGCCTCGGCGTTTTCCACTGATCCTGCGGGCAGATCCGCTAGCTCTTCATCATACAAACGGCGGTCCAGCGGCTGTTCCGGCGACGGCATGACACCAAACTGCGCGATCACGCGTGTGGGCTCCACAAGTGTTTCCGCCATCGGCGGCAGATCATTGACCATCAGGCAAGAAAACGGTTCCGGCGCGCGCCAGCCCTTGGCGCGGTCATTGCGCTCAGGCGGAATCCTCAGAATTTGCACGCCGTCCCAACTTTCATCATCGAAATCCACCGCCGTCCAGTCATCAGGCATCTTATTGGCGTCGAAATCTTCGATGAAGCCCTGCCCCCAGCCAGCCCGCGGCGTATCCTGCCGCCAGGCGGCGCACACCTGACTGCGCCAGGATGTATCGGATAACACTTCTACAGCGGTGTTATCCTGACATTGAATACCAGCATCGCAGTACAGTCCGCCGTCGCCATAGAAGGGTTGCCAATAGCCTTTCACGGTTTCGTACCACGCCGTATCGACGCCGTAAACATGCACCAGCACGGCAATGACATTCTCCCCAACCGCGAGATCAGGAGCGATATCGTACGTGTCATAACGTTGGTAATGGGGGTTGGAACGCACGGGCCCGCGACCCAGACGTCTGCCGTTGGTAAAGAGCTGATAGCGGCCATCCACTGTCATATCCAGGGACGCATGGGCCGCCGGACTCGTCAGCGAAAACCGGCGACGGAACAGAACCCAGCGGTTGACGCCGTCGTCACGTCTCTCGGCCCCATTCCAGAGCAGTTGCCGAAAGCCCAGGTCCCGGTTTATCGCTTGCCGTGGGGTCCAGATGAACGGCGCGCGCCGCTCCTTGGACTTCATTTAGCCGGCTCCATTATAGGCGACAACGTCTTGACGCTGCTCGCCCAGCCCCTCGACCCCCAGACGCATGACGTCGCCGGGCTTCAAGAACACTGGCGGCTTTTGCCCTACGCCAGTGCCTTCAGGCGTACCGGTGCTGATCACATCGCCGGGCTCCAGCGTCATGAATTGACTTAAATAACTGACCATGTTGGTAACTGAAAAAATATTGTCACTGGTGTTGCTGTCCTGATAGCGATGGCCATTGACTTCCAGCCACAACGCCAGCTTGTGCGGATCGCGAATTTCATCCTTGGTCACCAGCCATGGCCCCAAGGGCGCGAAGGTGTCGCAACTTTTGCCCTTGGTCCACTGCCCGACCCGCTCCATCTGGAAGGCCCGTTCCGACACATCGTTCAATACGCAGTAGCCGGCCACATGGTCCATGGCGTCGGCCTCGCTGACATAGCGGGCGGTTTTGCCGATGATTATGGCGTATTCCACTTCCCAGTCGCCCTTGGTGGCGCCCTTGGGCAGGATTACCGGATCGTAGGGACCGCTAAGTGACGTCGTGGCCTTCATGAACACCAGTGGCTCCGGCGGTACGGCCGCGCCGGTTTCCTCGGCGTGTTTGCGGTAATTAAGACCGATGCAAACGATTTTGCCTACCCCCAGGATGGGCACGCCAATACGAACATCGGCCGAAACTTCCGGCAGCGTTTCCAGATCCAGCGCCGCCAGCCGGTCGAGATCGTTGGCCAAGACCTGCGGCGAAATGTCGGCGATGACGCCGAACAGATCACGTATCCGGCCGTGCTTGTCCAGGATGCCAGGCTTTTCGGACCCCTTGGGGCCATATCTCAACAACTTCATAAGCGTGGCCTTTCTTTAATAAGTGCAGCGGCCGCCGGAGGTGTCGAACACCGCACCGGTGGAAAACGAACAGTCGGGCGAACACAAGAAAGCGATCATGGCGGCGTTTTCCTCTACCGTCCCCAGCCGTCCGATGGGAATTCGCGACAGCATGTAGTCCACTTGTTCCTGCCCAAATTGCTTAAGAATATCGGTGGCCACCGTGGCGGGCGTGATGGCGTTGACGCGAATGTTGGTCTTGGCCAGTTCCTTACCAAGGGATTTGGTCAAGGCAATCACGCCAGCCTTGGCGGCACTGTAGCCGGACGCATTGGGATTGCCTTCCTTGCCCGCCACCGAGGACACATTGACGATGCGGCCCGCATTTTTTTCCAACATCACGGGGACCACCGCCCGGCAGCACAAAAAGACGCCAACCAGATCAATGTCAATAATCTGCCGCCAGGTTTCCACGGGAAATTCCCATAGCGGCAGGTTGGGCCCGGCGATGCCGGCATTGTTAACCAGCATGTCGATGCCGCCGAACGCCGCGACGGCGGCCTGAGTGGCCGCTGCCACCTGTTCCCATTGGGCAATGTCCACTCGTCGCGCCAGTACCCGGCCCGGCGCGTTTAGCGTTTCGACGGCTGTTTGCGCGGCCTCTCCATCAGCGTCCCAAATGCATATGCTGGCACCGGATTGCAACAACCGTTCCGCCGCACTGTACCCAATACCACGGGCCGCCCCGGTTATCACCGCAACTTTCCCATCCAGGTCATAGCGGTTCATACTGCGTCTCCCGTGTAAGGGCGATGCAGCGTGACCGCATCGCGGTTGAGCTTCAACCCCCAACCTGGATCATCGGTGGGGCGCACCGCGCCGTTCTTGGGCAGCACCTCATTTGTGAACAGTGCCCCGAAAACCGGCAGGATCTGATCCGCGCCGGGGCTGGTGTTGATATATTCGCAGAACGGACAATGGGGTTGAGAGATGACGAAGTGATAGCTGTAGGCGCCGCTGCCGTGCGGCACCACAGGCATATCATACGCCGCCGCCATGGCGGAAATGCGCAACAGCTCGGTCAAGCCGCCCACCCACATCACGTCCGGCTGGATGATATCCACAGCGCGATCGGCAATCAGTTGGCGAAATCCGTATCGACTGTATTCATGTTCGCCGGTGGTCCAGCGCATAAACGGGGCGCGTGCTTTGAGCAATTTGTGGCCGTCAATATCATCAGGCGACAGACATTCCTCCAGCCAGTAGATATCCAAATGCCTTACCGCATGCGCTAATTCCACCGCGTACGGCACATCCAGCGACATGTAGCAATCCACCTTAAGTTTAAACTCGGGGCCGACGCGCTCACGATGCTCGACCAGGAATTTGACATTGGCGCGCAGGCCCTCCGGCCCATCGGCGGGTCCGTGCGGCAGCGGCACCTTACCGCCGATGAAGCCGAGCTTCTTGGATATGTCCGGGTACGCGCCGGTCTGGTAGACCGCCAGCTCACCCCGGGTGGCGCCGCCGATAAGCTTATAGACCGGCTCATCGCGCAATAGGCCCAGCACATCCCACAACGCAATATCAACCACGCTCAAGGCCGCAAGTGGCAGCCCTTTGCGGCCATAGGGCAGGCTGGAGCAGTACATCTGGTCCCAGATCTTGGCAATGTCCCGCGGGTCCTGGCCAATTAGAAACCGCCGGAAATGACGTTCGATGAGGAAACACGCTGCCTCGCCACCCAAGCCGGTGGCCACGCCCACCGTGCCGTCATCAGTTTCAATCTCCACCACGATGCTGCCCAGCACGCCGATGCCCCAACTGGTGCGCGACGCCTTATAGTCGGGGTATTTGGACATGGGATTGGCGATCAGGGTATCTACCAGCCAGTGGCCCTGTTCGCGGTCATGATATTCGCCGCCCGCCCCTTTTTCCGCCAAGGTGTAGGCGCGCACATCGACGATTTGATTTCTGATCACGTGACGCACTCCGAACTTCTATTTCTTTTACTTTTGTTGTCTAGCCGTGCCTGGAATGCCGGGTCTGTGAATAGCACCTCGCCACCGGACAGATCGTTGGGACAATGAAGGCACAGCCAGACGATGGCGGCGGCCGGTGCTTCCGGCGGATCGAAGGCCGCATAATCCAGATCAGCCACGCGGTTGATTTTGTGTCGCAGGGCATCGCGGGTCAGTCCGGTGTTGACCATGCCGGGCTGGAAGCCGTAGACGCGAATGCCGCTGCCTGCCACTTCCGCCGCCAGAACCCTGGTCAGCATGACAAGGCCCGCCTTGGCGACGCAATACGCGCCCCAGCCTTCTAGAGCGTGGAATGCCGCGCCGGAACTCAAGTTGACGATCACACCGCAGTCTTGGGCACGGAATATGGGTAGCGCGGCGCGGCAGG
Organism: Gammaproteobacteria bacterium; assembly: GCA_020832005.1. Classification (GTDB taxonomy): domain Bacteria; phylum Pseudomonadota; class Gammaproteobacteria; order Steroidobacterales; family PWYM01; genus PWYM01. Next base: position 1,232 of record JAFIFN010000269.1, on the reverse strand, counting down.
CATGATAGCTGCCCGTGATATTGACCTCCAGGCAGTGCGCCCAGGCATCCGGCGGGCAATTTTCGATCAAGCCGATAGGGTCCATGACGCCTGCGCTGTTGACGACAAAATCCAAGCGGCCGAACTTGTCAACCGCCGCTTTGATCGCCGCCTTCACCTGATCGCCAGCGGCCACATTGCAAGCCAATGGCAGCGCAGTCCCGCCCTTCGCCGCAATATCTTGCGCCACCTCGTCACATGCGGATTGATGGCGGGCCACAATAGCCACTTTGGTGCCACAGGCCGCCAGCGCCTTGGCGGTTGCGGCACCGATACCCTTACTGCCACCAAAAACAATGCCCACCGGCGACGTCATATGTACCTCCGCACCAGGTCACGCATCTGGATGACCTCGCTCAGCACATCGTCATAGCGGCTGTTCATGTAGTCCTGATGAACGTTCTCCAACACCAGATAGCCTTCATACTGGACGTCGCGCAGCGTGCCGATCAAGGCCGGAAAATTAATGGTGCCGTACTGGAACTTGGCTTGCAGTTCGCCGGGCTTGGCTTGGCGCAGGTGCACGTGAGCGGCATGCTGCGCCAAGGGATCAATGTCTTCCTGGCGGTAGCCTAAGCAGACGAAGTGGGAATAATCCAGCGCCAGCTTGAGGCCGGGCACCCGACGCAGCAATTCAAGCGTCACTTGGGGCGACTCGGCAAACGAACGAACGTGCGCCTCCACCGTCAGAGTGATCCCGGCATCGTGGGCAAGGGGTACAAGGCGGTTTAAGGCCTGGGCGGAAACCTCCAGCGCGTCGGCCATCGTCTGGCCCGGATTAACGATGCCAGGGAGCAGAAAAATACGACCAATCCCCGCCGCGGCACAGAATGCGACGACTTTCTTGAAGTCCTCGGCATTCGCCGTCATGTTTTCCGGTGCAGCCAGATTGCGTTCATCCAGTTCCTGCCCGAAGCGGTAATAGAAGCAGGGCATTTCGATGTCCAAATCCCGCAGTGCCCGCCCACTGCGTTCCGGCGCCGATAGCAGTGTGGTGCGGTCAATAGCGGCACGGTAATCGACGCCGACATCCAATGCCGACACCCCCAGAGCCTTGGCGATGGCAGCAACTTCCGGGAGGGTGCAAAAGGGAAACGACCAAGACGCCAGAGCAAGCTTCATCGACATACAGCGCAGTTTTCCTCTTTTCTCTTGACTAGCTCTTGTGATGCGCCAGGTAGGCCGCGCGTACG
>JAFIFN010000095.1 GCA_020832005.1 Gammaproteobacteria bacterium | reverse complement strand
CGGTGCCCTTGAGAGCGTGATTTATGTGATCAAAGGTCGTGCACGGATGCGCTGGGGCGAAGCCCTTGAATTCGTGGCCGAGGCCGGCCCGGGTGATTTCATTTTCGTGCCACCTTACGTGCCGCATCAGGAGATCAACGCCGCTGACGACCATGCGCTGGAATGCGTGCTGGTGCGCAGTGACAGCGAGGCGGTGGTCGTGAACCTCGATATCGAGCCAGTCGAACCGCCCGAAGAAGTGCTGTGGATCGATCCGATTCATCGGTCACCGGGTTGATGCCCGGGCGCTGCTCACCCGAGTGCCAACTCCGTCAGTGCCGGATACATTCCAAGGAGTGCGCACGCGCGCATTGAGGAGCAGACCGTGAAAAACCCCCGATTGTTGCTTGCCGTGCTGTCGGTGGTGGTGTTGCCCTTTCCGCTGTGGGCGGCGGGTGGTCATTACCCGGTCGACGATGCCGATATCGCGGAGCCTGGGCAGGTGTTGGTGGAGACATGGTTGACACGAGTGAATTCCAATAACAGCGAGTTCGCTGTACTGCCGGCAGTGAGCTTTGGGGGTGCACTTGGATTGACCGCCGGCGTCTATCGGCTGCGCGAAGACGGCGAGAGCTTCACCCGACTGGAGCCGGAGGCGAAGTACCTGCTGCCGTGGTCGCACCCCGACGGGCTCACTTCTGCGATCAGCCTGGCGGCAGGTTTCGAGGACGGCAGACTGGAAGACTGGCTGCTGAATCTGCCGGTCAGTTATGCGCTCGACGATGCGATCAGCGTCCACGCCAATGTCGGTTGGTTGAGACTGCGCGACCGTGACGCCGGTAATCTCGACCGCCTGTTCACGGGTGTGGCCGGTGAGTGGGCCGTCAACGAAGCCATCGCCGTCATCGGGCAGCTGTATCGCGAGGGCGCCGAGGAAGAACCCGAGGCGCAGCTGGGATTCCGCTTCGCCGGCGGCGGCGCGTTCGAGCATGTTGACCTGGCGATTGGTCGCGTGCTGCGCGGCGATGATCGCGACTGGTTCGTGACGGTGGGGGTCTCGCTGACATTCTAAGGCGCCATTCCCCGAGGCGCGCGCCAACGCGCGTGCGTCCGGGGATTTCGCCAGTGCGCTGTGCTGCGCCGCCTTGCAAGTTTGCACTGACCATAATTCGCCAGATTTGCCCAGCGCACTGCCATGATGCCGCGGAAAGCTGCCACCCCGCAGCCCTGTAATGGATCCCGCACACCCCGTGCTTATGGAGGATCCGCAAATGAAGACAGCAAAGATATTCATGACAAGCCTGGTGCTCGGCGGCGTGGTCGCAGGACCGGTGATGGCCGAGTCGAGCGCCAAGCCGCAGGCAAGCAAAGCAGAGACCGTGGGACTGGGCAGCGGCCTTGTCGTGGGCGCGCTGGCCGGCGGGCCGGTCGGCGCCATCATCGGTGCCGCTGCCGGCGCGATACTCGGTGATCGGATGCACCGCGACGCCGAGTCGCTGGCGCAACTCGAGGACGGACTGGCCTACGAGCGGTCGCGTCGCGGGGAACTCGACAGGACGCTGGCCTCGCTGCGTTCGGAACTGTCCCTGCGCGAGCGCATGCTGGCGGATATCGAGCAGGCCCAGTCACGCATCGGCGAGACGCTGGAATTCAACGTGCTGTTCCGCACCAATGACACCAATCTTGCACCCGCAGCGGTGTCGCGGCTCGAGCGTCTTGGTCGCGTACTGGCCGATCTCGGCGATGTGGAGATTCGGGTCGAGGGGCATGCCGACCCGCGTGGCGAGGAATCACTCAATGACGCGCTCTCTGCGGCCAGGGCCGAGACGGTCAAGGCCGTGCTGTTGAACGCAGGGCTGTCATCCTCGCAGGTCATTACCGTGGCCCATGGTTCACGTCATGCCCAGGCCGAGACGGGCGATGTGGATGGCTATGCGCTGGATCGTCGGGTGGATATTCGTATGACGCTCGATCCGTCAGGACGCGCATTGGCGCGCAGAGAGTAAGGTGGCAGGGCGGGGCCGTACACGGCCCCGCCGGCCAGTGCTTGCGTTAGAATCGCCGAATGAGCGACCTGAGACTGAAGCATTGCAAGCCGTGCGAGGGTGGTGTCGATCCGCTGCCTGAGTCCGAATGCACGCGCCTCATCGCGCAGCTGCACGAGGGTTGGCAGCTGCGTGATCATGGGCGAAGGCTGCAACGCGAGTTCAGCATGCCCGGATTCAATCGTGTGCTGGGTTTCGTCAATGCCGTTGGCTGGGTGGCGGGGATCGAGGGCCATCACCCCGATATCGAGTTCGGCTATGGTTACTGTCGCATCAGCTGGACGACACATGCCATTGGCGGATTGTCGGAGAATGACTTCATCTGCGCGGCCAAGACCGACGCCCTGCTGGACTGACTGGCAAGCGCTGCGACGAATCGGGCGCGTCGGCCAGCACCAGCCTCAGTCGCTCTTCGGTGGCATAGGGAAAAACGCTGAGGTGCGGCGCACGTAGTCGCGATATTTCGGCTTGGTCTCGGTGAGCGAACGTTCCAGCAGCGCCACACCCGACACCCGCAACAGGAAATAGGTCATCAGTGCCGGGCCGATAGCGGTCCACCATGCCGATCCCGTTTCCAGCGCCACCAGCCAGATACCCCACCACAGGCAGGCGTTGCCGAAATAATTCGGGTGACGTGTATAACGCCACAACCCACGATCCATGACTTCGCCGCGATTGGCCGGATCGGCCTTGAATCGCCGCAATTGTGCATCGCCGATGGTCTCGAAACCGAAGCCCACCAGCCACACCAGTGTGCCAATGGCGGCCAACCAACCGAGTGAAGGTGTGGGTGAGGCCTGGCCGACTTGCAGCGGCAGCGAGACGATCCACATGATCACGCCCTGGAGCATGAACACCACGATGAGACTGCTCAGTGCAAAGCGCCCGCCGCGGGCATTGACGCGCTCGCGCATGCGCGCGTAGCGGGGGTCCTCGCCATGACCGATATTGCGCACTGCGAGGTAGATGCCCAGTCGCAGTCCCCACGCGGCGGTCAATGCAGTCAGTAACCACTGACGGGGGGCATGACCCTCGGCCAGCAACAGGCAGGCCACAGCGATGACTACAAAGCCGGGTCCCCAGAAGATGTCCACGATGCTGACGTTTTTCAGTGGCAGGCTCAGCAACCACAGCCCAAACATGCAGGCCAGCGTCAGCGCCAGTGTTATCGGCAGCAGGCTGCTCAGGTCCATGACGCAATCTCCGTGGTTGTGTTACCGATGATCAATGACATCAGGTACGCAGCATGGATGCAATCGGATGACACGAAGCCCGGCCGGGCAGATAAGCCACCATGCTATTCTGCCATGGCGGTCCCGTGAGCACTTGTCTGGCAGCGTACTTCCCGCCGCCGCAGTGGCATCACGAGTGCCGGTAGCCCACTCACACCAGGAGACCCGAAGATGGGAATACGCAGTTTACCCTGCCTGTTGGCAACGTCGCTCGGTGCCGGCCTCGTGGCAGGCATCGTCAGCACCTCGCCCGTATCTGCGGCTGAGAAAATCGACCTGAGCACGCCTGAGGGCGCCATTGCCGCAGCCCGCAAGATCCAGTGCTCGCTCAAGGACGAACATCCCGTCACCTACTGGTGGCTGGGTGACATGTTCTCACGCGTGCCCGGTGAGCCCGACCGGCTGATCTTCAAGGTCGAAGGCATGAACATCCGCCAGTGCGTGACCATCAGCGATGAAGTGCGCGGCGAAGGCTACAGGATGGTCAGCCGGGAAGTGCTGTTCTACCTTGATCCGGAGACCGGCGAGGTCGTCGACGAATGGGAAAACCCGTGGACCGGTGAGACCGTCGAGGTGCTGCATATCGACAACGATCCGGTCAACAGCGGACCGACCTATCCCTACGATGCCGATGGCAATCCGAGTGCGCGCTTCCGCGGCACCATCCAGGGAGACCTCTGGTGGCAGACCGCCACGGTGCCGCTGTTCTACCACAATGTATTGGGGGGTGATTACCAGGATTACGTTGGCAACAAGTATCACGCCACCGAGATGTTCAATTTCATGGGCATTTTGTCGGAACTCACCGACCCCGAACTGCACACGGTCGGCAATCATGTGGGTTGGGTGCGAAAGTCCGACTGGTTGCCATGGATGAAGATGCGCGGGCGCACGGGCATGGTGTACTTCCATACGGCCGGTCGCAAGCTCGAGCGCTTTGAGGATCTCTCTGATCTCATGCTCGAGCAGATCGAGACACGCTTCCAGAAGTACTCAGAGCCGCCTCCGGTTGACGATACCCGTCCCAATGAGACCAGCTGGACCTATTTCAAGAGAATCATCGACGAACGCCGCGCCGAGGATTAGTCGCATGGCATGAAAAAGGGGGCGATCCCGTCGGGATCGCCCCCTTTTGTTTTGCTGCTGCGCCGACTTCTGGTTAGAAGTTGATGCGCACAGTACCTCCCCAGGTGCGTGGTTCGGCCAGGAACGTGTTGAAGGTCTGCGTGCCGCCAGCCACGCTGCCCTGCAGCGGTGCGTTGAACGCCACCTGCTGGTATTCCTTGTCGAACAGGTTGCGTCCCCAGAGTTCGAACTGCCAGCGCCGGTCAGGCGAGCTGACCCCGATGCGTGCATTCCAGACCGTGAAGCCACCCTGCTGTTTCTGCGGCAGCAGGTCCGAACCGGAGTTCAGATTGCCGGTGAAACGCATGTCGACATGAAGCAGGCCAGTCAGATTACCTGTCAGCGGCTGCTCCAGCGTGGCGGCCAGCGCCGAACTCCACAATGGCGCGTTGGTCAGGCGCCGGCCAGCCAACGGCACCGGACTGCCCGGCGGGCTGGTGATGCCGCCACCGTAGCGTGCATCGGAGTAGGTCACACCGCCGGAGAGTGTCAGCGCATCACTGACGAAGGCGGCGAAGTCAGCCTCGATGCCCTTGGTCGTGGCTTTGGCGACATTGCTGACGATAAAGTTGATGCCGGTGAATGTGTTGAGCTGGAAGTCGTTGAACTCGCTGTAGAATGCAGCAAGATTCAGGGTCACCAGGTTGTCGAACAGCTGAGACTTCAGGCCGGCCTCGTAGGCATCGACCGTTTCGTTACCGAACTCCAGGTCCGCCGCAGAGGGCTGGACAGGCGGGGCCAGACCCAGCAACCCCGGAATCGGATTGGCCAGACCCGCGCGGTCGAGGTTGAAGCCGCCTGCCTTGTAGCCGCGACCCATGGACAGATAGGCGTTCATGTTGTCGCTGAGCTCATAGGCCAGGCTGATGGTGCCGGTCCACTCCCGGTCAGCGCGCTTGTCACGATACACGCCATCGACCAGGGGATTGAAGAATGGCAGGCAGATCAGGCCCAGGCCCTGGGCGATCTGCCCGGGTTGCAAGCCGGCACCGACCAGCGCAGGCACCCTGTTCAGCGTGGAAAAGCAGGCGTTGTTTCTGGACTGCAGGGCTGCGAAGAAGTCCTTGGTCTCCTCCGTGTAGCGAATGCCGACGGTAAAGTCGAGTCGGTCCGTCAGGCGCGCGGTGTTGTGAGTGAAGATCGCCCAGCTCTCCGCACCCTGGCGGAACAGGTCCAGCTGACCTCCATCACCATCGACGAAGCTGCTGCCGGGCGGCAGGCCGGTAAACAGCGGCAGGGCGCCGCCCAGCAGGCCGTTGGCGAAACCTTCGAAGTCGCGCCCCACACGGATCGCATCTGCGAGCTGCAGGTTCTCGTCAGCGTAGAAACCACCGATCATCCAGTCGACCCGATCGGTACTGCCGGCGATACGCAGTTCCTGGGTGAAGGTCTCGAAGCGCTGCTGATAGCCTTCGTTCGGCGGGCGGTAGAGGATGTCGGCGTTGGTAAAGTCGATATCCTGCGAGCGGTCGAGTTCCCACAGCCGATGCGCCGTGATGGCGGTGACTGAGATGTTCTCGAAGTCCAGCGTGAACTCGCCGGACACACCCCATTCCTCAACATCCTGCTGATAGCCGCGCTCCGGATTAATGGTCGACAGGCGGCTGTAGGGGTCCGGTGGAGACACGACGCTGCCGCCGAGTCCCTGTATCAGGAATCGGGTTGGACCCTCGATCAGCGTGACCGCCGCACAACAGGTCTCGGTGCGGTCCGCCCAGTCGCCGATGATGCGGGCATTGAAGATCTCGTTGGGCTGGAAGAGCAGCTGGCCGCGCACCAGCACCCGGTCGCGGTCGTTGTAGTCATCGCCTGTGACCAGGTCTTCGATGAAACCGTCGCGCTGGGTAAAGTTGGCGTCGACACGAAACGCCAGTGTGTCTTCGATGATGGGGGCGGTGATGCCGCCGGCGGCGCGCACGTAGTCGTAATTGCCGCCGCTCAAGTGCACATAGCCGCTGGTTTCGAATTCCGGCTGCTTGGTGATGACATGGATCAGGCCGGCCGAGGCGTTCTTGCCGAACAGCGTGCCCTGCGGGCCGCGCAGCACCTCGATGCGTTCGATCTGGCCCAGGTCGGTCAGGGCGACACTGTTGCGGTTGCGGTACACACCGTCAACGAACACCGCGACCGAGGACTCCAGCCCCGCGTTGTCGCCGGTGGTTCCGATACCGCGGATACGCGCCACGGCGCCCGCGGCCTCACCGGCAGAACTGGTCATGACCAGGCTGGGTGACAGCGCCATCAGATCGCGGATATCGGCGATACCCGCGCGCTCCAGTTGTTCGGAGCTGAACGCCGATACGGCGATCGGCACTTCCTGCAGGGACTGCTCGCGCTTTTGCGCGGTGACGACGATTTCATCGATCTGTGCGAAGGCGGCCGGGGTGGCCAGGACGGCAGCGACGGCGCTGGCGACACTCAGTCTGCGAGTGCTTGAGTTCACGAATTGTTCTCCCGACTTCCGATGTGAATCCCGGATTGTCGCTATATCGCAACGCCCCCGGGGCCAATGCGTGAAAGGTACATCACAGCGGCCCGGGTGGCAATCTGGGGCAGGAAAACAGCTGCCTTTTCGCTGCAGTGCAGCAACAACATTAGATGCATGCGGGCAACAAAGAGGTACCCGACGCGAGTGGCACCGCGTCGGGTGTGGCGAATCGGCGACTCAGGCGCGCACGTAGGAGCCCGGCGCGTCCTCGATGACCTGCAGACCCCCGCTGCCCGGTGCGCGCGCCGGCACCTGCTCTCCGAGCTGGGGCGCCGCCCAGGCATGCCAGTCAGGCCACCACGAACCCTTGTGCTCGGTGCTGCCGGCCAGCCATGCATCCAGTTCGCCGGGGGCGGCGTCGTTCGTCCAGTGGCAGTACTTGCCGGAGGCAGGCGGGTTGATGACCCCGGCAATGTGGCCGGAGCCCGCAAGCACGAAGCGCACCGGCCCCTGGTAGAGCCCGGCGGCCTTGAACACCGAGTTGTACGGAGCGATGTGGTCTTCGCGGCTGGCCTGCAGATAGACCGGAATCGAGATCCTGCGCAGATCGACCGGGGTGGCGTTCAGCGTGATGCCGCCGGGCTGCGAGAGGCGATTGTGCTGGTACATCTGCTGCAGGTAGAACATGTGCAGCGCGCGCGGCATGCGCGTGCTGTCGGCATTCCAGTACAGCAGGTCGAACGGGTAGGGATCCTTGCCCATCAGGTAGTTGTTGATCACGAAGGTCCAGATCAGGTCGTTGGCGCGCAGCATGTTGAAGCTGGTGCTCATCGCCGATGCATCAAGAAACCCGGTCTTGGCCATCATCGTATCGAGATTGGCCAACTGTTTTTCGTCGATGAATACCTCAAGGTCGCCGGGTTCGGAAAAATCCACCTGGGCTGCGAAAAAGGTCGCCATCTTGACGCGTTTGTCGTCGTTGGCGGCCATGCACGCAAGCCCGGAGGCCAGCAGTGTGCCGCCGATGCAGTAGCCGATCGCGTGTACCTGGTCGTGATCACAGGCGCGCAGCGTGGCGTCAATGGCCTCGCTGATGCCTTCATTGTAGTAGTCCTCCCAGGTCTTCGCGGCGAGGCGCTCGTCGGGGTTGACCCAGGAGACTACGAACACGCTGTGGCCCTGAGACAGCGCCCAGCGGATGAAGGAGTTCTCCGGCTTGAGATCGAGGATGTAGTACTTGTTGATCCACGGCGGAAAAATCAGCAGCGGCACCTGGAACTGCGTGGCTGTTGCCGGTTCGAACTGCAGCAGCTGGAAGACGTCGTTCTGGAAAACGACTTTACCGGGCGCGGTCGCGACATTGCGCCCGACCTCGAAGGCTGCCTTGTCGGTCATGCTGATATTCAGCTTGCCATTCTCGACATCGAAATCATTGAGCAGGTTGCGCAGGCCGCGCACGACGTTGGCACCGCGTGTGCGCACCGTCTCGCGCAGCACCTCGGGGTTGGTCAACAGGAAGTTCGTGGGTGACACCGCATCAGTGAACTGCTTGGTGTAGAAGCGCACCTTCTTGCGATGCACCTCGTCGAGGCCTTCGGCCTCTTCGACCTGCGTCTGCACCCAGCGCGACGTGACCAGGTAGGACTGCTTCAGAAAATCGAACAGCAGATGCTCACTCCAGTCGTCGTGGCGGAAGCGTCGATCACCCGGATCAGGTGTGGCCACCGGTTCGACGTCCAGCCCAAGGGCCTTCTGCGCCGTGTTCTGCCACAGCCTGGCGTAATCACGAGCCAGATCGAATTGCGCATCGAGCATCTGCATAGGATTGCGTGTCATGGCCTGGGCCAGCTCCATGAACGCACCGCCGAGGTTCAACGGGTCGAGGCTGTTCGGCGAAGTTGCCTTCATGAGCCCCTGGACCAGCTCGTGTTGCTGGGCAGGCATGCGCAGGAACAGCTCGCCAAGCTCGGCTGCGGTGTTCTGCTGTTTGGGGCGCGACTGTTCGTTCATGCTTCACCTTGCGTGTGATGGTTGTGCTGATTTCGCGATCTGGCCATGGTCGGCGGCCTCCCCCATACTAGCTGCATCATGGACACATATCTTGGAGAGGGAGACTCATGAGCCAGGCGGAAATGTTTGCTGAACTCAAAGGAAAAATCGGCCAGACGCTGATGGTCAGCGACTGGATGGAAATCGATCAGGCGCGGATCAACGCGTTTGCCGAGGCCACCGGTGATTTCCAGTGGATCCATATCGATGCCGGGCGCGCCGGCCGCGAATCGCCTTATGGTACGACCATTGCCCATGGTTATCTGACCCTGTCGCTGTACCCGCTCTTGCGTCATCTGGTGGATGAAAGCACCCCGGCTTACCCGGGGGTCAAGAATGTCATCAACTATGGTCTGAACAAGGTCAGATTCCCCAATGCCGTGCGGGTCGGCAGTCGTGTGCGCGGGCACTTCAAGTTGCACGATGTCAGCGAAGTCTCCGGCGGACTGCAGATTGTGGAGATTTATACCGTCGAGGTCGATGGTCAGGAAAAACCCGCCTGCATCGCCGAGGCGATCATGCGCTTGTACCTTTAAGCGATTATTGCATCGCGATGCCCGTGAGCATAGTTTCACGCGCCAAAAGCTGAATTATGCATAATGGATAATATTAAAGATATATAATTCAAGATCTTGTGACTACAGTGATGGGGGTGAAAAATAATTTTGCAACGCAAAAAGACTGCTGATATACTGCGTTGCACAAATTGAGGTTTCGCAATTCACCCCTCACCGGAGTCCATACAGATGAGCAACAACCAGAATTTCCAGAGCATTGTTGACGCCACCCAGGAAGCCATGGCTCCCGTGGCCAAGTACAACGAGTTTGCCGCCAAGGCTGTCGAGCGCATCGCCCGCAAGCAGTGGGAAGTGGCTTCTGCCTGCATCGAGCTGGGTTTCGAGCAGTTCGGCAAGGTCGGCAAGACCCAGGACGTGCAGGCGAGCATGACTGCCCAGCAGGAACTGGCTTCACGCTGGACCGACACCCTGACCCGCGGTTCCATGGAGATGATGGAGATCGTCCGCGAAAACCAGGCCGAGGCGCTTGAGCTGTTCACGAAGCAGGCCAAGGACGTCACTGAAAAGGCCACCAAGGCGACCAAGAAGGCTGCCTGAAGCCGCTTGACGTCAAGGCAGAAGCAAAAAGAGAACGGCGGCCAGGGATGGCCGCCGTTTTTTTTCGACTAGAATGGGGGTTTGGCTGGAGACGCCCGTGGCCGAACGCCTGATCAAGAAGTACACCAACCGGCGCCTGTACGATCCTGCCAGCAGCCGGCACGTCACGCTGCAGGACATTCGCGAGCTGATCGTTGCAGGCGACACGGTGCGCGTCCTCGATGAAAAGACCGGCGAGGACCTCACGCGCAGTATCCTGCTGCAGATCGTCTCTGAGCAGGAGCAACACGGCGCACCGATCCTGACGCCGGCCCTGCTCACCCAGCTGATCAGGCTCTACGGCAATCCGATGCAGGCCGCCATGGCGCGCTTTCTGGAAAGTAGCGTCAGCCAGTTTGGTGCCCAGCAACGTCAGTTTCTCGAACAGCTGTCCGGCAAGACTGCGGATGCTGATCTGGCCGGCATGGTGAAGAACAACCTGGATTCCTGGCTGGGCATGCAGGAGTCATTTCTCAATATGCTGGCGTCGATGACACCGGATAAAGACAAGCGACGCGATCGCTGACACAGGAGTACCGATGGGCCGTCCGATGAAGGCAAGGAATCCGCGCACCGGAGCGCTGGACTACGAATTCACCGCTGCCGATGAGGCCGATGTCGCCGCCGGCTGTGAGGCACTGCGTGCTGCCCAACCCACGTGGGCGGCACGTCCGCTTGAGGAGCGCTTCGAGATTCTTGAGCGTTTTGCAGATGCCGTTGAGCGCCACCAGGCCGATATCGCTCAAGCGTTGTCCACGGATACCGGCCGCTGGCTGCTTGCCGCCTCGGAAACGCGTGGTGTGCGCCCGGCGCTGGAGCGCTGGCGGCGTTATGCGCCCGAGGTGCTCGCCGAAACCCGGGGACAGTCGCAGGCCATTCCCAGCATCCGCTTCACCCAGCAACTTGTGCCCTATCCGCTGGTCGGTGTGATCAGTCCGTGGAACTTTCCGATGCTGCTCTCGCTCATCGATACGCTGCCCGCGCTGGTGGCCGGCTGCAGTGTTGCGATCAAGCCAAGCGAAGTCACACCGAGGTTCGTCGAGCCGCTGCAGCGGGCCATCGACGAAGTGCCGGAGCTGGCCAGTGTGATCAGCTTCTTCCAGGGTGACGGGCGCACTGGCGCGGCGCTGATCGAGCACGTCGACCTGATCTGCTTTACCGGCAGTGTTGCCACCGGCCGCAAGGTCGGTGAGGCTTGCGCACGGGCGTTCATTCCGGCGTTTCTGGAGCTTGGTGGCAAGGATCCGGCGCTGGTGCTGGCCTCAGCCGACCCTGTGAAGGCGGCCGATACGCTGCTGCGGGCTTCGGTGCTGGCTACCGGCCAGGCCTGCCAGTCGCTGGAGCGCTTCTATGTCCACGAGAGCCTCTACGAGCCATTCGTTGCGCGCCTGGTCGAGAAAGCCCGCGAGGTGCCGCTGAACTATCCGGATATCCACAAGGGCATCGTGGGTCCGCTGATCTTTGCGCGCCAGGCAGAGATCATCGCCGAACAGATCGCCGATGCCGTGGCCAAGGGCGCGACCATCCGCTGTGGCGGCGAGGTCGAGACCCTCGGCGGCGGCAAGTACGTGCGCCCGACCGTGCTGACCGAAGTCGATCATCAGATGCAGATCATGACCGAGGAGACCTTCGGTCCGATCCTGCCGGTGATGAAGTTTTCAAGCCTGGACGAAGGCGTGCGGCTGGCCAACGACAGCAAGTACGGCCTGTCGGCCTCGGTGTTTGCAGGATCCCTGGAGGAAGGCGAGGCTGTAGCGCGGCGTCTCCAGGCCGGCGGCATCAGCGTCAACGATGGCTCGCTCACCGGTCAGATGTTCGAGGCGGAAAAACACTCCTTCAAGCTCTCGGGCATTGGCGGTTCGCGCATGGGTCCGGCCGGCCTGGCACGATTCTTCCGCAAGAAGGCGCTGATGATGCAGTCGGGACAGCCGTTGCCGATCGAGGTCTTCGCCGAGGATCAGGCCCGCGCCTGATCCCCGCCGCGGCCGTACGTCTCGGCTGCAGCGTCGACGCGCACCAGCTGCTTGCCGCGATTCTCGCCCTCGTAGAGGCGCATCAGCGCGCGCGGCATCTGCTCGATCCCTTCGAGTACGTCCTCGGCGTAGGTCAGGCGGCCCTCGGCGATCCACTGTGCCATCGCAGCTTCCGCGCGCGGGAAGTCCGCCTCGAGCTCGTAGATGAAGAAGGCCTGCATGCGCGCCATGCGCTTGTGCAGCCGCTGATAGTTGCGCAGCGTGTAGGGCTGCTCTTCGTTGTCGAGATACTCCGATATGCGTCCGCACAGCACGATGCGGGCATGACGCGCCAGGTGCAGCAGAGCCGTGTCCAGGGTGTTGCCGCCGACGTTGTCGTAAAACACGTCAATGCCATCGGGGCAGAGTTCACCCAGGCGCTGGTCGAGGTTCTCGCTGCGGTAGTTGATGGCCGCATCGTAGCCCAGCCGCTGCGTCAGCAGCCGGCACTTCTCGTCGGTACCGGCAATGCCGATGATCGGGCTGCAGCCGAGGTTTCGGGCAATCTGCCCAACATTCGAACCTACGCCACCGGCTGCCCCGGAGACCACAACGCAGTCTCCGGCGCGCGCTTCGCCGATATCGACCAGGCCCAGGTAGGAGGTGAATCCGGTGACGCCAAGAACGCCGATAGCAGTGGAGTAGGGGGCGATGCGCTGATGCACCTTGTACATCATCCACCACGGCGAGCCATCAGAGATCACGTACTGTTGCCAGCCAAGCTTTGCCTGGACGATGTCGCCGACCGCGTAGTCGGGATGATGCGACTCGACCACGACGCCAACGCCGCGGCCGCGCATGACATCGCCGATTGCAAGCGGCTTTTCGAAGCCGGCGCCATCGAGCATGTACTGGCGCATTACCGGCGCCACCGACAGATACAGCGTCCTGATCAGCAGCTCACCGGAGTTCGGTGAGGGAATGGGGGTTTCCTGCAGGCGAAAATCCGATTCGCGGACTGCCCGCCCCACTGGTCTTTCGGCCAGCACCCACTGACGATTGACGTCGCCCATGCCGGTTGCCCTGCGTGACCGGTACTAGAACATGCCCGTTGGGCCTGGGCCGCCGCTCGGATCACCCTTGCCGTCACGGCTGGGGATGAAGTCGCCGGTGATCATCTGCTCATAGGCCTGGCCGGGACCGACCATCGGGTATACGCCGGCATCGGGGTCGATGATGACCTCGAGAAAAGCAGGTCCCTTGAACTCGATGAATTCCCGAACCACGCGTTCGACGTCAGCCTTCTCGTCGAGTCGCTTTGCCCACGGGAACCCGTCGGCTTCCGCGGCCTTGATAAAGTCCTTCTTGTGCAGTGACTTGTCGCTGGCCGACAGGCGCCCCATGAAATAGAGCTTCTGCCACTGCTTGACCATGCCGTCGCCGAAGTTGTTCAGCACCACGACCTTGACCGGCAGGTCGTAGGTCGTGACGGTTTCGAGTTCGCCCAGGTTCATGCGGATACTGGCATCACCATCGATATCGATGACCAGTCTGTCCGGGCAGGCGAACTGGGCGCCGATGGCGGCCGGCAGACCGAAGCCCATGGTGCCCATGCTGCCGGAGGTCAGCCACAGGCGCGGGGAACGAAAATCGAAGTACTGGGCCGCCCACATCTGGTGCTGGCCCACGCCTGTGGAGATGACGGCCTCGCCACCGGTGAGGCGATTGATGCACTCGATCACATGTTCGGGCTGGATAAGCGGGCTGGCGCGATCAAAGTTGAAGGCATAGACACGCTTGAGTTCGGCGATTTCGGCAAGCCAGCCATCATAATCGCCGATAAAGGCTGCGGCATGGCCGTGGCGGGTCAGGCGAAGCAATGCATCGGCCAGTTCGCCGACATGGTGCCAGTCGACAGGCTTGACCTTGTGAATCTCGGATGGATCGATGTCGAAGTGGGCAATTTTCAGCGCACTGCGGGCGAACTTGTCCGGCACGCCGGCGACGCGATCATCAAAGCGCGAGCCCAGGGCGATCAGGAAATCGCAGTCATCGACGGCGTAGTTGGCGTGCGCAGCGCCGTGCATGCCCAGCATGTTGAGCGAGAGCTCATCGGTGGTGTCGATCGCGCCGATACCCATCAGGGTGGTGACCACCGGAATCCGGAAGCGCCGAGAGAATTCGCGCAGGGCGGTGGCGGCATTGGCGTTGATGACACCGCCGCCCGCATAGATCAAAGGCCGCTGTGCGGCCGCCAGGAGCCCGAAGAACTCCTCGCAGCGGGCGTCAGTGAGTTGGTTCGCGGCCAGCTCGCGCAGCCTGCGACGATATCCCGGTATCGGCAGGCTGCCGCTGCCTTCGAACACACCCTCCCAGTTCTGGACATCCTTCGGCACGTCGATGACCACCGGTCCCGGGCGGCCGCTGCGTGCGATCTCGAAAGCGCTGCGCACAGTGGCCTCGAGCCGGGTGGGGTCGGTGACCAGGAACACGTGCTTGGCCACCGAACCCATGATCGAGGACACCGGGGCTTCCTGGAAACCGTCGGTGCCGATGGCCGCCGTGGGCACCTGGCCGGTGATGACGATGATCGGCACGGAATCGGCCATGCAGTCGCGCACCGGGGTAACAGTGTTGGTGGCACCCGGTCCTGAGGTGACCATCACCACGCCGACCTTGCCCGAGGCACGGGCATAGCCTGCGGCCATGAATCCTGCCCCCTGCTCGTTGGCGGGCACGATCAGCGGCATGGGCTGGCGGCCATCGCGGTAATTGTCCTCGTTGAATCTGAACACCGCGTCATAGGTCGGCAGGATGGCGCCGCCGGAGTACCCGAAGATGGTGTCTACGCCCTCGTCGGCGAGCACCTGTACGATCATCTCCGCACCGGTCATGCGTG
>JAFIFN010000094.1 GCA_020832005.1 Gammaproteobacteria bacterium | reverse complement strand
CTGCATCGCGACACGACTCCCTGCCAGACGCCAGCCCAAGGCCGATAGCTTAGATTAGACGGACCTGCTGCGGTGGCGGTTTCTGGCGTCCCCTGCGGGTTTACTGACGGGCGCCCAGCGCGAGCGCACGCTCGCGGCTGTCCGCCGCTGCTTGTGCGATTTCGTCTGCGTCCCAGCCCTGCGAGGCCTCCGGCCAGCCGGCCACATGACGACGGATCAGGGTTGCCAGCAGGGACACGTGATCAGCGCCGTCATTGAGTGCCGGGACATAGCGCAGCTCGCCGCCACCGCTTTCCCCGAAGCGCTCGGCGTTTTCCATTGCGATCTCCTCGAGGGTTTCCAGGCAGTCCGCAGCGAAGCCCGGACAGATCACGTCCACGCTCTTGAGTCGTGCCTTTCCCCATTGCGCCAGCGTTTCGTCGGTGTAGGGGCGCAGCCATTCCTCGCGGCCGACGCGGGACTGGAAACTCAGCGCCCAGTCGTCATCGGCCAGTCCGAGCCGCTCGGCGACCAGACGCGCGGTCTTGTGGCAGTGGCAGTGATAGGGATCGCCATTGTCCAGGTAGCGACGCGGAATGCCGTGGAACGAAAACAGCAGGCGCTCGCCCCGGCCATGGGCCTGCCAGTGCTGCTCCAGGCGCGTGGCCAGCGCCTCTATATACAGTGCCTCATCATGATAGGCGGTGATGAAGCGAAACTCGGGCAACCATCGCGTGCGCTGCAACTGCGCGGCAACCCGGTCGAAGACCGAGCCCGTCGTGGTTGCGCTGTACTGCGGATACAGCGGCAGGACCAGCAGGCGCCGCACGCCCGCCGCGCGCAGCTGCGTCATCGCCGAGGCGATCGACGGATTGCCATAGGTCATGCCCAGGGCCACCTGCAGCGGACCGGGCAGCACGCCCTTGAGTTCGGTCTCGAGTTTCGTGGCCAACTGCTGGGTGAGCACCAGCAGCGGTGAGCCCTCATCGGTCCAGACCTGCCGGTAGGCGCGTGCCGAGCGCCGCGGGCGGATGCGCAGAATCACGCCGTTGAGGATCAGCCACCACAGCGGCCGCGGCAGCTCGATGATGCGCGGGTCCCACAGGAACTCGGCAAGATAGCGACGCACGGCTGCAGGCTCGGGCGCGTCCGGCGTGCCGAGGTTCACCAGCAGGACGCCCAGTTGCGCGGTGCTGCCGTGTGCGTAGTCTTTGTCGCCCAGATAGGCCATCGGCCTCCACTCAAGCTGTGTCAATGGCGTGGCATGATACTGCGTCGGCAGCCGCCGTACCGCACGGCACGAGGACACCGCCGGCATGGACCCACTTCTCATCAGTCGAATACTCGTTGTCGTCCACTTTGGATTCCTCGCCTTCGTGGTGCTTGGCGGGTTCCTGGTGATGTGGCGTCCGTGGGTCGCGTGGCTGCATCTGCCATGCGCGGCCTGGGGCACCCTGATCGTCACGATGGGCTGGATCTGCCCGCTGACGCCGCTGGAAAACAGGTTCCGCGCCGAGGCAGGCCTGGACATGTACGAAGGCGGCTTCATCGAGACTTACCTGTTGGCCGTGATCTATCCACCCGGGCTGACGCGCGGACTGCAGCTTCTGCTGGCCGTCGGTCTGGCCCTGCTGCTTGTGTTGCAGTACGGTGGTGCCTGGGCGCTGGCACGGCGCCGGCAGGCACGCAACAGGGACACGGCGTGATCGCACTCGGACTGGGTATTTCCATCTTCGGCATTTTCATTGCGCTGACTGCGATCATGGTCGTGTTCATGGGCAATACCAGTGGTGCCGTGCCCGCATTGCTTTCGCCGCTGGTGCTGGGTCTGCCGGTTGTGGCGGTGCTTGGCGTGTCAGTATTTACACGCCACCGTGATCTGGCCACGCCGATGAGCGCGCTGCGTGCCTGCCCGGGCTGGCTGATTGCAGCGCTGGCAGTGCTGATGTCGGTGGTCATGATCGCGGTACTGGCGATCTGGCTGACCGTGCGCGCCACCGGTGAGCCGCTGCCGGCGCAGTTTCACCTGCCGGTGTTCGCACTTGCGGCGTTCTCGGTGTCGGCCGGGCTGTTCTCAGGCCTCCTGGTGCTGCGCGAGCAGTCAGGGCGCACGTGAGCAACCATCCGCCCGAACGCCTGGGCCGCCTTCGCGCAGCCGGACTCGCAGCCGATCAGGTGCCCCGGCCCGGCCCGGGGCAGCGCTCGGTCTGGGACTATCCGCGCCCTCCGCAATTGCTGCCCGAGTCCAGGCGGCTTCGCGTGGTGTTTGCCGGCGCGGTGATCGCCGACACCCGCCGCGGGTTGCAGCTGTGTGAAACCGCGAGTCCGCCGACCTATTACTTTCCGCTGGAGGATGTCGCTGCCGAGGCTCTCGTGGCCAGTCCCCGGCGCAGCCTGTGCGAGTGGAAAGGTCAGGCGCGCTATTTCGATGTGGCCGTCGCAGACGCAAGTGCGGCGAACGCGGCCTGGTGCTATCCGCAAGCAAGGGCGCCGTTCGAAGCGCTGGCCGGGTGGATCGCCTTCATGCCGGCGGCGATGGAGGCCTGCCTGGTCGATGATGAGCAGGCGCTGCCGCAGCCGGGTGGTTTCTACGGGGGCTGGATCACCGAAGACCTGACCGGACCTTTCAAGGGCCTGCCGGGGACGTTGCACTGGTAGTTGCTGGTGCGTCGCCAGTGGGCGTAGTCTTTCCCGTGATTGGAGACCGGGCGCTCCAGGCTCCGGTCCACGGGGAGGAGTCCAGTCATGCCGTATCCACGTGCCCATCTAGTCTTGCTTGCGCTGGTGCCCCTGACGCTGCTGGCATTCTGGCCGAGCTACTTCTCTCGGCTCGGTGACGTATCGCTGGCGTTTCACCTGCATGGGGTGACGGCTTCCCTGTGGCTAATGATGCTGATTGCGCAGAGCTGGCTGATCCAGCGACGATCCGTTGCCCTGCACAGGCTGGCCGGTCGCGCGAGCTTTGTGCTCGTGCCCGCGTTCCTCGCCGGTGGCCTGCTGCTGCTCAAGGCCATGGCGCAGCACGCGACCATGCCTGCTCAACCGCTGATGCAGATCTATGGCACACGCCTGGGTATCCTCGACGTCATCGCGATGGGCGGGTTTGCAGGACTGTATTTCGGGGCGCTGGCCAACCGTCGCAGCGTTCAGCTGCATGCCCGCTACATGCTGGCCACCCCTCTGCTGCTGCTCTCACCGACCCTCACGCGCATCCTCGTCGTTTATCTGCCGCCGCTGACGATTCGTTCCCCTGAAGACTTCGCGCTGTTCGGGACGGCAGTTCAGGTGTCCAATGCCATCGCGCTGCTGATCGCTATCGCCCTGTATGCCTCTGCGCCGCGCCATGGCCGGGCATTCGCGATCACGGCGGGCTTGATCGTTCTGCAGATACTCACTTTCCAATGGGTCGGCGACATGTCCTGGTGGCGGGGACTCTACCTGGCGCTGGCCAAAGTGCCGGATGCTGCACTCACCCTGGCAGGACTTGGGTTTGGTCTGGCCATCATCGGGCTGGCGTTGTCTTCGCCGCGCCGCAAGGTCGTGACTGCGTGAGCCATCAGCTGCTCGACAGCGCCGCATTGGGTAGACTCGCGACATATGACCAGCCGCATCCTGATCATCCAGGGCCACCCCGACGACAGCGCAGACCACCTGTGCCACGCGCTCGCGCAGCAGTATCGAGAAGGTGCCGAATCGGCCGGCCATGAAGTGCGCGAGATCAACGTCGCGCAACTGGATTTCCCGCTGCTGCGCAGCAAGCACGAATGGGAAGCCGGTGCGCTGCCTGCCTCGCTGGCAGAGGCTCAGGCCTCGATCAGCTGGGCCCAGCACCTCGTCGTGTTCTTTCCCTTGTGGCTCGGTGAGATGCCGGCAATGCTCAAGGGCTTTCTCGAGCAGGTGGCGCGCCCTGGATTCGCGTTCAACTACGACTCTGAGAATCCTTTTGGCCGCAAGGGCCTGAAGGGCCGCTCGGCGCGGGTCGTCGTGACGATGGGCATGCCCGCGCTGGTGTATCGCTACTTCTACCGCGCGCACAGCCTGAAATCACTGGAGCGCAATATCCTGGGCTTCATCGGCATCGCGCCGATCCGGGAAACCCTGGTGGGCATGGTCGACTCGCTGGATGAGCCCGGTGCGAAGCGCTGGTTCAGGAAGCTCCACTCGCTGGGTCGCGCCGCGAACTAGCTGCGGCTTATCGATAACAGATCGAGATGCGGCCGCTCATCGTCTGCGCGCGCACCTGGCTGCTGCCCTCGCCACGACTGAAGGTCAGGCGCTGACCGGGCCCGAAGCGGCTTTCGCGTACCGCCTGGTGACCGTCGCAGTCGTCGATGCGGCCGCTGAAGCTCTGCAGGTCGAAGCGCGCGTCGACATCCTCCTGCAGCTGAATCCTGAGATTTCCCGACACGGCGTTGCCCTCCAGACGAGCGTTCGGCAGCAGCACCAGTGCGCCGCCGATATCGCCGCTGACCGCGTTGAGCCGCACATGACTGAACCGCCCACCGTCAATCCGGAAGTCTCCGCTGACCACCGAGGCCTCCAGGGCACCGGCCGCGTCGACCAGATGCACGTCACCACTCACGCTGGCCACTTCTGTGCGCCCATCACGGCCCTGACCACGAAGCTGCAGGTCACCGCTGACAGAGCTGGCCTTGAACTGGGCACCGAAGCCCTCAACCATCGTGTCTCCGCTCACGCTTTGCAGCGTCTGCTCGCCGTTGACGCCGGCAACATCGATGTCGGCACTGACGGTGGTGATCTGCAGGCGAGCGCCGTCAGGCACACGCAGTTCCAGCGTCGCCGGAGCCGAGCCGCCACGCCTGCCGCGTTCGGGCTGTATCACCTTGATCGAGATGCCTGCTTCGGATTCTTCGACCTCCAGTGTCTGCTCGGCCGAGCTCAGCCGGGCCGTCAGCTGAACCTCCTCGCGCGCCCAGCCGCGCACTTCCACATGGCCGGCGATATTGCGCACTCTCACTTCGCCGTCCGCCTTGACCGCCAGCGTACGCTCCACCACTTCCGCATGCGCCACGACGGGACCCGCCGCCAGCAATGCGAGCGTCAACAGGGCCAGAGCGCCTGCGGGTGAATACCTGCGGATACTCATATCTCGATACTCCCGTCACCGACAACCTGGGTTGCCTGGTCGATCTGGCCAAGGACGGCCATCTCCTGTGAATACACGCTCAGCAGCAGATGCTGCAGTACCGGGTCGGCCGGCGCCTCGCCAAGTGCTGCGCGCAGCTCGATGAGCGCGCTCTGGATGGTGTCGAGGCTGCGTTCCACGCTGGCGCGCGTCTCTGGTGAAAGCTGCTCAAGCTGATCTGCCAGGTCAGCCACGCGTTGCGCACGCACCTGGCGGTAGGCGGCCTCGGCGGCCAGGAACTCGGCCGGCAGTTCGGCGACAGTCTGCGTGGGCGCCAGGGTCGGGTCCTGCGCCTCGGGCAGCAGCAGCTGCACGGCCAGCAAGCCGGCAAACGCAACGGCCGCGACCGTGGCCACCAGCGGCAGGTAGCGCCAGCGCCGCGCGGGTGTCTTCGGCAGCGCGGCGGCGATCCCGGGCCAGAGGTCATGCTCCGGCTGTACCTCCTGCGGCAGCCTGGCGAGCGCCTCATCCAGCCTGTCGGGGCGGGATCTGTCTTCGTGTTCAGGCATGCATCGATTCTCCGGCAGAGTGCCCCAGCCGCTCTGCGAGCAGCCGACGGGCCCGATGATATTGTGCCTTGCAAGTGCCCTCGGCGACGCCGAGCAGTGCGCCGGCTTCGTCGTGGGTGTAGCCATGGATGGCAATCAGCACAAAGACGTGGCGGGCCCGTTCCGGCAGTTTCGCGATGGTTCTTTCAAGATCCATTTCGTCACCGGCATCGTTGGCGACGATGGCCGAGTCGCGCTCCTCATCGCTGACGCTGACCAGCACTGCGCGATCTCGGCCGGACGCCCGCCGGGCGCCGAGCACCTCGTTGATGGCGATGCTGTGCAACCAGGTGGTCAACTTGCTGTCTCCCCGAAAATCTCCAAGACGGGTCCATGCGCGGATGAAGCAGCGCTGGGTACACTCCTCGGCCAGCGTTACCTCCGCAGTCATGCGCAGGCACAGCGCGTATACCCGCCCCACGTGGCGCCGGTACAGCCACTCGAAGGCCAAGGTGTCGCCATTGCGCGCACGCTCAAGGTATGCGCTTTCCTCGCGGTCGAGATCAAGCTCGGCCTTCACCATCCGCATTCCTTCGTTGCTGTTCGATGGTTTGAAGCTGCAGAGGCCCGAAAGGTTTGAATCGTTCCTGAATTCTATCCTACGGCTATTCAAACCTGCGGCCCGTTCAAACCATGAAGGCTGCCGCTGCATCTCATTGTCGGAACCGAAGCGTTCCACACGTTCAGGTCACGATCGGGAGATGAGAGATGAACAAGCTACGCACAACAGCAGGGGCGATTGTGGTCGCCGCCATGGTGCCCATTTTCGGCCTCGGTGTTGCTCATGCAGCGTCCGGCAACGCGGAACAGGCGTGGCAGGTCAGGCTGTACGTGGACCGCTCAAAGCTGGAGACCCATGAAGGCATCGAGGCGGTTCATGCGCGAATACAGCGGGCAGCACGACAGGTGTGCCGGGATGGCGGCAGACGCAGTGTTCAGCAGCACAGGCTGGAACTTCAATGCCGTGACGAGGTGATGATGCAGATCGCCCTGGCGATCGATTCCGAGCCCCTGCTGGCGCTGGCCGAGTCGCGGCTGGCTGGGCGCTCTCAGGCCAGTGATGCTTCCTGACCGGATCTCGTAACACACAGCGGGTGGAGGGCTGGTCTGACGGCAGACGCAGCATACGCCGGAATGCTAAAGTCATGATGTCATTCGACTGAAGTATCGGCATCCTGATCCGGCATGAAGTTCCAGCCCTCCGCCAAGCTGTTCCGACGCCTGCTGTTCCTGGTCCCGCTCGGGTTGTGCGTGCTCTTTTTCGCGCTGTGGACACTGTGGAGCGAGAGCAATCCGGAGCAGGAACGTGAGCTGCGCATTCTGGTTCATGAGCAGCTGCAGGAGTGGTTCCCCGAGGACATGGCGCTGCCAGAGGCGCAGTTCGGTTTCATCGCCGCCACCGGCGAGGGGCCAGGCGACAGGCAACCTGATGTAGTTCTGCTGCACGGTCTCGATGAGCCCGGCGGCATCTGGGATGATCTGCTGGCTGAGTTCGAGGCCGCCGGCATTGTTGCCTGGGAGTTTCGCTACCCCAACGACCAGGCGATTGATCGCAGTGCCGACATGCTGGCTGAGTACTGGCCGAGGTTGTCTGAAGATCGTCCGGTGATCCTCATCGGTCACAGCATGGGCGGCCTGGTGATTCGCGACTTCGTGTCCCGTTGGCGCTTTCCGCCGAATGATGAGCACAGGCTGGAGGGCGCCGGCGTGCGCGGCGTGATCCTGATCGCCACACCCAATCGCGGCTCGGACTGGGCACGCCTGCGTGTATGGCTGCAAGTGCGCGAACTCATCGCCAGTGCGGCCCAGCAGCGTTTCTCGCTGTTCGTGGGTCTTCGCGAAGGCACGGGCGCTGCGAAGATCGATCTGCGGCCGGGCAGTGCGTTTCTGGCAGAGCTTAATGAACGGCCCTGGCCGCCGCATGTCCCGATCCGGCTGATTGCAGGTGTGCTGGCCGAGCCGACTGCAGAGATGAGGCGCAGCATCGAGGCGCTCACTGCCGAGTTCGGTGCCGGCGAGCTGGCTGATGCCTTCGAGGCCTGGTGGGGCGGACTCGAGGAGGGCGTTGGCGATGGGGCTGTCCCGCTGTCCTCCGTGACGCTGCCTGAAGCGCCACCCCCGATCGTGGTTGCCGGATCCCACCGGGGCATTCTTGCGCGCACGTCCGTCAGTGATGCCGAGCCACCGGCGATTGCGTATGTTGTCGAGATTATCGAGCAGTGGCTGGAGTGAATGCGCTCAACCCGAGCGATCGTCCTGTGCCCGCGAGCTCGCGAAAATCATTTCCCCTAACGGGTTCTGCCAGGAGGCTTGCGTGGGTAAGCAGTACGAGCACATCGATGACGCCATGCGGCGCTGGATCACGGCGCAGCGGCTGTTCTTCGTAGGCACGGCGCCACTGGCTGTCGACGGACACATCAATCTTTCGCCCAAAGGGCATGATGCCCTGCGTGTTCTTGGGCCGAAGCAGCTGGCCTACCTTGATCTCTCCGGCAGCGGTGTGGAGACGATTGCGCACCTGCGCGAGAATGCGCGCATCGTCATCATGCTGTGCGCCTTCGAAGGACCGCCGCGCATCGTACGCTTCCACGGCAGCGGCCGGGTGATTACGCCGGATCACGCGAGGTTTGCAGAACTGCGCTCGCAGTTCGACGATTTGCCCGCGGTGCGCTCGATCATCGTCATTGACGTCAAGCGGATTGCCGACTCATGTGGCTACGGCGTGCCCTTCTACGCGTACCGTGGCGAGCGCCCCTCGACTCGCGCCTATGTGGCAAAGCACGGGGAACAGGCCATCGCGGCGTATCGCGAGACCGAAAACGCCATGAGCATCGATGGCCTGCCCGGTATCACCGCAGAGGAAGCCTGGGGCGGTATGCCTCGCCCGCAATAGAACTCGCGATGCCTCCTGCCGCCTGAGCTGCCTCAGGCCGCCTGCGAGTCGTGCTGCCGCCGCGCCTCCACACGCGCCAGCGCAATGCGATCTGCGCAGGTGCTGGTGGCCAGCCCTTCAGCATCGGCTTTTCTGAAGATCTCCAACAGCGTGTCGTGGATGCCCAGGACGCGCTGCCTGATCGTGGCGCGGTCCGCGTTGGGGACGGCGTCGATGCCCACGGCGATGACGCCGCCAGCATTGATGACATAGTCGGGCGCGTACAGGATGCCCTTCTGCTGCAACCACACGCCCGCCTCGCTGACGGCCAGCTGGTTATTCGCAGCGCCCGCGACGACGGGTGTGCGGAGTCGCTCGATTGTCTGTTCGTTAAGCGTTGCACCCAGCGCACATGGGGCGTAGACCTCGGCCTCGACATCGAACACCAGGTCCGGCGCGATCGCGCTTGCGCCGAATACGGCCACGGCCCGCTGCATGCGCGTCTCGTCGATGTCGCTGACCAGCAGGCTCGCACCGGCGCGATGCAGATGCTCGGCCAGGCTCCATCCGACGTGACCCAGGCCCTGGAGCATCACGCGAACGCCGTTGAGATCGTCCTGGCCCAGTCGATAGTGTACGGCGGCCTGGATGCCGCGAAACGTACCCAGGGCGGTCATCGGCGAGGGATCATGGCCGCGGCCGGTTGTTCGATCGACGCCTGCGACGAAGCGCGTGGCTGCACCCAAGGCGAGGATGTCCTCGACCTCGAGGCCGACATCCTGGGCCGTCCAGTAGCGCCCCGCCAACGTCTCGACGAAGCGCCCGAACGCCGGCCACAGCGCCCTGCGATCCAGCGCTGTTCTGCGTCCGATGATGACCGACTTGCCGCCGCCCAGCGGCAGGCCTGCCATGGCGTTCTTGTAGGTCATACCGCGAGACAGCCGCAGCACATCGGTCAGTGCTTCATCGTCACTGGCGTAGTCCCACATCCGGCACCCGCCAAGCGCGGGACCGAGCGTCTGGTCATGAATGGCGATGATTGCCTTGAGGCCAGCGCGGCGATCCCGGCAATGCAGCACACAGTCGTGTTCGGCAAACGATGCATTCTCGAATACGCTCATCGGACTCTTCCTCTTCATGATGGATCATGCAACCGAGCGTTCGATATCGCCCGGGTGGTCCGCGGTGGCAAAAAACTTGTTCTCAATCTCTGTTGTGCGCGTGGCCACGACATCCATCGCCTCGGCCTTGACCGGCCCGAAGCCACGGATGCCTTCGGGCAGACGCAGCAGCGCCACGGCAAGCGCGAGATTGTGCTTGTCGACATGTGCCAGTACCCGGTCGACGCGATGCTCGTAGTCTTCGACCAGCTGGCGCTCGGCACGGCGCTCCGCGCTGTAGCCGAATAGGTCGAAGACGCTGCCGCGCAGACGCCGCAGCGGCGCCAGCACCCGGAACACGGCCATCATCCATGCGCCGAAGGCGCGCTTGCGCGGACGACCCGTGGCCGGGTCGATGCGTGAGAGCAGCGGCGGCGCCAGGTGGAACTCCAGGCGAACATCGCCTGTGAACTCGCCGCGCAGCTCGCGCATGAACGCAGGGCTGGTGAACAGGCGCGCGACCTCGTATTCGTCCTTGTAGGCCATCAGCCGGGCAAGATTGCGTGCCACGGCCAGCGTGAGTTCCCCGGTGTGGCCACTGATGCGCGTCTCCGCATCGGCCACGCGACCTAGCCGATCGAGGTAGCGATCCGCATAGCGCTGGTCCTGGTAGGCCCACAACAAATCGCTGCGGTGCCGGATAACGGCCTCGGCGTCATCATCAGGCGCGGCCTCTGAGTCGCCCTCAGTCGGTCCCGTGATCAGCCGCTCGACGGCGGCCGGGTCGACGGCCACGATACGGCCCCAGCGCAGTGCCGCCAGGTTCATCTCCACGGCCACGCCGTTGAGCCGCACGGCCTGTGCCAGGGCATCGGCCGAGATCGGCAGTCGTCCCTGCTGATAGGCAAAGCCGACCAGTAACAGGTTGGCGGCCATGCTGTCGCCGAGCAACCGGGTGGCCAGTCGCGTTGCATCGATGAAATCGACCGCACCGTCCTTGGCCTGGCCCAGGATGCGCCTGCGCAGCCCACTGCCGGGGAAACCAAGGTCGCGCTCGCGGACAAAGGCTGCCGGCATGTCCTCATGCGCGTTGATGACCGCGGCGCTGCGGGTGGCATCGAGCTTGCCCAGCACCTCGTCGCCGGCCGCCACGGCGATATCGCACCCCAGCAGCAGATCCGTGCTGCCGGCGGCGACCCGCACGGCGTGGATGTCTGCGGGCTTTGCGGCAATGCGTACATGCGAGGTCACGGCGCCGAACTTCTGGGCAAGACCGGTCTGGTCGAGCACGGTGGCGCCGTGATGCTCCAGGTGGGCCGCCATGCCCAGCAGGTTGCTCACCGTGACCACACCGGTGCCGCCGATGCCGGCGATGACGATGTTCCAGGGTCGCGACAGTGTCGGCAGCACAGGCTCGGGAAGCTCGATGTCCGGCATTGGGGCATCGGTTCTTTCGGCCTTGCGAAGCGCGCCGCCATGCACGGTTACGAAGCTGGGGCAGAAACCCTCGACGCAGCTGAAATCCTTGTTGCAGCTGTTCTGATTGATGGCGCGCTTGCGGCCCAGCTCGGTTTCCACCGGCACGATCGACAGGCAGTTCGACACTGCGCCGCAATCGCCGCAACCCTCGCAGACAGCCTTGTTGATGTAGGCGCGTTTTGGCGGATCGACCAGCAGACCGCGCTTGCGCCGCCGGCGTTTCTCGGCCGCACAGGTCTGGTCATAGACGAGCACGGATACGCCTGTCTCGAGGCGCAGTGCTTCCTGCAGGCCCGGGAGCTCGCGGCGATGATGTACGGGCACGTCGACGGCGCCCGCGCCTGCATAGCGTTCGGGTTCGTCGCTGACCACCAGCACGCGTGCCACACCTTCGGCCTGGACCTGGCGCACGAGCATCGGGACGGTCAGCTGGCCGTCCACCGGCTGGCCGCCGGTCATGGCCACGGCATCGTTGAACAGCAGCTTGTAGGTGATGTTCACGCCGGCGGAGACCGCGGCACGGATCGCCAGCAGCCCGGAATGAAAATACGTGCCGTCGCCCAGGTTCTGGAAGACATGTGTCGTCTCGGTGAACGGCGCCTGGCCGATCCACGTGGCGCCCTCGCCACCCATCTGCGAGAACGTCTCGGTGCTGCGGTCCATCCACGTGGCCATGTAGTGACAGCCGATGCCGCCGATGGCGCGACTGCCGGCGGGCACTTTCGTCGAGGTGTTGTGCGGGCATCCGGAACAGAAGTGCGGCGTGCGGGCGAGCAATTCCGGCGAGTCTGCCAGGGACGCCTCCTTTTGCTGCAGAAAACCCAGTCTTGCCTGAATTGATGCGCTGTCGTGAAAGCGCTGGATGCGTGCCGCGATCGCCCGGGCAATGCCTGCAGGAGTAAGTTCACCGGTGGAGGGCAGCAGCACCTGGCCTTGCTCATCGAACTTGCCGACCACGCGCGGGCGCGCATCTTCATGCCAGTTGTAGAGCTGCTCCTTGAGCTGGTTTTCGATGATGGCGCGCTTTTCCTCGACCACGAGGACTTCCTCAAGCCCGTGGGCGAAGGCGCGCACGCCGTCGCGCTCCAGCGGCCAGCTCATGGCGACCTTGTACAGACGCAGACCGATGTGCCGCGCCATGTTGTCATCGATGTGCAGATCGTCGAGCGCCTGGCGTACGTCCAGCCAGGCCTTGCCGGTGGCCACGATGCCCAGGCGCGGGCGCTCGCAGTCCAGCGCGATGCGATCCAGCCGGTTGGCGCGTGCAAACGCGAGCGCCGCATAGACCTTGTGCCGATGCAGACGTGCCTCCTGGGCCAGCGGCGGGTCGGGCCAGCGGATGCTCAGGCCCGATGGCGGCATCGCAAAGTCCTCCGGCAGGGCGATGCGTACCCGCGCGGGATCGACGTCGACGACAGCCGCGGAATCGGCAGTCTCGGAAATCGCCTTCAATGCCACCCAGCAACCGCTGAAGCGTGACATCGCGTAACCATAGAGCCCGAGATCCAGTACCTCCTGCACGCCGGCGGGATTGAGTATCGGGATCATCGCGTCGATGAAGGCGTGCTCGCTCTGGTGTGCCAGCGTCGAGGACTTGCAGGCATGGTCATCGCCGGCCACGGCCAGCACGCCGCCATGGCGTGCGGTGCCTGCCGCATTGGCGTGCTTGAATACATCACCACTGCGATCCACACCCGGGCCCTTGCCATACCACATCCCGAACACGCCATCGTGGCGGGCACCCGGGAACAGACCCACCTGCTGGGTACCCCACACGGCGGTGGCGGCGAGATCTTCGTTTACCCCCGGCTGGAAACGGATGTTGGCCGCCTGCAGATGCTTGGCCGCACGCCAGAACTGCTGGTCGAGTCCGCCCAGGGGCGAGCCACGGTAGCCGGAGACGAAGCCCGCGGTATCCAGGCCCGCCTGCGCGTCGCGCTGCGCCTGTGTCAGCATCAGGCGGACCAGCGCCTGAGTGCCTGTCAGGTAGACTTCGCCGGCATCCGCCATGTAGCGGTTGTCGAGCGATTCAAGTTTTCTAAGCGCCATGGCATCCCCGGGACGTGAGCATCACCCCCTGTGAAACCACAAGCCTACGCTCGCGCCGTGGGCTGGGAATTGCGTTTTTTCGCGATATTCGCTGATAATTAGGATGTTTATCCTAATTTGGTGCAGTGCAGTAGGATGAGACAGCAGATCAAGCTCGATAAATTCGATTTACGCATCCTGCGGGAGCTGCAGCTTCGTGCCGATCTGTCCGTGGCCGACCTCGGCGAGCGCATCGGGCTGTCACATACGCCCTGCTGGCGCCGCATCCGCCGCCTCGAAGACGCAGGTGTCATCCGGGCACGCGTAACGCTGCTCGATCCACGGCTGTTGAATCTCGACGTCAATGTGTTCGCGCAGGTCACGCTGACCCGGCATGATGAGGAGACGCTCGAGCGCTTCGAGGAGGCGGTGCAGGATGTCGTCGAGGTCGTGGAGTGCCACACGCTCAGCGGCGACCGGGATTTTCTGCTGCGCATCGTGGTCGGTGATGTCAGTGATTACGAGCGCCTGCTCAAGACCCGCCTGGTGCACCTGCCTGGGGTGGCATCGGTGAGTTCGACCTTTGCGCTGAAGCAGGTCAAGTACACGACGGTGCTGCCTGTGTGACCGGGCCCGCGCCGCAGAGCCGGGAGGCGCGCGCCAGATACTCTTCTCCGCAGACATTAATCCATCCAGAAGACAGTTTCCGTTGCGTCATTCCTGAGCCCTGCACAGCAATTCACAGGATTGATACTCGCGGACACGGCGAGAATCAGGCTCTCCGCGTGTCGCCGCGCTTCACAGGAGTATGAAGCACGCAGGAAGCCGTCAAAGTTGCCTACAAGAGATCGGAGCCTGGTTGTGTCCGTGCCAAAAACTGCAGCTCAGAAGTGTTCGCAATCTGAGTTCCTCCAACGGCGGCAGTGCAGGTCGACACACGGGGGTTAGCGGGGAAGTATTGATCCCACAGCGGGCCTCGCCCGCAGCGTCCACGAAATTCGGGTGACAGCGCTCATCGACATAGGTGGCAGCGAGTCGCAGCTTGAAGTTGTCGGTTCACGAGACGTCGATTTTCTGCAGAGGTCGTTTCTCGAGGTTGGTAATGCGCGTGAGCGTATCTGCGTCTGCGAGGAGGCGCGTTGTCGTAGAGTCGACCGCATTGACTCCAGTCCTTGTCTATCACTCCAAGGTATTGGGGGCATGCCTGATGCGCATCACTCTGACTGACCGTGTGTGCACGACGAACGCGTTCACAGTGGAATGCTCACGTGGAACAAAAGCGCCGTATCTGTACCTTCGCACCCAATCGTCCAGATCACCCGCCGTACCGCCAGTAGGCACGCAAACACGAGTAACTCTACACCTCAAACTGAAGAGGAGCCCCCATTTCCCCGCCCATGCATTTTACTGATAGCAAGCCCAAAACATTCGATTGCGCCCTCGTGACGCCGCAACGTAGCATGCAACCCACTTTGAATTGCTCCTATAGGCCACAGCAGAGTCAAGTGTCGACCCGAACTACTTCGTCCGGTTACATTCATCCAAGGAAGGCGCATCTTCGCCCGTTTGATGGGGCGCCCGCGAACGGGCTGTCTCGAGTCCACTCCCGCCATCAAAATTCACGCCTTGGGACGGAGTTCCATTTGCAGCCCAGCAGCTGTGCTTGGAGTGCGGACGTGCGATATCCATCGGATTCGAGCGCAAGCGTCGTAGAGCTGCGACGCACGGACACCGCCTCGTTGTTGC
This sequence comes from Gammaproteobacteria bacterium, assembly GCA_020832005.1. Classification (GTDB taxonomy): domain Bacteria; phylum Pseudomonadota; class Gammaproteobacteria; order Steroidobacterales; family PWYM01; genus PWYM01. Next base: position 493 of record JAFIFN010000094.1, on the reverse strand, counting down.
AAGAAATACGCAATGGAACAGCGCACACATAACTAGTTAACGAATAATTGCGGGGATGGCAGTATGAACACTCTCCTGAAGGTGCTTTTTGCAGGTGCTTGTGCCCTGTCGATCATGGCAGTGTCGTCAATCACGTTCGCGCAAAGCGATTCTTTACAACGTTCGACCGCTGGCGGCTCACTGGACACTATTGTCGTGACCGCCCGGAAGCGTGAGGAAAGCCTCCAGAATGTACCAATTTCCATCACCGCCATTGATGCAGACGAGCTTCGAGAAGCCAACATATTCAGCCTTGAAAATATTGCGCAGTCGACTCCGGGATTCACCTTTGAGGATGCGGGCGGGGTATCGGCTCCGACCATTCGTGGCTTGTCGCAAACCGACTTGCGGGCCTTTACGAGTAATGTTGGAGTGTTTTTGGATGGCGTGTTTCTCAATAGCCGATCGTCAGTCGAATTTGCAAATCTGGACCTTCAGCGCGTCGAAGTTCTGA
>JAFIFN010000004.1 GCA_020832005.1 Gammaproteobacteria bacterium | reverse complement strand
GGTGAGTCGCCATCCTGACGCTGGCCAGGCCCTGGTGGCTGCTGCTCGCACCGCTGCCCTGGGTGCTGCGCCGGCTGCTGCCGGACTTGCCGCGACGCAGCGAGGCGGCCCTGCGTGCGCCAGTGGGTCTGACACTGCCCGGTTCGCAGGCCATGCCTTCCGCGACGCGCGTGGCCTGGCGGGCGCTGCTGCTGTTGTGGCTGGCCTGGTTGCTGCTGCTGCTGGCCGCGGCGCGCCCGCAATGGCTGGATGAACCGACCGGCATGCCGGTCACGGGCCGTGATGTCATGCTGGCCGTCGATCTCTCGGGCAGCATGGACGAGCGGGATTTCCGCACGCCCGACGGCTGGACGGACCGGTTAAGTGCCACCAAGAAAATTGCCAACGAGTTCATCGCCGGACGTACGGGTGATCGCATCGGCCTGATCCTGTTTGCCCGTGATGCCTACGTTCAGGCGCCGCTGACCTTTGATCGCGCGACTGTGCAGCGTCTGCTCGATGAGTCCTTCATCGGACTGGCGGGGCGCGAAACCGCCATTGGTGATGCGATCGGCCTGGCGGTGCGCAGCCTGACGGACGACTCCGGCCCGCCAAGCGGTGACCGGGTGCTGGTGTTGCTGACCGATGGCGTCAACAACGCTGGGGCACTGGAGCCTCTGCAGGCCGCCGCGATCGCCGCGCACCGGGGATTGCGCATCTATACCATCGGCATCGGCAGCGAAGGCGGCGCGGGGGGTGCCGCGGAAGGGCCTGCCGGCCTGCTGCCGCGACGCGGTGCCGACCTCGACGAACCAACCCTGACGGCGATTGCCGAGCAGACAGGCGGGCAGTATTTCCGTGCACGTGATGCGATGGAAATGTCTGCTATCTACGAGCGGCTCAATGAACTCGAGCCGGTTATCAGTGATGAGGAGGGTTATCGCCCGGTGCGCGAACTCTACGCCTGGCCGCTGGGCGCAGGCCTTGTGCTCTATCTCATGCTGATGCTGCCGCGCACGGGTCTGCCGGCGCCGCGGTGGGTGGGCCGGCATGCCTGAGTTCACGCTGCTGCGACCACTTTGGCTGCTGGCCCTGCCGCTGCTGGCCTGGCTGACCTGGCGTCTGTGGCGCGCGCCGATGCGCGGCGGGGCCTGGGCGCGCTGGATCGCGCCGTCGCTGCATGCCCATGTGCTCAGCGGTCGTGATGACCACCGCGGTACCGGCCGCTTTGCAGGGCTCGTGGGGCTTGCCGGCCTGCTGGCCATTGTCGCGTTGGCCGGACCGGCATGGGAGCGCGTGCCACAACCACTCTACCAGGCGGATTCGGCGTTGGTGATCGTGCTTGACCTGTCACGCTCGATGGATGCGCAGGACATCGCGCCCAGCCGCCTGGCGCGCGCGGTACTCAAGGTGCGCGACATCCTGGAGCGTCGACCGGCTGACCAGTTCGGGCTGGTCGTATACAGCGCCAACGCCTTCGTAGTGACGCCGCTGACCACGGATGCGCGCAACATAGAACTGCTGCTGCCGGAGTTGAGTACCTCGATCATGCCCAGCCAGGGCAGCTTTCCCGCAGTGGGTCTGCGCAAGGGTGCCGAGCTGCTGGACCAGGCCGGGCTGCCGGGTGGGGATCTGCTGCTGGTCGCCGATGAGGCCGGGGGGCCGGGCGCCAGACGGGTCGCCGCCGAGCTGGCCGCGCGCGACATCCGCACCTCGGTACTGGCCGTGGGCACACCCGCCGGCGCACCGGTGCCGGTGGGCGACGGGCGTCTGCTACGCGATCGCGACGGACGGGTCGTGGTGCCCGGCATGAGCGAAGGGCCGCTGCGACAGCTCGCCGCAGAGGGTCGAGGGCGCTTCGCCGTGCTGTCGGCCGACGACCGGGACCTGGACCATCTGCTCAGCCCCTTGCTGCGACGCAGCGCAGGCGAAGCACGTGCTGCCGATGCGCAGGCCGATGCCTGGCGGGACCGCGGGCCGTGGCTGCTGCTGGCCCTGCTGCCACTTGGGCTGCTGGGCTTTCGCCGCGGCGCGCTGGTGCCGGTGGTGCCGCTGCTACCGTTGTTGCTGCTGGTCATGCCGGTCGTGCCCGCCGAAGCAGAGGCGGGTCAGTGGCGCGCGGCACTGACGAACGCCGACCGGCAGGCGCTGCAGATCCTCGAGCAGGGCGATGCGCAGCGCGCGGCGGCACTGTTCGCGGACCCGCACTGGCGGGCGGCGGCCCTGTACCGCGCCGGGCGTTATGCCGAAAGTGCGGCGGCGCTTGCCGATCTCGACGACGTGCAGGCCCAGTACAACCGCGGGACCGCGCTGGCACAGGCTGGGGATCTGCAGGGCGCGCTGGTGGCCCTCGAGCAGGCTCTCGCGCAGGATCCCGAGCACGCTGACGCCCGGCACAATCACGCCGTGATAAGCGAGCTTCTGGCGCGCTCGCAGGCCGAGGCCGACCCGATGGCGCAGGGCACGCCCTCGCCCGGCGAAGGTGATGGTCAGCGCGAGGATGCTTCCCAGGCCGGTCCCCCCGAGTCAGGCCAGGCCGACCCGTCGCAGGCGCAGGATGCCGGTGAAGGGCAGCCCGAGGCAGACGGCCGGGACGGCCAGCGCGATGCCCGTGCTGCGGCGGCCGATAGTGCCGATGAGGCAGACGGCGCCGAGGCAGCGTTGGCGGCGCAGCGCTCCGAGACGATTGATTTCCCTGATGAAGAGGAAGTACGCCAGGCGATGGAACAGTGGCTGCGGCAGGTGCCCGACGAACCCGGCGTGTTGTTGCAGCGCAAGTTCGAGTACCAGTACCGCCGCCAGCAGCGCGACCAGGACGGCAACCCGACCTGGCCAGGCGACGAGTTGCAGCCGTGGTGAAGTGGCTCTGGCTGTGTCTGCTGCTGCCGGCGCTGGCGGCCGGTGCCGAGCCACGGCTCAGCGCCTCGGTGGACCGTGACCGGGTGCCGGCGAATGAGTCTGTGACACTGACGGTGCGCCTGCTCGGCGAGCCGGTCGAGGTGCCCGACTGGTCGGTCCTCGATGAGCACTTCGAGACCCTGCACCGCGGCCAGGAGAGCCGGGTGCGCATCATCGACGGTGACTATGCGCGCGAGACCTTGTGGGAAGTCGGCCTGATGCCGCGCAATGCCGGGGTCCGCGAGGTGCCTGCCATCGGCGTTGGCAGCTCGCTGACCGATCCGATCCCCCTGGTCGTGATGCCGCCAGCCGAAGGCTCGCAACGTGCCGGCGACATATTCGTCGAGGCCAGCGTGTCTTCGCTTACGCCGTATGTGCAGGCCGAGGTGATCTACACGGTGCGGCTGTACCTGGCCGTCGGCGCCCGTGGCACCCGTCTGTCCGAGCCGCGGGCCAGCCGGGGCGAGGTCATGATTCAGAAGCTCGGCGAGGCGCGGCAGTTCCAGGCCGTGCGCGACGGGCGCAATTTCCTGGTCTGGGAGCAGCGCTATTCGCTTGTGCCGCAGCGCAGTGGCGCGCTGGTCATCGATGCCATGACGCTGGAGGCGCAGCTCAGTGAGGGTGGACGGCGGCCGCGTGTATCGCGGTTCCGCTCCGAGCCGCTGGAACTCGATGTGCGGCCGATGCCTGCGCGACCGGATGCCATTCCCGAAGGCCCGTGGCTGCCGGCACGGGCACTTTCGCTGGATCTTGCTGCCGCGCTTGGCAATCAGCTGCGTGCGGGCGAGCCGGTGACCGCCACGCTGACGTTGACCGCCTCCGGCTTGCGCGCAAGCCAGTTGCCGACGCTGGAGTTGACGGCGCCCGAAGGACTGCGCATCTACAGCGATCGCGCCGATCTCAGTGACGACGCCCAGCGCGAGGGTGGCAGTCGCGCGCGACGCGTACAGCAGCTCGCGCTGATCGCGACGCAGCCGGGGCGCTACCCGCCACTGGCGATCAGCGTCCCCTGGTTCAATGTCGAGACCGAACGCTGGGAAGTGGCCCGCGCCGAGCTACCGGGACTGGAAGTCATCGAAGCCCAGAGCGCGCCTCCGGGCCTGGTGGCCGCAGATGCACAGGGCCTCGAGCGCTCAGGCTCGGCAGCGCTGAGCGGCGCCGCCCGGCCCTGGCAGCTGGCGACGCTGGGCCTGGGCGTGGCATGGCTGCTGACCCTGTTGGCGTGGTGGCGCCTCGGTAACTTCGGGCGTCATGTCGCCGCGGGTCAGCGGCGGCTGACCGGCGCGCCGGGGGCGAGCCAGCGGATGCGATCGATCCGCTCGGCTCTGCGTGCATTGAAGCTTGCCTGCCGACGCAACGACGCTGCTGGCGCACGTGACGCATTGCTGGACTGGGCTCGCTGTGAGTGGCCTGAGCATCCGCCGCGCAGCGTCGGTGCTGTCGCCGAGCGTCTGCCCGCGCAGCTGGCCGAGCCGGTCCGGGCGCTGTCGGCAGTCTTCTACTCGCCGGTGCAGACACCCTGGAGCGGTGCCGGGCTGGCGGCCCGGATAGATGATTTCCGGCGTCTGCCGAGTCAGCAGGCTGAGCCTGACGATGGCCCGCTGCCGGGTCTGTGGCCCCGCTGAGGGCTTGGGCCAGTGGAAGCATCGTCATTGGGTCACGTCGAATACCGGGCCCTGCCCGGCCGCGACCCCGGCGAATCTGGGATCTTCGTCGCGGCGTATAGAGCAGTGTTCAGGGAAGATATGCGGTTGAGGTGGCCGTGTCGTGCGGCCATGGGCGCGGGGAGTTCTGCGGCGCCCGGCGCCCGTACTGCTGCTTTCCCATCTATAATGCACTGTCAAATACGCAGAAGCTGGCGCACCCAGATTCCGTCGGGAGTAGGTCGGAGATGAAAACACTCAGGGGCAGCGTCGTGCTGCGTGTCTTGCTTGGTGTGGCTCTCATCGGGCTCGCCGTGGCCTTCAGCTTGTGGCTGAATCGGCCGCAGGACATCGCCGCGCCCCAAGGCATGCGCGCCGGCGGCCCGGTCACCGTAATCACCGAGTCGGTACGGGTCCAGACCATGGCTCGCGAGATCGAGGCGCTGGGCACCGCCCGGGCCAGCGAATCGGTGATGATCACCTCGCGCGTGTCCGGGCGGGTCGAGCGCATCCGCTTTAACGAAGGCCAGTTCGTCGAGGCCGGTACCGTGATGGTGGAGCTCGAGGCCAACGAGCAGCGTGCAGCGCTTGCCGAGGCCAATGCCAACCTGGTGGAAAGCCGCAATCAGTTCGAGCGCGCCAGATCGCTGTTCGACCAGCGTGTCGTGTCGCAGTCGCAGCTCCAGGAGCTCGAGTCGCGCATGAAGGCCGACACCGCTCGGGTGGCAGCCGCCGAGGCGCGGCTGGCTGACTTCCAGATCCGCGCGCCGTTTGCCGGTCGTGTCGGCCTGCGGCGCATCAGCGTCGGCAGCCTGGTGGGGCCCAATGACCCGATCACCACCCTGGACGACACACGCATCATCAAGCTGGATTTTTCAGTGCCGGAGGCGTTTCTGTCCGGGATCGAGATGGGCGCTTCGATCAGTGCGGAGAGTGTGGCGTTCCCGGAGCAGCCCTTCACCGGCGTGGTGGAGAGCATCGACAGCCGCGTCGACCCGATCACCCGCTCTGTGACGGTGCGCGCAGCCGTCCCCAATCCCGACGGCCGCCTGCGGCCGGGCATGTTCCTGAGCGTGCAGCTCGCCCAGCAGGAGCGCCAGGCCGCTGTTATCCCGGAGGCTGCGCTCGTGCCGGTGCAGAACCGGCAGTTCGTGTTCGTGATCAGTGACGGCGTCGCCGAGCGACGCGAGGTCATCACGGGTCGTCGTGGTGTTGGCGTGGTCGAGGTCACACAGGGCCTGGATGCGGGTGAGCAGATCGTCGTGGAGGGCACGCAGAAGGTGCGTCCCGGCAGTCCCGTACGCGCCCTGGCTGCGGCCTCGGTACCGGGTGACGAGGCCATGGCGCCGTGATCATCTCGGAGCTGTCGATCAAGCGCCCCGTATTTGCGATGGTGCTGAGTCTGCTGCTCGTGATTCTCGGGGTGATGTCTTTTGAACGCCTCGCCGTGCGCGAGTACCCCGATATCGATTCGCCCATCGTGTCGATTACGACCAACTACCGGGGCGCCTCGGCGGCGATCATCGAGACCCGTGTGACCCAGATCATCGAGGATGCGGTGGCGGGCATCGATGGCGTGCGCAGCATCAACTCCTCAAGTCGTGACGAGCGCTCCAGCGTCACGATCGAATTCAACATGTCGCGCGATATCGACGCGGCGGCCAACGATATCCGCGATCGCGTCAGCCGTGTCGTGGGCCGGTTGCCTGACGAGGTCGATGCGCCGCAGATCGCCAAGCAGGACAGCGAAGCTGATCCGATCATGTGGCTGAACCTGTCCAGTGATCGGATGAACGTACTGGAGCTGACCGACTACGCCGAGCGCGTCATTGTCGATCGCCTCTCCGTGGTCGACGGTGTCGCCCAGATCCGTCTTGGCGGTGCCCGGCGCTATGCGATGCGAATCTGGCTGAACCGCCGGGCACTGGCCGCGCGTGGGCTGACAGTCGAGGATGTCGAGCAGGCGCTGCGCCAGGAAAATGTCGAACTGCCTGCCGGTCGCATCGAGTCGCTGGAGCGCGAGTTCACGCTGCGCACCCGCACAGGACTGGAATCCGAGCAGGATTTCCGCGCGCTGGTCGTAGGGCGCGGCCAGGACGGTTTCCTCGTGCGCCTCGGAGAAGTCGCAGACGTGGCACTGGATGCGGAGGATTTTCGCAGCACCTCGCGCAGCAACGGTGTGCCCGGCATCAGCATGGGCATCATCCAGCAGTCCAAGGCCAATACCGTCGAGATCTCCGCGCGCGTGCGCGAAGTCATGGAGCAGATGCGCCCGACGCTGCCCGAAGGCATGATCATCGATGTCAATAATGACAGTGCCATTTTCATCAATGAATCCCGCAAGGAAGTCTTCAAGGCGATATTTTTCGCCCTGACGCTGGTGCTGGTCGTCATCTACCTGTTCCTGGGGAATGTGCGAGCCGTGCTGATTCCCGCGCTGGTCATCCCGGTGTCCCTGATTGCCACCTTCATCGTGCTGTTTGCGCTGGGGTTCTCGATCAATGTGCTGACGCTGCTCGGGCTGGTGCTTGCGATCGGGCTCGTCGTCGACGACACCATCGTCGTGCTCGAGAACATCTACCGGCGTATCGAGGGCGGTCAGCCGGCACTGCTTGCCGCACTGGACGGCAGTCGCGAGATCGGTTTTGCGGTGATTGCCACCACGCTGGTGCTTGTGGCGGTGTTCGTGCCGCTGTCGTTCATGGAAGGCAACGTCGGCCGGCTGTTCGGCGAGTTCGGCCTGGCGCTGGCTGCTGCGGTGATTTTCTCCAGCCTCGTGGCGCTGACGCTGGTGCCCATGCTGTGTTCGAAGCTGTTCTCGCGCAGCCGCGTGCGCAGTGGGTTTACCCATCACGTCGATGCTGCCTTCCGCCGCATGGCGGAAGGCTACAAGCGTATCCTGCGTCGCGTTGTGAATGCCCCCTGGGTCGTGGCGGCCGGTGCGCTGGGCACCGCCATCATCGCGGCGGGGTTGCTGGCGGCGCTGCCCTCCGAGTACGCGCCCGATGAAGATCGCGGCATGATGATCCTCAGGCTGGAAGCCCCTGAGGGCGCGAGCTTCGAGTATACCGATGCCTATACCCGCCGCATGGAAGACATCGTCTTGCGCTATGTCGAGACCGGTGAAGTGCGGCGGATGCTGGCGCGTGTGCCTGCCGGGTGGGGCGGTGCCGATGTCAATAATTCCTTTGCATGGTTGCTGCTCGAGCACTGGAACGAGCGCGATCGCAGCGCCCGCGAGATCGCCGACGAGCTGTCAGCGGAGCTTGCGGACCTGCCGGGCGTCCAGGTGCGGGTATTCACGCCGCAAAGTCTCGGCGTGCGCGGTGCCTCGCGGCCAGTGAGTTTCGTACTCGGCGGTCCCAGCTACGAGGAGATATCGCAGTGGCGGGACCTGGTGCTGGCGCGCATCGAGGAAAACCCGGGGATCATCGCACCGCAGTCGGACTACCAGGAGACCAAGCCGCAGATCCGCGTGTCCATCGACCGGAACCGCGCCGCGGATCTCGGCGTGTCGCTGTCAAGCGTGGGCAGGACACTGGAGACCGCGCTGGGTTCACGCGTGGTGACCACGTTCACGCGGGGTGGCCAGGAATACAACGTGATCGTCCAGGCCCGCGAAGAGGATCGCGCAACCCCCACCGACCTGTTCAATCTCTATGTCCGATCGTCTGGCAGCGGTGAACTCGTGCCCCTGTCGAATCTCGTGACCATCGAGGAGATGGCAGGCGCCTCGAGGCTGAATCGCGTTGACCGCTTGCGCTCGATCTCTATCAATGCGGGCCTGGCCGATGGTTATCCGCTTGGTGATGCACTGGCGTTTATCGAGCGCGTCGTGGCTGAGGAGTTGCCACCCTCGGCCGTGCTGTCCTATAGCGGTGTCTCGCGTGAGTTCAAGGAGTCCGGTCAGTCTCTGTACACGACTTTCGTACTGGCCCTGGTCATCGTTTTCCTGGTGCTCGCCGCGCAGTTCGAAAGTTTCCGCCACCCGCTGGTAATAATGACCACGGTGCCGCTGGCATTGACCGGCGGGCTGCTGGGGCTGTGGCTGGCCGGCGGCACGATCAACGTGTTCTCGCAGATCGGTGCGGTGATGCTGGTGGGCCTGGCGGCAAAGAACGGCGTGCTCATCGTCGAGTTCGCCAACCAGCTGCGCGATCGCGGCATGGAATTCGTCGACGCCATCGTCGAGGCGGCCGGCGTGCGCCTGCGGCCGGTCATCATGACGAGCATGTGTACGGCCTTTGGCGCCATTCCCCTGATTGTCGGCAGCGGTGCCGGCACCGAAAGTCGCTCGCCGCTGGGCATCGTCATCTTCTCCGGTGTGCTGGTGTCGATGGTGCTGACCCTGTTCGTGGTGCCGGCCTTCTACTCGCTGATCGCCCGCAACACCAAGACCCCTGACCACGTGGCCCGGCGTATCCGACAGATGCAGCAGGAGGTCGTCGAGCCCAGCGGCCAGGCCTGACGGGCTGGCCCGGCCCGGCCGCCGCTCGACGGGCTGTCGCGCTCCGCCACCCGACGGGCTGCCCGAGCCTCCTGCCTGGCCTCCAGGCGTCATAAAACGTGACCGGTGTAGTAGTTGTACAGGCCATCAGGTGGCTACTCTGCCTGACAGGTGGGCTGCCCGCGCGGCGGCCCTGTCGCCGTACGCGGTCGCCCGGTCCATGGGGCAGATAGGTCACGATGCTGTTTCCGTCCCTCAAGCGAGATGCGCATGGATCGGCGTTCGGCCAGCAGCTGGCGGCCGGCTTTCCGGCGCTTCGGTTCGTGGCGGCGCTGGAAAAGGACTTTCGCGAGTACTACCTCAACTTCAATATCCGCCGTGTGCGGGTGGCCGCCTGCATCGCGCTGGTCATGTTGCTTTCGGTCATTGGCCTGGACATGGTCGGCAGCGGCGAGGCCGTGCCCGAGAGCATCAACCCTCTGCGCCTCGGCATCATGCTGCCGGTGCTGGTGTTCGGCCTGCTGGTCATGCTGCATCCCGATCTGCGGCGCTATCACCAGTGGCTGATTGGTGCCGTTTCCCTGGTGTTCGGTGGGGTACTCAGCTACGGAGCGGTCACCGCGGGTATCGCCGGCGCTACGCATATTTTCGCCTCGCTCGTGCTGTTCGTGCTGTATGTCTATCTGTTCGTCGGCCTGCTGTTCCACACCTCGCTGCTGGTCAGCACGCTGGTGGCGGTGGGCTACGTGGTGATGGGCGGCTTGCTGGGCCTGCCGGGTCCGTTGCTGTTCTACCAGGCCGCGCTGCTGTGTGCTGCCTGCGCGGCCGGTGGCATCGGCGCCTACACCGTTGAGCACGCACTGCGTACCAGCTACCTGGAATCCCAGCTGCTCTACGAACTGGCCCAGCGCGATGGCCTTACCGGTCTGTACAACCGGCGCCTGTTCGATGACCAGGTCACGCGCATCTGGCGCCAGGCCCGTCGCGACCGCTGCCCTGTCCAGGTCATCCTGATCGATATCGACTATTTCAAGGTCTACAACGACCTGTACGGTCACCAGGCCGGCGATGACTGTCTCAAGCGCGTGGCGTCCACGCTGAACGCGGCTGCCCAGCGACCCTTCGACCTGTGCGCGCGCTATGGGGGCGAGGAGTTCGTGCTGGTGCTCTATGATCCGCCACGTGACTATGCCGAAGCCCTGCCCGAGCGACTGCGACGCGAAGTCGCAGCCCTTGGCGTGCCCCACGAGGGCTCGCCGGTCGCCAATGTCGTCACCGTGAGCATCGGCGTGGCGCTGGCCACGCCCGATCACCAGCGCAGTCTGGCCGGTGTCGTGCAGATGGCCGACGAGGCGCTCTACCAGGCCAAGGAAGACGGACGCAACCGTGTGGTTTTCCGCGAGTCGTATGCCGCCGTCACCACCGGGTCGTTTCGCGTCGGCAAGCGCGCGGAGAGCGACGCCGCCTGAGTCCGGGATCCGGTCGTGACGCCAGTCACTGTGTCGCGCGGCTAGGCTAGACTAGGGTGATGGCCACGAACCCGTCTCCACAGCGCGACCCCGCGAACGCCACCGTTCTGTCGCTGGATCTCGACGACACCCTTTGGGACATCACGCCGGTCATCATCGCAGCCGAGCGCGAGCTGCGCGCCTGGCTGAAACGTCATTGCCCGCGCGTTGTCGATCGCTACTCGCCGCACGCGGCCCTGGCGCTGCGCCAGCGGCTGGTCGATGCGCACCCGGAGCTTGCCCATGACCTCAGCTGGTTGCGCACGCGCACACTCGAACACATGCTCGAGGACTGCGGCTATGCCACCAGCCGCGCCGGTGAGGCCTTCGAGGTGTTCTGCGCCGCCCGCAACCGTGTCTCGCTGCACGCTGATGTGCTGCCGGCCCTGGAGTCGCTGCACCGCCGCTACACACTGGTGGCGTTGACCAACGGCACCGCCGATCTCGAGCGCGTCGGACTGGCCCGCTATTTCGATCACTACGTAGCGGCGAGAGACGTGGGGGCAGCCAAGCCCGATCAGCGCATGTTCGCGGCAGTCGAGGCTGTGACCGCCCGCCCGGCCGCCGAGATCCTGCATATCGGCGATGATCCACTGTGCGACGTCGTGGGGGCGTCACAGGCCGGCATGCACACCGCGTGGCTGAATCGTCGGGCCGAGCCGTGGCCCGGTCAGCATCCACCCCCCGATCTGCATGTCGAGGACATGCTGGCGCTGGCGCGTCGGCTGCTCAGGGCGGCGTAGCCGCCGAGAACGTCACATCGATGCGACGGTTCCGGGCGCGACCGTCGTCAGTGTCGTTGCTGGCGATCGGCCGGCTCGAGCCCAGGCCGACCGCGCGCAATCGGAAATCGGCAATGCCCTCCTCGGTGACCAGGTGCCGGAGCACGGCATCGGCGCGATCCTGAGAAAGTCCGAGATTGAGCTGAGCACTGCCGCGCGAGTCGGTGTGTCCCTCGATCGTGAAGCGCGCCTGCGGGAAAATATTGGCAGCCTCGGCGAGCTTGGCCAGCAGCGCGCGGGATTCACGTGGAATGGTCGAGGAGTTGGTAGGGAACACCAGTCCCGTGAGGCGGATGATCACGCGCTCGCCTTCCCGCAGCACCTGGGCTTCGTCTCGCGTGAACAGGCCTTCCAGGCGGGCGAACTGTCCGCGTACCTGGGCCTGTGCCTCGAGTTCCATCATCAGCGCCGAGCGCTCACGCGCCACGCCGCCCAGTTGTCCGTCGAGTTCGCGCAGTTCCTCATCCATCGCGAGCAGGCGCTGGTTGGCAAACTCCAGGGCGGCCTGCGCCTCCTGCAGCTGGCGCTCGCGCGAACGCAGCCGTTCCACCAGGGCTTCGCCAAGCTCGCTCGGCCGCGCAGTCTGCGCGCCGTCGATGTCGGCCTCACGCGCGGCGGCACGCAGCGGCGCCTCGACATCGAGCAGGGCCTGCTCGACGCTGCCGCCGCGGGCGCGGGTAGCCTGCACGCTATCGGCCAGGAAACGCGCATGCCGGGCGGTTGCCGCGGCGCGCTCTGCCAGATCGCCTGCCTCATCGGCCGCATAGCGGTCTTCACGCAGCATCGTCTCGGCCCGCAGCAACAGGCCCCGCGCGCGTTCGAGCGTCTGCGGGGCATGCCGATCCACGCGCGCTGCCTGTGCCTCGGCGATCTGGGCACGAGCGCGGCTGAGCAGGCGCCCCTCGATGGCCTGCAACTCGACATCGCGATAGGCCTGCTCAGCCTCGTCGGCCTGCGTACGGGCACGCGTCTGGTTGTCCTGTTCCAGGGCCACGGCGGCGTCGTTGAGCCGCCGCTCGGCAGCCTCCCAGGCTGACGCATAGAGCCGGTCGGCCGAGCTGGCCAGTGCCGCCTCGCGTGCTGCCAGCGCCCCTGCCAGGAACGTTTCGGCAGGGGCCGCCCGCCTGGCTGCGCGTGCAAAGGCCTGCTCCGCGGTGTCCAGGTCACGACGGATGCGCTCGAGTGCGCGGCCGCGCTCGAAGCTGGCACGTGCGCGCGCAAGCGCAGTCTCACCTGCATCGAAGCTCTCAGGGGCGAGCAGCGCGGCGCGTGCGGCCTGGGCACTGGTGCGCGCGGTTTCGGCGCCGACGAACAGGGACTCGCGAACCTGGTCGGCGGCCAGGGCCGCCGGACCGGCGAGGGGGCAGAGCAGCAGCAGGCAAAGGGGCAGGTAACGCATGGTTCAGAAACATCGTTGCACAGGGGTCTCAAGCATAGCAGGCGCGCGGCGCGTGTCGGTCTGCCGAAACTGTGTAATGGCTCACGGCAGGATGGAACCGGGCGGGAATACTCTTGGACTGTGAGCGCAAAGTACTACACGCAGTTCCTGCTAGCCGACACCGCCGGACGGCGTCGGGTTCGCGAGTACAGCGGCGTCGTGGAAGTGAACCAGCCGGTCACGCCGGCGGTGGATCCCCGCGACATCGAACGCCTGCTGGCGCGCAACCTGGCTTGCGAGGTGGGCCAGGTGAAGCTGATCGACTGGTCCCGGCTGCACTAAAAAGAGCTGACCCCGACACCGAATTATTGATCCTCCTGAGTGTGCAATCCCCCTGACTTGATCCCGGCCTCGTGCCGGGATTTTTTTGTGCCCTCGGGCGGTGATCCGGATGCGCGCTTGGGCGCCTGCCCCTGTACATGAGACAATGATTGCTTCGACCAGACACGCAAGGATATTTCCATCGTGGCGGAGTTTCGCGGCATCCCGGTCATCGTCAGCGGCAGCAAGTTTCGCACCGAGCAGGGCCACACGGCCATCAAGAACGGTGTCAAGCAGCGTGCCGACCGCGAACCCGTGGTGCGGGGTCGCAAACCTTCGTGGCTGCGTGCACCGATGCCCTCGGGTCGGGTGTTTCGCGAGGTCTCCGATATCGTGCGCGAACACCGCCTGGCCACGGTCTGCGAAGAATCCATGTGCCCGAACATCGGTGAATGCTGGAACAACGGCACGGCCACGCTGATGCTGATGGGCGCGGTGTGCACCCGCGCCTGCCAGTTCTGCGCTGTGGATACCGGTAACCCCCGCGGCTGGCTCGATACCGATGAGCCCGAGCACGCGGCGCGCTCGGTCGAGCTGATGCGACTGAAATACGTGGTGCTGACTTCTGTGGATCGCGACGATCTGCCCGACGGGGGTGCCGCCCACTACGCACGCTGCGTGCGTGCCATCAAGGCGCGCAATCCCGAGACCGCCGTCGAGGCCCTGACCCCCGACTTCGCCGGGCGCCACGATTGCGTGGAAACCGTGGTCGACTCCGGGCTGCAGGTGTTCGCCCAGAACATCGAGACCGTGCGCCGACTCACCCACCCGGTGCGCGATCCCCGGGCCGGCTATGACCAGACCCTGGACGTACTTGCCCATGCCAAGCGCCATCGCCCGGAGGTGCTGACCAAGACCAGCCTGATGGTGGGCCTGGGCGAGACCGACGAGGAGATTGCCGCCACGATGGACGACCTGCGTGCGGCATCTGTGGATATCGTCACTTTCGGCCAGTACCTGCGCCCGACCGCCAACCACCTGCCGGTTGAACGCTTTGTCACGCCGGAGCAGTTCGCACTGTATCGGCAGTGGGGCCTTGCGCGTGGTTTCATGGAGGTTGTCTCGGGCCCGCTGGTGCGTTCGAGCTACCGCGCCGACCGGGTATTCGAGCACAACAACGTCGGCCTGGCCGCGGCCGCCGACGCGCGCTGAGGCAGGCTGCACACCCCATGACCGAAATCCTTGCCGACTACGGCCTGTTCCTGGCCAAGATCCTGACGCTGACAGCGGCCGTGCTCGTCGTCTCCGGCCTGATCATCGGCATGGCCCGCCGTCAGCACTCCGAGCCTGAACTCACCGTCGAGCGACTCAACGATCGCTATGAACATATGGCGATGGCGATCCGACGCGTGGCCTCGGGCAAGCAGGAATGGAAAAAGGTGAACAAGGCCCGCCGCGCCGAGGAGAAGGCCAGGCGCAAGGCGGGTTCCACGGGCCCGCGGATATTCGTGCTCGACTTTCGTGGCGACCTGCGGGCCACGGCCACCGCGAGCCTGCGCGAGGAGGTCTCCGCCGTGCTGGGTGCGGCAGGCGAAGGGGACCGTGTGTTGCTGCGCCTGGAAAATGCCGGAGGCACCGTCCACGAGCATGGTCTTGCCGCCTCGCAGCTCGCGCGCCTCAAGGCCGCCGGAATCGATCTGACGGTGGCCGTGGACAAGGTGGCGGCCAGCGGTGGCTACCTGATGGCTTCCGTGGCCGATCGCATCATCGCAGCCCCGTTCGCGATCCTCGGCTCCATCGGTGTGATCGCACAGCTGCCCAATTTTCATCGCTGGCTGGAACGCCGCGGCGTGGATTTCGAGCAGGTCACGGCCGGGCGCTACAAGCGTACGCTGACACTGTTCGGCGAGAACACCGAAGAAGGGCGTGAAAAGCTGCGCGAGGACATCGAAGAGGTCCACCGGCTGTTCAAGGACGAAGTCTCGCGCCATCGCGAGTTGCTCGACGTCGAAGCCGTGGCCACCGGCGAGGCCTGGTACGGCACCCGCGCACTGGAGCTCAAGTTGATCGACGAGATCGGCACCAGCGACGACTACCTGATGAAAGCGGCGCGTGAACACGAGCTGCTGCTGGTGCACTACCGCATCAAGCGAAAGCTGCCCGAGCGCCTGGCCCATCGGGCTGCCGCCCTGTGGCAGCAGGCCGTGGATGCGCTGGCCGCCAGCGCGTTGCGCGACCGGCTGACCCGCTGAGGCTGTCGGGCAGGCGGTAGTTCAGCTACTGGCTGCGGGCACTTCAGATCGGCAGCAGTGAGGCCAGCGCCCCGACCAGGGCGGTGATGACAAGTACCGCGTTGGCCGCCAGACTCAGCGCGAAACCGGCGCCGCGACTTTTCGGATCGCGCACATAGGCAACGTAATACATCGCCCGGCCCAGCACGAACCCCAGCCCCAGGATGGCCGCGGCATTCACATCGGCATACCAGCCGGCCATCCACACCGCCGGCAGGAACACCACGAGCTGCTCGAGCGTGTTCTGCTGCACGCGGAAGTAGCGTTCGAATTCCGGGTGCCCGGTGGTTTTCGGTGCCGGGACACCGTAGCGCAGGCGGGCTCTGCCCACCTGGTAGCCGAAGTACAGGTACTCAAGCAGCGCCAGTGCCGAGACGATGGCGATCAGTTCCATGCCGGCGAATCGCATGGGCTGTCAGCGCGGCCTGGCTGAGTCGCTTGCCTGCTCGTCGCAACGCACCGGATCACCCCCGCAGATCTTGCAGTCGGCGTCGAGGCCGCTGGCCCCGAGACCGCCACACGACCCTTTTACGGGCTTGTTCGACACGATCACGCCGATCGCCATCGCGGCGAACAGCACACCGAACACCACAATGGCGACCAGCACAGTGGGCAGCATCAGCGGGGCTCCTCGGCCAGGAACGGTGCGAACGCAGGCGTCATCCGCTCGTTGATCATGTCATCTTCTAGGACCATCAACAGTACCGGCAGTTCGCGTGCCCGCGCAAATGCATAGCCGTCCTGCGGACCCAGCACCATGATCGCAGTGGCCAGCGCGTCAGCGACCATCGCGCTGTCATCCAGCACGGTCACGGAGAGCAGCTCCGGGGGCACAGGGTGGCCGCTGCGCGGATCGATCGTATGCGAGCGCTCCTTCGCGTCGTCGATATAGAAGTTGCGGTAACTGCCGGATGTGGCCACAGCCCTGTCCCCGGGCGCGATGACGCTGTGCACGGCGCGCATCTCCGGCACCGGACGCTCGATGCCGATGCGCCAGCCCCGGCCATCCGGTCTGTGTCCACGCATCCGCATGTCCCCGCCGATATCAATCAGATAGGCGTCGAAACCGAGCGCATCCAGTCGTTCGGCGATCAGGTCAACTGCAAATCCCTTGGCAATCGATGACAGATCCAGATACACCCCGCCCGGCTGGACCAGCTCGATGGTGCCCTCGCGCGTAATCACCTCGAGCTGCTGCCAGCCCACACGACTTCGTGCGGCATCAATTTCTTCCTCGGCTGGCGCCCGCGTACGCCGGCCATCCGGGCCGAAGCCCCAGAGATTGACCAGCGGCCCGACGGTGGGATCGTATGCACCGTCGGTGGCATCAGCCATTTCCAGGGCAGCCAGGAGCACCTTGCCAAACTCCGCCGGCAGCTCGATCCTCTCGCCCGGCGACAGGCGATTGAACCGCGAGATATCGGAACTCTCGCGATAGGTGCTCATCTGCGCGTTGACCGTCTCCAGGGCCGCGTCGATTTCCTGTCGCACCCCGCCGAGTTCGCCTGCACCCGGGCGTGCGACGAGCCGCACCGACCACTCGGTCCCCATGGTGTAGCCGGACAGCGAATGCACCTGTGGCGGGCCATCGCAGCCGCTGACCAACAGCCATCCCAGCGCGGCCAGCCAGAAGTATTGCCAATGCCGGCGCATGGGGCGCTCAGCCGCCGAAATCGTCGAACAGGATGTTCTCCGGTTCCACACCAAGATTCCAGAGCATCTCCCGGCAGGCCGAGAGCATCATCGGCGGACCACAGATGTAGTACTCGCAGTCTTCGGGTGCCGGGTGATCCTTCAGGTAGTTGTCATACAGCACCTTGTGGATGAACCCGGTGAGGCCTTCCCAGTCGTCCTCCGGCAGCGGATCGGAGAGCGCAAGATGCCAGCTGAAGTTATCGTGGTCCTCGGCCAGCTTGTCGAAGTCCTCGATATAGAACGCTTCCCGATAGGAACGCGCGCCATACCAGAACGTAATCTTGCGTTTCGACTTCAGGCGCAGCAGTTGATCGAAGATGTGTGAGCGCATCGGCGCCATACCCGCGCCACCGCCGATGAAAATCATCTCGGCGTCGGTATCCTTGGCGAAAAAGTCCCCGAACGGACCGAACACCCTGCACTTGTCACCGGGCTTGAGTCCGAAAGCATAGGATGACACCAGGCCCGGCGGCAGGCCGCTGTCTGGTGGCGGTGTGGCGATGCGGACATTGAAAATCAATTTGCCGCGCTCCTCGGGATAATTCGCCATTGAGTAGGCACGAATCACTTCTTCGTCGCTGCTGGCCTCCAGTTCGAACAGCCCCTGGTTTTCCCAGTCCTCGCGGAATTCGTCCGGTACGTCGAAATCCTTGAACCGCACCTGAAACGGCGGCACCTCCATCTGCATGAAACCGCCAGCGCGGAAAGCGACGTTTTCCCCTTCGGGCAGCTTGACTATGAGTTCCTTGATGAAAGTCGCGACGTTTTCGTTCGAGGTGACTTCGCACTCCCACTTCTCGACATCGAAACTCTCCGGCGGTACCTTGATCTTGAGATCCTGTTTGACCGATACCTGGCAGGAAAGGCGATAGCCCTCGCGGATCTCGGTGCGGGTGAAGTGGTCTGCTTCTGTAGGCAGAATATCTCCGCCGCCTTCCAGCACCTGGCAGCGGCACTGGCCACAGGTGCCACCGCCGCCGCAGGCCGATGACAGGAAAATCCCCTCGGATGCCAGGGTGCCAAGCAGCTTGCCGCCGCCACTGGTGGTGATGCGTTTGTCGGCGTCATCATTGATATCAATGTGCACTTCGCCGGTGGTGACCAGCTGCGATCGCGCCGCGAGAATCACCATGACCAGCACCAGCACCACCACCGTGAACGTTGTCACCCCGAAGAGGATTTCGAACAGCATGGTCGATACGCCTAGAGCTGGACGCCGGCGAAAGACATGAAGCCCAGCGACATCAAGCCGACGATGATGAATGTGATGCCAAGGCCCTGGAGCGGCGCAGGAATATCGCTGTACTTGAGTTTCTCGCGGATTGCTGCCAGCAGCACGATGGCCAGCGCCCAGCCGAAGCCTGCGCCGAAGCCGAATACGACACTCTCACCGAAATCGTAGTGTCGTTCGACCATGAACAGGCTGGCGCCGAGGATGGCGCAGTTCACGGTGATCAGCGGCAGGAATATGCCCAGGGCGTTGTACAAGGCGGGCACGTAACGATCCAGCGTCATTTCCAGGATCTGAACCAGCGCGGCGATCACGCCGATGTAGCACAGCAGCCCGAGAAAACGCAGGTCCATGACCTCCAGCGCCGGAATGCCGGTCCAGGCCAGGGAGCCCTCATCGAGCAGGTTGTGCAGAATGAGATTATTGACCGGCACCGTGATTGTCAGCACCACGATGACCGCGATTCCCAGGCCCAGTGAGGTCTGAACCTTCTTGGAGATGGCCAGGAACGTGCACATGCCCAGAAAGAAGGCCAGCGCCATGTTCTCGACGAACACGGCGCGTATGAACAGGTTGAGGTACTCCTCGAACATTCTCAGTAGGCTCGGGCCGGACGCGAGTTGGGCGCAATCCTGAAGGGCGTTTCTTCAATCTGTTCGGGTTTCCACGCGCGCAGCAGCCAGATGAAGCCACCGATCAGCAGAAACGCGCTGGGCGGCAGCAGCATCATGCCATTGGGCTCGTACCACCCCCCTTCGGCCACCGGCCGCAGAATCTCTATGCCTGCCAGGGTTCCGGAGCCGAACAGCTCGCGCGAGGCGCCGACGAACAGCAGCACGATGGAATACCCCAGGGCATTGCCGAAACCATCGACGGCTGACGCCACGGGCGAGTTGTTCATGGCATAGGCCTCGGCCCGGCCGAGGATGATGCAGTTCGTGATGATCAGTCCGACGAATACCGACAGCTGTCGGCTGATCTCATAGGCGTAGGCCTGCAGCACCTGGTCGACCACGATGACCAGCGAGGTAATGATGGTCATCTGTACGATGATTCGTACGTTGGTCGGTATATGGCTGCGGATCAGGCTGACGAAGAAATTGGAAAAAGTCAGCACGAAAATCACCGCCAGACACATCGTCACGGTGTTTTCGAGCGTCGTGGTGATTGCCAGCGCCGAGCAGATGCCCAGGATCTGCAACGCGATAGGGTTGTTGTTGAAGATCGGGTTGAACAGTACGCCTTTCAGCTTGGCTGTTGCCATGATCACTCCTTGTCCGCGCTGCGCTTCAACACGCTACCCATCAGAATTTCCGTCAGGCTGATTTTCCTTACGTACCCGGTCGAGATAGGGCCCGAAAGCGCGCTCACCCACCCAGAACCGCACCAGCTGGCTTACGCCTTCGCTGGTGATTGTTGCGCCGGTCAGTCCATCCACCCGATGCTCCCGGTTCGGCGCATCCTCCGGAACCGCGCCCTTGACGACGCGGATCGCGACCTCGCCATCCTCATCGTAAAGGCGCTTGCCTTCCCACAGCTGCTGCCAGCGCGGCTTCTCGATGTCGCCGCCCAGTCCCGGGGTCTCGCCATGTTCGTAAAAGCTGATGCCGGCCACGGTGTTGGCATCCGGCTCCAGGGCCAGGAACCCGTACATCGTCGACCACAGTCCGTAGCCATGCACCGGGAGGATGATCCGGCTGACTTCATCGGCTTCGTCGCGGACCAGGAAAACCTCACCGACTTTTGGCTGGCGACGGATACCTGCAGGGTCGCGTTCCAGTGTCCGACCCATTTCCGGATCGCGGGCAGCCCGCACCGGGTCATAGTCGTCGGGCATATCGACGTAGTTGCCGGATTCGAACTCGACGAAGCGTCGCTCGACGCGCTCGAACGCCGCGCTCAGGTCCATGCCGGGCTCATAGATCCCCGCCACCTGCAGGATATTGGTCTGCCGGAACTGGAGGCGGTTTTGCTGCTGGGCCTCACGAAGACTCACAGCCGCCGTCGATACCACGATGGCGCACACGAGGCACACCATGAAGGAGACGCGCAGCGTGTTGGCGATTGAATCCCGGCTGGCCATGCCTATGCCCTCCTGCGGCGCATGCGCCTGCGGATGTTGGCCTGCACCACAAAATAATCAATCAGTGGTGCACACAGGTTACCGAAGAGGATCGCCAGCATCACCCCTTCCGGAAAGGCCGGATTGACCACCCGGATCAGCACGACCATCACGCCGATCAGAATCCCGAAAATCCACTTCCCGGCGTTGGTCATCGACGCAGACACCGGATCTGTGGCCATGAATACCAGGCCGAACGCGAACCCCCCTAGCGTGAGGTGCCAGTACCACGGCATTGCGAACATCGGATTGGTATCGCTGCCGATCGTGTTGAAGACCAGGGCCATGAAGATCATGCCCAGCAGCATGCTCAGCATGATCCGCCAGGAAGCGATCCTGGTTGCCAGCAGCACCAGCGCCCCCAGCGCGATGACCAGCGTCGAGGTCTCACCGATCGAACCCTGTATGCCGCCCAGCGCCGTGTGCATCCACGTTAGGTCAACACCGGCCGAGGTCCCGGCCACACCGGTCAGGCCTGCGTCGTAGTTCAACTCGCCGGCTGCGCCCATTGCCAGCGGTGTGGCGCCACTGAACCCGTCGACCGCAGTCCAGACCCGATCGCCCGACATGTCCGCAGGATAGGCGAAGAACAGGAAGGCGCGTCCCACCAGCGCCGGATTCAGGAAGTTCTTGCCGGTGCCGCCGAACACCTCCTTGCCGATCACGACGCCAAAGCTGACCCCCAGGAACACCTGCCACAGCGGGATCGTCGGTGGCACGATCAGCGTAAAGAGAATTCCGGTGACGAAGAAGCCCTCGTTGATCTCATGCCCGCGGATCCAGGCGAACAGTCCCTCCCAGATGAATCCTGCCAGGTAGGTGACCATGAAAATGGGTACGTAGAACGCGGCACCGTGCAGCAGATTGGCTGCGAAACTGGCATGGTCGAAGCCGGTCAGCGTCATGACAGCATCGGTGCGCCAGCCAGGAATCGGGTCGTAGCCGAAGTCGGTGATCTGGAGGTTGGCCTGGTAGCCGGTGTTGTACATGCCGAACAGCAGTGCCGGCAGGGCCGCCATCCATACCGTCATCATGACCCTTTTCAGGTCGATGCCGTCGCGAACATGGGGGCTGGCACGCGCAGTGCGCGCAGGACTGTAGAGCATCGTGTCGAACATCTCGTAGAAGACGTAATAGCGTTCGAAACGTCCCCCTTTCTCGAAGTGCGGTGCGATCCTCTCGTCGATGAACCGGCGCAAGCCCACGTCAGCCCTCCTGCTCGATGCGCTTCAGGTTGTCGCGCAGGATCGGGCCATATTCGTATTTCCCGGCACAGACGTAGGTGCACAGGGCGAGGTCCTCCTCCACCAGCTCCAGCGCGCCGAGGCTTTCGGCGGCCTCGACGTCTCCGACCAGCAGCGAGCGCAGCAGCGGCGTGGCCAGTATGTCCAGCGGCATGACCTCCTCGTATTGTCCGAGCGGGACCATGGCCCGTTCGCTGCCATTGGTGGTGGTCGTGAACGCAAATCGTTTCCACGGCATCAGTCGGGACAGGTAGATGTTCATCGCCGAGTGCCGGTTGATGCCGGGTGACAGATACCCGAGGAGATCGCGCTCCAGACCTTCCCGAAGCACCGAGACCTGGTTGGCGAGGCGACCCAGGTAGGCCATCGGGCCATCCGCATGATGTCCATGCAGCACCGAACCGGAGATCACCCGGTTCTCGCCGGCTGCAAGTTCCCCGTCAACAAGATCGTCAAGCGAGGCCCCGACCCGGGTCCTGATCAGTCGTGGGTTTCGCACCTGTGGCCCGGCCAGGGCAATGATGCGGTCGGTATGTATACGGCCGCTGACGAACAGGCGGCCGATGGCGATGACGTCCTGATAGCCCACGACCCAGGCGATCCGTTCCCTGTCTACCGGGTAGAGAAAGTGGATGTGGGTACCAGGATTGCCAGCCGGGTGCGGGCCGCTGAAGAACTCTTCGCGAATCGGCTCTCCGGCAAACGAGGGCAGTTCCGAGCCGGCAGCCCGGCAGACCCAGACTGGCCCATCCGTGAGCCGGCTGAGCACTGTCAGGCCATCGCGAAACGCCTGCAGCTGTTCTCCTATGACGACATCGGGATCGGCTGCGAGCGGATTGGTGTCGATGGTCGGCACGAAGATCGCGTCGGGTTGCGTGCCCGCTGCAGGCACCTTGCCGAACGGCCGGGTGCGAATGGCGGTCCATTCACCGGATGCGAGCAGTTGTTCCTGGACCCGGTCCCGATCCAGGCGGGAGAGTCCCGACGAATTGTGCGACGGGAAAGTTTCGGCGTCGTCTCCCGACACAACGATGACCACCGAGAGCAGCACCCGCCGGTGTCCGCGGTTGATCGCGCGCACCCGCCCGCCGGCCGGTGCGGTGAAGCGCACGCCTTCCAGCTGGCGGTCTTCGAACAGTGGCTGTCCAAGGCGAACCTGATCGCCTTCTTCGACCAGCATGCGGGGTTTGAGGTCCGGACAATCGGGGCCCAGAACGGCCACCGAGCGCACGCTCTGGCCCCGTTCCACCGCCTGCCTCGGTTCGCCGGCCACGGGCAGGTCCAGGCCTCGCCTGACTCTAATCACAGCGGTGGCTCAGCACCAGAGTATCTGGGCCATACATGCTCCAGAGGACTGGGCAGGACCCGGCTTTGCGGCCATGGTCCTGACTTCATGCGGACCGGTTTTCCTGCAAAAATACTACCATAGAGCATCGGGCGCCGGTCTGATGCTCCGATCTGACCGAGTACATGTTCGGTCAGCAGATACAGGTGTGACAGGCATCCGCCACCTGAGGCGCTAGCGTTCTGCCTTTTCGACCGGGTAGAGCGGTTGCAGCACCGGCTTCAGCCCCTTGGCGTCATCGATGAACAGCTGCAGGTGCGGGAACGGAATCTCGATCCCCGCGGCATCCAGCGCCTCCTTGATGCCCTCAAGCAATTGTGCGCTGATGCCCGGCTGAACGTCGAAGAGTTCCGGGGCGACCCAGTAGATCGCCACCAGGTTCACCGAGGAATCGCCCAGTTCCGTGGCCACGACGCGAGGCTGCATGCCCTCTTCATGCAGCACCCGTTCATGGGCTTCGAGCACCGGCATGATGGCCGCGCGTGCCGCCTTGATGGATTCCTTGTAGGCAATACCCACGGGAATGCGGATGCGCACCGGGCCCTCGGTGCTGTAGTTGATGATGTCGGCCGATGCCACGCTGTCATTGGGAATCATCGTGAAGATGTTATCGCGGGTGCGCAGCCAGGTTGTGCGCAGCGCGATGCGCATGACCTTGCCTTCCTGGTCATTGATGCGCACCCAGTCACCGATCCGGAACGGCCGCTCGATCAGCAGCGTGATGCCGGCAATGAAATTCGACAACGTGGACTGTGCGGCAAACCCTACCGCCAGCCCGACGATGCCCAGGCCTGCCACCACCGCCAGAATGTCGACCCCGAACTGCGAAAGCACGGTCACGATGCCGATCGCGACGATCACGACGGAGACGACGTTGCGCAGCAGCTGCTCGATGGAGCGGTCGAGATCGTAGCGCTCCAGCAGCGTCAGCAGCACGCGCGTGACCAGCGCCCAGGCAAGGTAGAACAGCAGTGCAATGATGGCTGCGCGTGCCGCGGCGGTCAGCAGCTCGGGTTGCACCCCCAGCTGCGCCATGATGGCCAGTGCGGTCAGCAGGAAGAACATGTAGCGCAGGCCGATCACCAGCGGGCCCTGCAGTTGAGCACCCCACTTGAAGCGCGAGATCAGCGCGCTGAGTATCTTTCGCACCACCAGGTAGGCGGTCACGAAGATCGTGATCAGGATCAGCGAGACCAGCAGTTGGGTCACGCCCGTGGCGACGAGCTGCTCAAGGGCCGCCTCATCGGTGCCAAAGACGTTGAAGGTGTCGTCCAGGCTCTTGCGCAGGGCGTCGATCAGCTGGGTGAGAAAGGATCGCCGGTCTTCCAATATCCGAGCCTCCGAAGAAAACATCGTGCTATGCGCCCCGGGAGGCTCGCGCTGAAACCATCCCTTGTTTCGCAGGTCTCAATGATTTGGCCAGCAGGCAGGGCGCCCGAAGGCAGTGTAGCAGAGCGCTCTGGCGTACCCTGGCCTGCGAAGCTGCCCTATAATCGAAGGCGATGCCTGATCTGCGGAGTGCTGCGATGTCCATGAAGATTTTGCTACTGGCCGCTGCCACGGCCCTGATCACGGCCTGTGCGTCGTCACCGACCGGGCGTTCCCAGCTGATCCTGATTTCCGACAGCGAAATCAACCGCATGGGGCAGCAGTCCTACCGGCAGATGCAGGCAGAGATGCCGATGTCGCGTAACCGCGCAATGGTCAATCGCATCAACTGCATCACCGAGGCCATCATCGTCCACCTGCAGGAGCCGCACGCGCCGCAGACCTGGGAGGTCACGGTGTTTGCTGATGACTCGATCAACGCCTTTGCCCTGCCTGGTGGCTTCATCGGCGTCTTCGAGGGTATGACGAGGGTTGCCGAGGACCAGCACCAGCTGGCCGCCGTGATCGGCCACGAGATCGCCCATGTCACCGCCCGTCACGGCGCCGAACGCGTCTCGCGTCACCAGGCCACCGGCTTTGCCGTCAATGTGCTGGGCACGGCCAGCGGCACGCAGCAGACGGCTGCGTTGCTGGGCCTGGGTGCCCAGGTGGGCGTGCTGCTGCCCTTCGACCGCGCCCAGGAAACCGAGGCTGATCTGCTCGGCCTGGATTACATGGCACGTGCCGGCTTCAACCCGGCCGCCTCGGTGAAACTTTGGCAGAACATGGCCGAGGCCAGCGGTCGCGGCGGCCCGCCGAGCTTCCTGTCCACCCACCCCTCCGGTACCGAGCGGATCCGGCAGCTGAACAACCGCCTGCCGCAGGCCATGCAGCTGTATCGTGAAGCTCAGAGCCAGGGCCTGAACCCCACCTGCGACATCTCGTAGCCGCCGGCCGGCGGCGGCGCAGGCGACGGGCATGGATGCTCGCCAGCCCCTGGTCAGGCCCACCGACCACGGTCTGTACTGTGCCGCCGGGGATTTCTACATCGACCCGTGGCGCCCCGTCGGGCGCGCGCTGATCACCCATGCCCACGCCGACCATGCCCGCCACGGCAGCCGCAGCTATCTGGCCGCAAGCCCAGGGGTGAGCCTGCTGCAGCGCCGGCTGGGCGCCGATTCGAGAATCGACGCGCTGGCCTACGGTGAGCGCCGGCGCATTGGCGAGGTCGAGGTGTCGTTCCACCCGGCCGGCCATGTGCTGGGCTCGGCGCAGATCCGCATCGAGCACCGCGGCGAGGTCTGGGTGGTCTCCGGCGACTACAAGCGCGATCCGGATCCCACCTGTGCGCCTTTCGAGGTCGTGCCCTGCAATACTTTCGTCACCGAGGCGACGTTCTCGCTGCCGATTTACGTGTGGCCGTCGGGCGAGCGCGTGGCGCGCGAGATCCTCGAGTGGTGGGACCTCAATCGCGCCGAGGGGCGCGCATCCGTGCTGTTCTGCTATGCGCTTGGCAAGGCCCAGCGCGTGCTGGCGGAACTGGCGGGCCTGACCGATCGCAGCGTGTTCCTGCATGGTGCCGTCACGCCCTTGACCAAGCTCTATCGCCGCGCCGGCATCGAGATGCTGCCCACCGAGCAAGTCGATCTGCGTACGCGTCGTGACTGGGCAGGCGAGCTGGTCATTGCGCCACCGGGCGCGGCCGGCACGCCGTGGATGCGGCGCTTTCGTGGCGCCTCTACGGGCTTTTGCTCCGGCTGGATGCGTCTTCGCGGCCAGCGCCGCCGTCGTGGCTTCGATCGCGGCTTCGTGCTTTCGGATCACGCCGACTGGCCCGGCCTGCTGCGCACGATCCGCGAGACCGGGGCTGAGCGCGTACTCGCCACCCACGGCCAGAGCGACACACTGGTGCGCTACCTGCGCGAACAGGGCGTGGAGGCCGGTGCGCTCGAGACCTTGTTTGCTGGCGAGGATGGGGCTGCCGAGGCGAGCATTGACCCGGGCACGGACGCGGCTGCTGCAGGCGCTTCGATCAGCGAGAGGGGTGCCTCCACTGACAGGCATGAGCCTTCGTGAAGGCTTTCGCCCGACTCTACGAGACGCTGGATGCGACAAATTCGACGACTGCCCGAGTCGCGGCGATGCGCGCGTACTTCGCCAGCGTGCCGCCGCGAGATGCCGCCTGGGCGGTGTACGTGCTGTCCGGGCGGCGTCAGCGTCGCCTCGTCGGCGCAGCCGAGCTGCGCGACTGGCTGCAGCGTGCCTGCGGCTACCCGGCCTGGCTGGTCGAGGATTCCTATGCCGCGGTTGGCGATCTTGCCGAGACGATTGCGCTGCTGATGGCGGCGGCCCCCGAACACGTACACGGCTGCGACGCCGGGGTCGATAGCGTCTCGCTGGCCGACTGGCTTGAACTGCGCCTGCCGTCGCTGCGCGACGCTGATGCCGAGTCGCGCCAACAGCTTGTTACAGCCTGGTGGCGTGCACTGGATCCCGCACAGGCTTTCCTGGTCACCAAACTGTTAACCGGTGGCCTGCGCGTCGGCGTATCGCGCGCGCTCGTCGCCCGCGCACTGTCGGGCCTCGCCGATGTGCCGCAGGCGACCATGCAGCATCGGCTGATGGGCCGATGGCAACCCACGGCCACCTGGTTCGAAGGCCTGCTCGCGGCTGCGGACGCGCGCGCCGAACCCTCGCGACCCTACCCGTTTTTTCTGGCCTCACCGCTGGAAGCCGACGCCGATCCTTCGGTCGCCCTGGGCCAGCGCGGCGACTGGCTCGCCGAGTGGAAGTGGGACGGCATCCGCGCCCAGTGCATCCGCCGCGGCGGCGAGTGTTTCATCTGGACGCGCGGCGAGGAACTCGTCACCGAGCGTTATCCGGAAGTGCAGGCCGCATTGCAGACCCTGCCCGAGGGCTGCGTGCTTGACAGCGAACTGCTGGCATGGCGTCCGGGCGACAGGCAGGCCTTGCCCTTTTCCGCGTTGCAACGGCGCATCGGCCGACTCAAGCCAGGCAAGCGCCTGCGCGAGGAGGTGCCGGTGCGGCTGCTGGCCTACGATCTCCTGGAGTTCGCAGGTGCCGACCTGCGCGCCGCACCGCTGCAGGAACGGCGCGAGCGCCTCGCAGGGTTGCTCGACGACGCGCCACCGGCGCTGGGCCTGTCGCCGCTGCTGGATGCCGACGACTGGCCGTCTTTGACCGAAGCCCGGGCGCGATCGCGCGAGCTGGGTGTCGAAGGCCTGATGCTCAAGCGCCACGACTCGCCCTACCAGGTCGGGCGCGCGCGCGGCGACTGGTGGAAGTGGAAGATCGAACCGTTGACGCTGGATGCGGTGATGATTTACGCGCAGGCGGGTCACGGCCGCCGCGCCAGTCTGTACACTGACTACACCTTTGCCGTCTGGCAGGACGAAGACCTCGTGCCTGTCGCCAAGGCCTACTCGGGCTTGGCGGATACGGAAATCGTGCGCCTGGATCGGTGGATCCGCAAGCACACGCTCGAGCGCTTCGGGCCGGTGCGACAGGTCGAGCCCCTGCAGGTGTTCGAGCTGGCCTTTGAGGGCATCGCGCACTCGGCGCGTCACCGCTCCGGGGTGGCGCTGCGGTTTCCAAGAATCCGGCGATGGCGCGAGGACCTGGGGCCGAAGGATGCGGATTCGCTGGCGCAGGTACAGGCGTTGCTGGAGGGGCAGGAGCGTGATTGATCAAATTGAGAATGATTCCATAAACGTCTCCGCGGAGTTTCCGCAGAATCTTGCCGAGGTGGCCGTGCCGATCGCAGCCTATCCAAGGCGTTGTGCTGCATCCCGATGCCCGTTGGCCGTCCGACTTCTGATCCTCTGTGTGAGCTTCGCCATCCTCGCGGCCTGCCGCAGCGTCGGGCCAGAGGCGGCTGTCGGAGACGACAATACAAACTCGTCGGACTCGTTTGACGCACTCGCGGCGTGGGAGGAGTTCGAGGACGAGTTTCGCGCGAAGTATGCCTATCTCGACCGGCCGGATTTCGACGTCGAGGCGCTCTTTGCACGGGCACGGACGCTGGGTAGTGCAACTGACAACCCCGCCACGTTCCGAGCCGTCGTCTACCAGACACTCCGGGCGTTCGCCGATCCTCACCTCATTGTCGGGCCGCTCGACTCGACGGACTACGCCATTGTCCCGTCCGCATCCGACCTCGCCATCGGCTACGATGACGACAGATTCGTGGTGCTTGATGTTCGAGGCGACTCGGACGCCGACAGCGCTGGCGTCCGGCCCGGCTGGATCCTGCTGACCGTCAACGCTCGGCCGGTAGCCGAGGTGGCGCGCGAGCCGTTCGGGGAGGTCGTTGCCGATCCCTCGCCCCGCCAGCTCGCCTTCGGCGCGACCGTCGCCCTGGCCGGCTTCCGGGGCGACCCAGGCCCCCGCGAGCTCGTCTTCGACGCCGGCGGGCAGCAACACACCGTCCGTCTCCCGCCCACGTCGCGCTTCGGCCGTTCGCTTGGCAGTTTGCCCCCACTCTCGATCCGACGCGTCCATGAGGACAGCCGGACTGTCGGCATTGTGCGGTTTCACAATTCGCTGGGCGACAACGCCACGATCGCCGCGTTCGATGAGGCCATCCGCGCGCTGGCAGACACCGAGGCGATCATCCTCGACCTGCGCAACACACCCGGCGGGGGTAACACCGACGTTGCCCGCGCCGTCATCGGCCACTTTGTCACGGAGCCCCAGGCGTACCAGGTCCACGAGATTCCCGCCGTCGCGCGGGCCACGAGTGTCCCTCGCCGCTTCGTCGAGTACGCGCTGCCGCGCTCGCCGCACTACCCCGGCCCGGTAGCCGTTCTCGGAGGGCGGTGGACGGGAAGCATGGGGGAGGGGCTGGTCATCGGCCTCGACGCTGCGGCCGGCGCACTCACCGTCGGCTCAGACATGGGTAAGCTCCTCGGCGCGCTCTGGAACGTCGACCTGCCTGTCTCGGGCCTGCGGCTGGACCTCGGTATTGAGGCACTGTTCCACGTCGATGGGACGCCGCGTGCGGAATACCGCATGGACATGCACCTGCCTGCGGCCGACCGCGACGAGGCGGGCGGAGATCCGGCGCTGGAAACCGCGCTGAAGGCCCTGCTTGGCAGGTGATCGAACGCCTGATCGTCAGGCATCATGCAGCAGGGGCCAGGCATGGAGACCCATGCGAAGCAATGATCGCCAACAGGGCAGCCCGTCACCACGTTGGCAGCAAAGGAGAAAAAGCATGTTCAACCACATAATGATCGGCTCGAACGACATCGAGCGCTCAAAACTTTTCTATGATGCTGTGCTCGCAACCCTGGGGGCGGGAGAGCCAGTGCGCAATGTGGCTGCGACCGGCCACACCCGGCTGTTTTATCGTCACGACGGCAGTACCTTCTGCGTGACAGAGCCGATCGACGGCGAACAGGCGACCTTTGCGAATGGCGGCACGATCGCCTTCAAGTGCAGCTCGCCGGAGCAAGTCAAAGAGTTCCACGACACCGCGGTTGCGAACGGCGGAACATCTATCGAGGACCCACCGGGTGTACGCCACAACAACCTGGGGTCGATGCATCTGGCCTATGTGCGTGATCCTGACGGCCACAAGCTCTGCGCAATCCATCGTCCCAGGTAAGAACGGCGATAAAGTCCGGTGAGCAGGCCAGTGCGCTTGGTATGGGCGGCACTGCGGAGTTGCAGGAAAACTTGAGAATACTGCAGTGCTGCAGTATTCTGGCTGATGAGGACGGCGAACTTCCGAATCACCCTGTCAGGTTCGACCGCCCGAGGGACGGTGCAGCCATGCCATCAGCCAGCCCACAAGCCCGGCGTTCGAGCGCCCCGGCAACTCCGCTGAGCGTTCCTGACGATGTCAGCGGTGCGATCGCCACGGCGTTGAACATCCTCGACCAGTGGCAGCTGTCGCGTGAGCAGCAGTGCGCCATGCTGGGGATCTCCGAGCGTTCCTGGTACGACTGGAAGCGCCAGGCACCGGCGCGCGTGGGGCGCGATACGCTGGAGCGGGTCTCCTACATCCTGGGTATCTGGAAGGCGCTGCGACTGTTGCTGCCCGACCAGCAGGCCTATCAGCGATGGCCGCATCTGCCCAACAGCGCGCCGATGTTCGGCGGCCGCGCGCCCATCGAACGCATGGCTGCAGGTCGGGTGGGCGACCTGTACGCCGTGCGTGAATGGCTGGATGGCTGGCGCGGCTGATGATTCCGACGCGCCGCGAGCGCTGGTCCCGGGCGATACGAATCATTCCGAGTCACTTCCCGCCGATCGACCTGTTCGAGGAGGTCGCCGATCCGGCTGATCTTGAGGCCGTACACGCGGTTGAAGCCCTGACCAATCCGCGGCTGCTTGACCAGGTCGGCGAACTGGCCCTGGTGCCTGCCGACGATCGCATCAGCGGACCCGGCAGCTCGGTGATCATGGCGGCGTTCACGCATCCGAATCGCGCGGGTTCGCGCTTCTCGGCCGGCGAATACGGCGTCTACTACGCCGCGGCCGACCAGGCGACCGCCATCAGTGAAACCCGCTACCACCGCGAGCGCTTCCTGCGGCTGCAGGACACGGGTCCGCAGCGCCTGCACATGCGTGCTTACGTTGGCGCGGTCGACGCCGACTGGCTGGACTTGCGTGGGCTGCAGACCAGTCATCCCGAGCTATATGACGCAGACGACTACCGCGCCAGCCAGGTCTGGGGGCGCGATCAGCGCGAACGCGGCGCCTGGGGCGTGCTCTATGACAGCGTCCGCCACCCGGGCGGTCAGTGCCTGGCCGCCTTCAAGCCGAAGGCGTGCCGGACGGTCCGACAGGGCGGGCATTTCGAGTACTACTACGACGGTCAGCGCATCACGCACGTCGCCCGGCTGACCGAACTGCGCAATGCCTGATGAGCGCGGTCGACGCGGCACTGATCAGGTTAGACTGACCACAGGGAATTTCGAACAGGGACAGGGCTGTCCGCACCGTGAATACCGCCGCCGCCATTGAGCGCTGGTTCGCCAGTGAAGGCCGTGAAGTCCTGCCTTTCCAGCGCACGGCATGGCGGGCCTCGCTGGCCGGGCGCTCGGGCCTGATCCACGCGCCCACCGGCAGCGGCAAGACCCTGGCCGCATGGCTGGGTCCGGTCCAGGCACTCACCGCCGCGCATCCCGATGGTCTGCCACCGGGCTTGCGTGTGCTGTGGATTACGCCGCTGCGCGCGCTGGCCGCCGACACACAACGCAACCTGCAGGCGGCACTGCGCGGGCTGGGCCTGGACTGGCGCGTCGAGCTTCGCAGCGGTGACACCGCGCAGACGGTGCGTGCGCGCCAGTGGCGTTCGCCGCCGATGGCGCTGGTGACGACACCCGAGAGCCTGTCGGTGATGCTCGCCACGCGCGGCGCCGCCGAACGCTTCGCCAGCGTGCACACGGTCATCGTCGATGAGTGGCATGAACTGATCGGGGGCAAGCGCGGCGTGCAACTCGAACTGTGTCTTGCGCGGCTGCGTGCCCAGGCAGCGGGGCTTCGTTGCTGGGGCCTGTCAGCCACGCTCGGCAACCTCGAGCAGGCGCGCGATGTGCTGCTGGGTCCGGGTGTCGATGGTGAGCTCATCGAGGGACAGGTGCCGCGACCGGTCGTCATCGATGCGCTGCTGCCAGACGATCCTGCACGCTTTCCCTGGGCCGGCCATCTCGGCGATGCGCAACTCGCGCCCGTGATCGAGGCACTCGAGGGCGCGCGGGCCACGCTGATGTTCACCAACACGCGCTCGCAGGCCGAGCTGTGGCACGCGGCAATCGTCGCCGCGCGGCCGGACTGGGCCGACTGCGTCGCCTTGCACCACGGCTCGCTGGATCGCGCGCTGCGCGAGTCCATCGAGGCACGGCTGCAGGCCGGTGAGCTGCGCTGCGTCGTATGTACCTCGTCGCTGGATCTGGGGGTGGACTTCCATCCGGTCGAGCAGGTGTTGCAGGTCGGCAGTCCCAAGGGCGTTGCGCGGCTGCTGCAGCGCGCCGGGCGCAGTGGCCATCGTCCTGGCGGCGTCAGTCGGGTGCTGTGTGTGCCCACGCATGCCTTCGAACTGGTCGAGATCGCCGCGGCCAGGCGCGCCGCGGCCGCCGGCAATATCGAGGCGCGGCGCCCGCTGACCCTGTCACTCGATGTACTGATCCAGCATGTCGTCACGCTGGCCACCGGTGATGGTTTCGTGCCGGATGTGCTGTTCGATGAAGTGCGGCGCACGCATGCCTTCGCTTCTCTCGAGCGCACGCAGTGGCAGTGGATCATGGATTTCGTCATGCACGGCGGCGCCGCGCTGAAAGCCTATCCGCAGTTCCACAAGGTGCGCATGGGCGACGATGGTGTGGCGCGCGTCGAGGATACGCGCATCGCGCGCTTCCACCGCATGGGCATCGGCACCATCGCCTCTGATCCCATGATGCAGGTGCGATGGCTGCGCGGCGGTCGGCTCGGCACGATCGAGGAAAGCTTCATCTCGCGCCTGTCGCCGGGTGATCGCTTTCTGTTCACGGGGCGCATCGTCGAGCTTGCACGCGTGCGTGACATGGTCGCCTATGTGCGTGCCGCGCGCGGGCGCACGCGCATCGTGCCGCGCTGGCAGGGTGGGCGCATGCCGCTGTCCACGGCGCTGGGCGACAGCGTGCTGGCGCTGCTCGGCGATGTCGCAGCGGGCCGTGCACATGAACCGGAGCTGGCCGTGCTTGCCCCGATGCTGGACCTGCAGGTGCGATGGTCACGCCTGCCTGCAACCGGTGAGCTGCTGCTTGAATCCATCGAGACGCGTGAGGGTCACCACCTGTTCATCTATCCGTTCGCCGGTCGATTGGTGCACGAAGGACTCGCCACGCTTTTGGCCTGGCGGCTGATGCAAAATGCACCGGCAACCTTCACGTTGTCGGTCAATGACTACGGGTTTGAGCTGCTCAGCCCTACGCCGATCAGACTGCCCGACCGCCTCGAGGGGCTGCTCGACGCCGATACGCTGCTGGCCGATCTGCTCGCATGCATCAATGCCTCCGAGATTGCGCGCCGGCAGTTCCGCGACATCGCGCGCATCAGTGGTCTGGTGTTCCAGGGCTACCCGGGCGCGCAGAAGACCACGCGCCAGATTCAGGCCTCCAGCGGACTGATGTTCGATGTACTCGTGCGTTACGACGGCGACAACCTGCTGCTCGAACAGGCGCGCCGCGAGGTGCTCGAAAGCCAGCTCGAGTATCAGCGTCTGGCCACCACCCTTGCGCGGATGCGCGACGCGAAGCTCTGTCACATGCAGCCGGCCCGACTGACGCCACTGGCCTTTCCGCTATGGGCCGAGCGGCTGCAAAGCCAGGTCATGTCCTCGGAGGACTGGCGTACGCGCGTGCTCAGGATGGCCGAACGTCTGGAGCGCGAGGCCGATGCGATCGCGCGTGATGCAGGTACGGCCCGGAAGGCGGCACATGCCTGAGCGCGCTGCCTGCGAGGTCGAGCTGGGGGGTGAGCGACTGCTGCTGCATGCCGAGCGCGCGGTGATCTGGCCGGCTGCGCGCATGCTCATCGTCGCCGACGTGCACCTGGGCAAGGAGGGCGTGTTCGCCGATCACGGCGTGGCCGTGCCACGTGGGCCCAGTGAGCATGACCTGGCACGACTCGGCAAGCTTGTGACTGCGTATGAATGCACGCGCGTGCTGGTGCTTGGCGACCTGTTCCACGGACCGGCAGGACTCGATGCCAGCCTGCTCGACGCACTCGCGCGCTGGCGTGCAGCGCGTGACGATGTGCGACTGCTCGCGATCGCCGGCAACCACGATCGTCCTTCGCTGCGCAGCCGCAGCGCCGCGCTGGTCGAGTGGTGCGACGAAGGTCTGCGCGAACAAGGGCTTGAATTTCGTCACGAGCCGGCGGCCGGCTCTGACTGCTTCGTGCTGGCCGGGCATGTGCATCCCGCCACAAGACTTGCGGGCAGGCGCGGTGATCGCTTGCGCATGCCCGTTTTCTGGCAGCGTGCGGGCTGCCTGGTGCTGCCGGCTTTCGGCAGTCTCACGGGCGGCTACAATGTGCGTGCCGCAGCCGGTGAGCGACTCTGGGCAGTCGGTGCAGATGCCGTCGTAGCATTGTAAGCACCTGATGCTGCTATACTTCGCGCCATGTTGACTGTCCCCTCGTCGCATATCCTGCCGATCCGGCGCGCAAGCCTGCTCACTGCAGCGCTGATGCTCGGTGCCTGCGCCGGGCTTGGCGATCGCTCCGGTGATCGACCAGCCGAGCCGCTCACGGAGACGGCCAAGCCGATCGTGTATGTGGAACAGCCGCCGCTGGTGACCTCGCGATTCGTACTCGATGATCCCGAACAGCGCATCGTGGGCGAGCTGCAGATGCTGCGCACCCGAAGTGAAGACACCTTCGTCGATATCGCCCGGGCCTATAACCTTGGTTTCGAGGAACTCGTTGCCGCCAACCCCGGCATCGATCCCTGGCTGCCCGGTGAAGGTGCGGAGATCGTGCTACCCACGCGCTTCATCCTGCCGGCTGTCGAGCGTGAAGGCATCATCGTCAACAACGCGCAGATGCGCCTGTACTACTTCGAGCCGCCGGCCGAGGATGGCAGCCAGGTGGTCTATACCCACCCCATCGGTATTGGTCGCATCGGCCGGGCCACGCCCACGGGGCAGAGCACGGTCATCGACAAGGCCACCGACCCGACCTGGTATCCGCCCGCGTCGGTGCGCCGCGAGCATGCCGAGATGGGTGATCCCTTGCCGAGCATCGTGCCGCCAGGACCCGACAACCCGCTCGGTCGGCACGTCTTCCGGCTGGGACTGCCCAGCTACCTGATCCACGGCACCAACAAGCCGCCGGGCGTGGGCATGCGTGTGAGTGCCGGCTGCGTGCGCATGTTCCCCGAAGACATCGAGGCGCTGTTTCCGCGCATCGCGCGCGGCACGCCGGTGCGGCTGATCAATGAGCCCGTGCTGGCGGCCTGGCATGGCAGCCAGCTGTATGTGGATGCGCACGAGTTTCTCGAAGAAGACGACCGCGATCCGGAAAAACTGCTTGTCGAGACCATCGAGCAGGCGGTCGCCGCCGCGGGTCAGGCGCTGGGCACCGTGGACTTTCAACGCGCAGCGGTGCTGATGCGTGAGGGTCGTGGCATTGCACTGCCCAGCCTGCGTAACAGCACGGATGCGCAGCAATACCTTGCTGCCGCGCGGCGGGTCGAGAACATCGTGGCCCACGACGATCCCGAGCTCAGTGCCGCGCGTCGCGATTTCGAAGACTAACAACCCTTGTGCAAGCCGGTATCATGCCGGGGATGTCCCTCGTTCACCTGACTGCTGCCTTGGTGCCCGCGCGCCGCTTCGTCGGCGTCGTGCTTGCGTCCCTGCTGCTGTCCGGCGGTGTGGCGCAGGCTGGGATTGTTGCGCTCGATGTGGCGCAGGAACGCCGGCTCGAGCTGCCCTGGG
The DNA here is from genome assembly GCA_020832005.1 of Gammaproteobacteria bacterium. GTDB lineage: Bacteria > Pseudomonadota > Gammaproteobacteria > Steroidobacterales > PWYM01 > PWYM01. The sequence continues at coordinate 34,307 of JAFIFN010000004.1, read as the reverse complement.
GCAACGTGGTCGAGGTCCAGGGCGTGGCGCGATTCGCGCTCGATCCCGCCGATCCTGCGAATGCCGCGATCGTCGATCTGGCTTATGCTCCCGTGGACGACGACGGCCGGGTGCACTTCGATGCCGACTTCGTGCTGCAGATTCCAGAGGTGCTGCCACCGTCACCCGTGCTGCTGCTGGAGGTGAGCAATCGCGGCAGCCGTGGTGTCATCGGCAGCTTCAACCTCGCCGGACGCGGACCGCACGAGACGCTCGAAGCCGAATTCGGCGATGGTTTTCTGCAGCGCCAGGGCCTGGTGCTCGGCTGGCTGGGCTGGCAGTTCGACGTGCCGCGCGAGCCGGGCCGCATGGCGTTGACCGCGCCCGTGGCACAGGCCGATGCAGCGCCGATTCGCGGCCGGCTGCGCATGGACTGGGTGGTCGACCGGCCCAGCGCGCGTCTGCCGCTGGGCCATCGCGGCATGCGCGCCCATCGGGTGTATGAGCCGGATTCAGCGCGCCATCTGCTGACGCGTCGCAGCGGCCGTGATGCGCCTGCGGAACTGGTCGATCGCGCCCGCTGGCGGTTTGTCGGCGAGGCCGACCCGGCTGAGCCCGATACCATCGAGATGGATGGCGGCTTCGAGACCGGCTGGATCTACGAGCTGGTGTGGGAGGCAGTGGATCCGCCTGTGGCCGGGGTCGGGCTTGCAGCCTTGCGGGATTTCGTCAGCCACCTGCGGCACGACCCGTCGGCTGCGGTGCAGGTCGAGCACGCGATTGCCGTGGGCGTGTCGCAGAGCGGCAGGCTGCTGCGACAATTTCTCTACGATGGCTTCAATCTCGACGGCCAGGGTCGCACGGTATTCGATGGCATGTTCGCGGTCGTGGCCGGTGCCGGGCGCGGCAGCTTCAATCACCGCTTCGCCCAGCCTTCTCTGGACGGTCACCGCTACTCGGCCTTCCATCATCCGGTCGACCTGTATCCGTTCACGAGTCTGCCCGTCGAGGACCCGGTGGCCGGGCGTCGCGAAGGCCTGCTCGATGCCTACGGGCAGGGCCCGGGGCGGGCGCGACTGATGCAGGTCAATGCGGGCTACGAGTACTACGGCCGCGTCGCGTCGCTGCTGCATCATGATCCGATGGGCGGGCAGGATGTCGATCCGGCGATAGATGAACGTCTCTACCACATGGCCGGCGGACAGCATTGGGTCCAGCCACTCGAGTCCTTGAGCCCGGTCGAGTCTCTGGCCGATGATCAGCCCATGATGCTGCGCGGCAACGCTGTCGACTGGCGACTTAACCTGCGTGCGTTGCTCCATCGGCTTGTGCTCTGGGTGCGCGATGATGAGGCGCCGCCGGCCACGCAGGTGCCGCGCATCGATACGGCCGGACTCGTGCCTGTCGACGAGCTCAGACTGCCGGCGATCCCGGGGCTTGTAGCCCCGCGTGCGACGCATGTTGCGCGGCGCATGGACTATGGGCCGCGCTTTCAAGACCACGGCATCATCGACCACGAGCCGCCGCATGTTGGGCTGGCGTTCGCCAGTCGTGTGCCGCAGCTCGATGCGCTGGGCAACGAGTGCTGCGGCGTCCGCAATGTCGAACTTCGCGTGCCGCTGGCGACTCACCTGCCCTGGAGTCTTCGCCATGGTCTGGCGAATCCTGGCGAGATCGCCGATTTCTCCGGTACCACGCTGCCGCTTGCGGCAACGCCTGCGCTGCGCGCTGAACAGGATCTCCGTCCGGCCATCAGCGAGCTGTATGCTGACCGGGGCGATTTCCTGCGCCAGGTCGGCGAGGCGGCCGATGCGCTGATCGATGCAGGCTTTCTGCTGGACGAGGACCGGGCGCGCGTGCTGACGGTGGCCGGTGAGCAATGGCATGCATGGTTCGTAGCACCTCAGGAGGGTGCAGATGGAAATGAGTGAATGGATGCGCGTCATGCTCGAGGAGATCGAGCGCAAGCAGGCCGAGGAGCAAGCCGCACGCGAGGAACAGGCGCGGCGCTCCCAGACGCCTGACAGCGCACCGAGCGGCGATGCGTCGAGCGGAAAAGGCTGAACCATGGCAGAAGAAAACATATTTTCGCGCATCAAGACCGCAAGCCGGGACTCACGGGTCGTCGTGGTCGGCTCGGCGTTGACGGATAGCCGGGAACTGCTGCAGCGACTGCAACAGGCCGGCATCGAGCACCATGAATTGCGCCTGCCGATGGGCGATGAAGACAACCGCGAGAGTTTCCGTGCACTCGCCGGGCAGACGGGCTCGCGGCGACTGCCCCAGTGTTTTCTTGATGGACACTTCGTCGGGGGCCCGCTTGAGCTGTATGCGAAGCTCGGTTTGACCACGCCGGTGTCATCGGGCAGCGCAGATCATCTCGTCGGACTTGCCCGCGCGCTGGGCTACGCGGGCCTGATCCCCTTCGTGCTTGGGGGTGCGCTGGTTCTGCTGCTGGGACCGCAGGTTTTTTTCGGCCTGGACACGCTGCGGTTTCTGCTCAGCTATGCCGCGGTAATCCTGTCCTTCGTCGGTGCCGTGCACTGGGGTGTGGCGCTGGCCGGACCGGTGAAGCCCTTCAAGGCGCGCCTGATGACCGGACTGTCGGTCGTGCCTGCACTGGTGGGCTGGGTGGCATTGCTGATGTGGCAGGACCCTGCGCTGGCCACGCTGATCCTGCTGCTGGGTTTCGCGCTGTGGTGGCTGTATGAGTGGGCGGTGCCAGGCAAGCACGTGCTGGCGCGCTGGTATGTGCGTCTGCGCCTGCAACTCAGTGGCGTGGTCTGCGGCGTGCTGTTGCTGGTGTGGCTGCGCCTGGTGCTGATGGGCCAGGGTCTGAACTGACCCGCCAGGGTTGTTCGCGGATCCGCTGACGCGTCTGAGCGGCGACGCAGATCACAATATCTTGTGTCTGATGCTGCATCAGGCACAACTGCTGGGTATGATGGCGTCATTTCCGCTGCAGGATCTCATGGACGCCGGATCGCTCGAGACGTGGAGTGCAGGCATGACCGTTGCCGAATATCCGGCAGCGGGTCAGCCCATCGCCATGACGCGTCCGACGGTCGTCGGGTTTGTCGGTCGCGCCCGGCGCGGTCCCGTCAACGAGGCCGTGGCCATCAGCAGTCTTGCCGAGTACCAGCGCATCTTCGGTACGCCCACGGCCTCGTCATGGCTCAGTCATGCGGTCACGCAGTTTTTCGAGCACGGCGGTCAGCACGCCCGCGTCGTGCGGGTGATCAACCGCGGCGCCTGCGCGACGCTGCACATGCCCGCGGGCGAGGGTCGCATCATCCTGCGCGCACGTGACCCCGGCCGGCATGAGCACCTGCGCATCTCGGTCGATCACGACCGCGTGGAACCCGAGCCGCTGCGCTTCAACCTGGTCGTCCAGCGGCTCAGCGACACTGAGCCCCGGCGCGTGGTGGACCAGGAGATTTACCGACGCCTGACGGTGCAACCCGGCAGCGAGGACTATCTCGGTGATGCGCTGATGGGCTCGTCGCTGGTCCGCCTTGCAGGACCCTGTCCGCTGCAGCGGCCGGATCGCACGGTGTCGAGCTCGGCGGGCGCGGCCGTGAGTTACATCGACCTGCGAGCCGATGGCCATGATGGCGATGATCTCTGCGACTACGATCTCGTAGGCTCTGCCACGGATTGCACGGGCCTGTTCGCATTGAACGCCTGTGATGAACTCTCGCTGCTGTGTCTGCCGCCGCCGGCGCCGAACCGTGACCTGGGCCTGACCACGCTGGTCGCAGCCGAGCGCTTCTGTCGCCAGCGCGGCGTGATGCTGGTTTTCGATCCGCCGAGGGCATGGAGCAGTGCGCGTATAGCGATGAAAGAAGCCGCGGAACTGGGTCTGGCCAGCGGTAACGCGATGACTTATTACCCCAGGCTGCAGCGTCGCGGTGACACGGCCGAGCGATTGCTGCCTGCCTGTGGGGCAATCGCCGGCATGCTTGCGCGCAAGGATGCGACGGCCGGTCTATGGCGTGCGCTGGATTCGCAGACAGGACTGCTGCGGGGCAGTCTCGCGCCCGCCGAGGACGTCCCGCCCGAAATGGCCCAGAAGCTCCGAAGGCTGGGCATCAACGTCTTCAGTCGCGCAGCCGGCGGCGCCTGCGTTTTGCGCGGCGACGCAACGCTTGCGGGCAGTTCGGCCAGTGCCCATGAGTGGCAGTCGCTGACCCAGCGCCGGCTGGCCCTGCACGTGCTCGACAGTGTCAGTCGGGCAACCCGCTGGCTGGTGTTCGAACAGAACGATCCCGTGCTGTGGGCGCGCGTGCGTCGCCAGGCTTCGATGTTTCTGCAGGAACTGCATGAACAGGGCGCCTTTGCCGGCCATACGCCCGAACAGTCCTGGTTCGTCAAGTGCGATGCGGATACGGTGGTTCAGGATCGCCACGGTGCCCCCCAGCTGAATATCGTCCTGGGCATTGCGCTGAGCCGGCCCTCGGAGTTCCTGATCTTCAATATCGCCCATCGCCTGGGCAGCACGCGCATCTCGTCGATGCCCCTGACCCGAAGCCTGTCACTTGCCGGCTGAGCCGTAGCCACCGCCCCCGGGGGTGGTGATCTCAAGCTGGTCTCCGGCAGCCATGTCGATGCTTGCGCAGGCCGGCAGCAGCGCCTCGCGGCCATCTGCGCGCAGCAGGCGGTTGACGCCGGGACTGCCGGGTTCGCCGCCCGCGAGTCCGAATGGCCTGCAGCAGCGGTTGTTCGACAGAATGGACGCAGACATCGGCTCGAGAAAGCGCAGGCGGCGGATCACGCCGTGGCCGCCACGGTAGCGCCCCTGACCGCCTGAGTCCTGGCGGATGCCGAAGTGCTCGATGCGCACCGGATAGCGATGCTCGAGGACCTCGGGATCGGTCAGGCGTGAGTTGGTCATGTGCGTGTGCACGGCATCAGCCCCGGGAAAGCCGTCACCCGCACCAGCCCCACCACACAGGGTCTCGTAGTACTGATGCGTGGCGTTGCCGAAGGTCAGGTTGTTCATCGTGCCCTGGGAACCGGCCAGTACGCCGAGTGCGCCGAGCAGTGCGTCGGTGATGCACTGCGAGGTCTCGACATTGCCGGCCACGACGGCCGCCGGCGGCGCGGGGTTGAGCAGGCAGCCGGGCGGGTTGATGATCGTCAGTGGCGCAAGACAGCCGGCATTGAGTGGAATCTCCGTGCGCACCAGTGCACGGAAGGCATACAGCACGGCCGCCTTGGCGACCGCGGCAGGTGCGTTGAAGTTGCGTGAACTCTGCGCGGAGGTGCCGGTGAAATCGATGCAGGCTTCGCGGCGTGCCCGGTCAATCCGCACGCTGACACAGATGCGCTCGCCGCCATCCATGTCGATGACGAACTCACCGTCGTGCAGCCGATCCACGACTTCGCGTACGGCTTCCTCGGCATTGGCGCGGATGTGCTTCATGTAGGCGCGGACCGTCTCCAGGCCGTAGTGGCCGATCACGCGTTCAAGTTCACGGATGCCGCGCGCATTGGCCGCGATCTGGGCTTTCAGGTCGGCGATGTTCTGGCGCGGATTACGCGCCGGCCACGGACCCTCGGTCAGCCGTTCGAGCAGTGCTTCGGTGCGCAGTTCGCCGTCCTCGACCAGCCGGAACACGTCGAAGAGCACGCCTTCCTCGTTGATGTTGCGACTCTCGGGTGGCATCGAGCCGGGCGTGATGCCGCCGATGTCGGCATGGTGGGCGCGCGAGGCGACCCAGAACGACGGCATGGGGTCGTCGGCGCTTGCAAAGACCGGTGTGACGACCGTGATGTCGGGCAGATGCGTTCCGCCGTGGTAGGGGTCGTTGAGCAGGTAGACGTCGCTGGCGACAACGTCGCGGGCAGCCCGCATCACGGCCTGCACGCTCTCGCCCATCGAGCCCAGGTGAATCGGCATATGCGGCGCATTGGCGATGAGTTCGCCATCGCCGTCAAACAGCGCGCAGGAGAAGTCCAGGCGCTCCTTGATGTTGACCGAGACGGCGGTGTTCTCCAGCACCACGCCCATCTGCTCGGCCACATGCATGGTCAGCCGGTTGAAAATCTCCAGCAGCACAGGGTCGGGCCGCTCATGGTCGTGGTGCTGCCGCACCATGGCATCGCGGCGCTCGAGCAACAGGGGACCATAGGCATTGAGGCCTGCCACCCAGCCTGGCTCGACCACGGTCGTGGCGTTGTCCTCGACAATCACGGCAGGTCCTTCCAGCCGCATGCCCGGACGCAAGGCGTCGCGATCGTGAAACTCGACACGACGCCAGACACCATCGCAGAACACCTGGCGTTCGGCCAGCGCGGGAGGGGGGGTGACACTGTCCGCTGCCGTCAAGCGCGCCTCGGTATGTCGCGGCACGCGACCGATTGCCTCGACCTGCGCGGCATCGACGATCAGTGCGGTGCCGTGTTCCTGGAAGCCGTAGCGGCGCGCGTGCTCGGCGTGGAATGCCTGCGTGACGCGATCGACGTCCAGCGGCAGCGTGCAGTCGATGGTCAGGGTGCTGTCGCTGCCGTCGAGCTTGATCAGCAGTCGATGAACGAGTTCGCTGCCGGTGGTCTCAAGCGCCTCGGCCTGCAGCGCCTCGGTACATTCCCGGGCAAGCGCCTGCAGCAGTGCTGCCAGGGCCGGCGCGTGTGCATCGGCCAGCGCGAACTCCGCCGTGCGTTCGCGGGTGACGCGAAGATCTGCCAGGCCCATGCCGTAGGCCGAGAGCACGCCTGCCAGCGGGTGGATGTACACCTCACGCATGCCCAGTGCGTCGGCCACGCGACAGGCATGCTGACCGCCGGCGCCGCCGAAACAGCACAGCGCGTAGCGGCTGACGTCATGGCCGCGCTGCGTGGAGATCTGCTTGATCGCACTGGCCATGCTCTCCACCGCGATCGCCAGATACCCCTCGGCTACTGCCTCGGCGGTGATCGGCCGATCAGTGTCGGCGCCGATCTGCGCGGCGCGCTTGGCGAAAGCACTTTGTACGGCTGCGACATCCAGCGGATCCGTGCCCTCGGGGCCGAACAGCTGTGGAAAGAAGTCGGGTTGCAAGCGCCCCAGGAATACGTTGACGTCGGTGACCGTGAGCGGTCCGCCGTTTCGGTAGCACAGGGGTCCCGGCTGGGCGCCTGCGGAGTCCGGCCCCACCTGCAGGCGGCCCTGGCGCCAGTGCAGGATCGAGCCGCCACCGGCGGCGACGGTATGGATGCGCAGCATGGGTGCGCGGATACGTACGCCTGCGACAACGCTGTCCAGCGTGCGCTCGAATTCGCCGGCATACAGCGACACATCGGTCGAGGTGCCGCCCATGTCGAAGCCAATCACCTGGGAAAGACCCGCGCTGCCCGAGGTCTCCGCCATGCCGACGACACCGCCCGCCGGCCCCGAGAGTATGCTGTCCTTGCCCTGAAAGTGGGTTGCCTGAGCCAGCCCGCCATGGCTTTGCATGAACAGCAGGCGCTCGGCCGGCACCAGGCCCTGGAGACCGTCGAGCACCTGGTCGACGTAGCGTCGAAGCACCGGCGAGAGGTAGGCGTCCACGGTGGTCGTATCACCCCGCGGGACCAGCTTCATCAGCGGACTGACCTCGTGGGAGACCGACACCTGCGTGAATCCGGCGGCGCGTGCCAAGGTGGCGGCCGTGCGTTCGTGTTCGGGGTAGCGGTCGGCATGCAACAGGGCGATCGCCACGGCCGAGAGTCCCTCGGCGCGCACGGCCCTCAGCGCTTCTTCCAGCCGTGCCGTGTCGAGCGGCCGTACGAGCGAGCCGTCAGCATCGATGCGCTCGTGTGCCTCTACGATGCGCGTGTACAGCACTGCGGGCTTGCGGATCTCGAGGGCGAACAGGTCCGGGCGCTGCTGGTAGCCGATGGCCAGGGCATCGGCAAAGCCCGCCGTGATCACCAGCGCGCACGGTTCACCGCGACGCTCCAGCAGCGCGTTGGTTGCCACGGTCGTGCCCATCTTCACGCTGTCGATGCGGCGTGGAAGCTCGGGGGCTGCGTCGAGCAGGCGCAGAATGCCTGCGACGGCGGCATCGCCATAACGCTGCGGATCCTCCGATAGCAGCTTCAGCGTCACCAGCTGCCCGTCAGGACGTCGCGCCACGACGTCGGTAAAGGTACCGCCGCGATCGATCCAGAAAGCCCAGGCGCCCGGGCTCACGTGTGGGCCTCGCGTCGGGGTCGATAAAAGGCGCACAGCTGCTGGTAGACCTCCGGGTAATGTGCCCGCACGGCATGTGGATCGGTGAAGAACCACTCGCTGATGACGGCGAAGAACTCGCCCGGATCCTCGGCAGCGTACTCATCAAATGCCGTCCATTCGCCGTGGTCGACGCGGCGGCAGAAGTCGTCGTAGGCCTCGCTGAAAGCCCTGACCCAGTTACTTCGCGACATGCCTGCATGCAGCGGTGGCAGGCCATTGGCATCGCCGTTGAGCAGATCGAGCTTGTGGGCAAACTCGTGGATGACCAGGTTGCCGGCACGCTGCACGCCGCTGTCCGCCTGGCTGCTGTGCCAGGACAGCACGACAGGCCCATCCGGCCAGGCCTCGCCGGACAGTTCGCGTTCTCCGCTGTGCACCACGCCGTCCTCGTCGGTGTACTCGAAGGGCGCGACGAAGTCATCCGGGTAGACAACCACCGTATACCAGCCCCGATACCAGTCCAGGCCCAAATACAGGATGGGCAGACAGGCCTGGACGGCGATGGTTGCCTGGATTCCCTGGTTCATCTGCAGCCCGCCAGCAGCCAGGATCTGCTTTTGCCTGAGAAATCGCTCAGCGAGTACCCGAAGCTCCAGCAGCTCCCTGGATTCCAGTTGCGACAGCCACGGAAGTGCCAGCAGGATTTTCGACCAAAGCGTATCGGCGATGGGGGTCCTGGACCGACGGCGCCACCAGCTTGCCAGCCATCCAATCACAGTGATTCGAACCAGCGAAATCGGCCCCGGATCAGGGCCTGCCGCCAAGTGCACCAATGAGGCCGGCGCGCACCGCCAGCGCCACAGCGTGGGTCCGATTGACCGCATCGAGCTGCCGAATGGCCGCCTTCATATGGAAGCGCACCGTATCCACGGAGCGTGCGATGCGGTGGGCGATCTGCTTGTCCGAGAGTCCGCATGCGGCCAGCTGCAGACACTCAAGAGCACGTGGCGAGAGCGGGGCGGTGCTGCGCCAACCGCCGCAGTGGTCGAGTGCCTCGAAGAAATCCCGGCAGAAGTGTTGCATCGTCAACAGCCGTGGCCCGTCCAGCGACACGGTTCGACCCTCGGACATGATCCAGGTGAGGCAGCCGATCTGGCCGAATGGTCGGCGGACCGGAATAGTTACCCCACCGCTGATTCCGAACCCGCGCATGTAGCGTGCCGCAGCCATCTTCCTCACATCTAGCGTTCCCACCGTTCTTGCGTCGTTGAGATCGGGCAGGTACCAGTATGAGGGGGTGTCAGCTTGGCGTGGGGTGCTGGACCGGGGAAAGTGGCTGGCGTGATTCCCGGCAAGCCATCCAGCCATGAATCCAGCAGGCCAGCCGAAGCGACTGGCCCAGTGCTCGGCATCGGCCAGCCGAGGTGCTACCGGCGAGTCGACACGGTCACGAAAGCCGACAATGCCGAAGTCCAGGACGCGGCGGCTCTCGGACAGCAGTTCAAGGCACTGGCCGCCGCTGCTGGCCGCGCGCAACTCCCTGCTCAGCACGTCTGCTGTCATCACGACTAAGATTCCGGGGCCACGGTGCGGCCACGCATGAAAAGAAACACGATTCTAGCAGGTCCTGTCCGGTCACCTGAGGGCCTGACTACCTGATTTGGTAGTTTTCAGCCCGCTGGCGCCTCTGTAGAAAAGCGCATAACTGTGCCCGGTATGGCCAAGCAGGCTCCGGGTGATTTCTTCCAGTACTCGAATACTTGCCTGCAGCACTCCGCGGCTCGGGCACCTGCATATTCCTCAAAAAAAGGGGCACCTGATGAATTTCAAGAGCGTCAACACCTCAATGCTTGGCTCCGTCGCGGTCGCGGTTGCTGCGGCTCTTGCCACAGGCACTGCCAGCGCACAGGGTGCCTCCGCCGTACTTGACGAGATTACGGTGACTGCGCGCAAGCGCGACGAGAGCCTGCTCGAAGTTCCGCTCACCGTGACGGCATTCTCCGAAGATGATATCGAACGCATTGGCATTCGCACGCTCGAGGATATCTCGGATTTCGCGCCTGGCCTTTTCTATTCGAGCATGTCCAGCCAGCGCGGTGGTCGTTCGGAGTCTGTCGTGCGCTTCAGAGGTATGGACATAAACGATGTCACACCGGTACGCCAGCTTGCTTCGGTGTTCATTGACGGGGTCTACGTCTCCGGAGGGCTGTCGAGTATCAGCATGGAGGATGTAGCGAGAGTCGAGGTCATCAAAGGTCCGCAGAGCGCCTATTTCGGTCGCTCCACTTTCGGGGGCGCGGTGAACTTCGTGACTCGTCGGCCGGCTGAATCGCTCGAAGGCCAGCTGAACATTACGGCTGCCGAAGATGGTGAGTACGATCTCAGCGCTTCGATTGATCTGCCGCTCGTCGATGACTGGCTTCTCGCTCGACTGACGGGCCGCTATTACACCAGTGACGGTCGTTGGCGCAGTGCGGCGGATGGGGGCCGTCTGGGTGCGGAAGAAACCCGCTCACTGGGGCTGACGCTGGTGGCCACCCCCAGTGATAACCTCGAGTTTACGCTGCGTGGGTTTGCCTCGGAAGACGACGACGGCCTGCCGCCGACGTTCGCGCTCGACAGCAGTTTCCATAACTGCGGGCCGTTCTTCGAGGGTGGTCGCACCTACATCTGCGGCACGTTGCCGCGCGTCAGCGATATCGGCATAAACACCGTGCTTGATGGTGAGCCGCGCGAAATCTATCTGAATAATTCGCGGGATAGCGCGGCGCTGGCCAGAGGGCCCGCCCTGAGTGGCATGGGGTTGCGCCGCAAGATGCGTCGGCTGAGCCTGTCCGGTGACTGGGATATCGGCGATACCGGAATGGTGCTGGCTGGCGCAGCCAGCTATAACCGTCTCGAGCAGTCCCGATTGATGGACCTGGACTACACCGCCGAGCAGGTGTGGCTGGAGGGCTCGTTTCAAGATATCACCGACACCAGTCTCGAGCTGAGGTTGTCGGGAGATCGCGAGCGCTTCAGCTGGCTGGTCGGAGTCAGTCGCTTCGGGCTCGAGTTTGACACGACGAGCGGCGCGTCGATCGGGTATCTCTATCCGAATCCGGTGTTCGTCAACGGATTCTTTCTCGACCAGGCGATCGTGACTGATGAAGTAACGACCAACTCGCTATTCGCATCGGGCAGTTATGATTTGACGGAAACAGTCAATTTCAGCGTCGAGGCGCGCTACCAGCGAGACCAGCTGGACCAGGGTCAGATTGCAGGCACTGATGTGCGCAAGACCTTCACCAATTTTCTCCCCCGGGTGATCTTGCAATGGCAGCCCACCGATGAAACCAACGTCTACGCCACATTTGCCAAGGGCAACAAGCCGGGTAATTTCAATATCAGCCTCCTGTCACTCACCGATGCTCAGCGCGAAGAGGTTCGCGTGCAGACTGGTGCAGTAGAGTTTGTCGATGAGGAGGAGCTCAAGAACTACGAACTCGGCCTGAAACAGCGCTTCCTCGATGGTCGAGGATTCGTCGGCATTGCCGCCTACTACATGGAGTGGACCAATCAGCAGACGCGCACAACTGCCGTGATTACCGATCCGAATACCCCTGCCGGATTCCGTACCACACCGGTGATCGTTACTGCTGGCAAGACCGATCTATGGGGTCTGGAGCTGGAGGCTAATCTGCAGGTCAATCAGCAATTGAGCTTACGTGGAGCCTTCAATTGGGCGGCCTCGGAATATAAGGACTTCGAGTGTGGTTTTTGCCAGCGCGTGATCGGCACCTCGGACGTCGCCGGCAACGAGACTCCACGGTTCCCGAAGTATTCCGCGAGTTTCGGCGCCGGGTGGATCGATCAACTGAATGCGCAGATGGATTATTTCCTGAGGGCTGACGTGATCTACACAGGCAGTGCGTGGGATGAGGCGTTCAACCTCGCCAAGACCAGCGACTACACACTGGTCAACCTGCGCGGTGGTCTCGAGGGCGAGCGTTGGCGTGCCGAGTTGTTCGTCAGCAACCTCTTCGATGACAAGAACTACCGCGCTGCTGCCCGCTTTACGGATTTCACCACCGGCACGTTCGCCCTTAATGACTTCGTCACCAACGTCGCGCCAGCCAACCCGCGGAAGTTCGGAGTAAGGCTGGGGTGGCGCTTCTGAACTCCGGCCGGTTGAACTGGCCATCCGTGCTGTGCTTCGGCCCGCGCGAATTGCGCGATAGCACGAACGCATGACGGGCTGCATCGGGACCCGCGGCATTACGCGCAGGGAAGCCCTGGTGGGGGCGCTGGGTGTCGCGTCGTTGCCAGGGAGCCTGGCCAGGGCGGCGGCGCTTGAATGGGACCTGATTATTGTTGGTGGTGGGACGGCTGGCCTGCCGGCGGCGATTTTCGCCGCGCAGCAGGGCGCCAGAGTGCTGGTGTTGGAGAAATCCGGGCGGCTTGGCGGCACGCTTTGGTTTTCCGGTGGGCAGATGAGCGCAGCAGGGACGCGCCTCCAGCGTTCCCTCGGCATTGAGGACTCTCCGGAGGCGCATCTGGCCGACATCCAGCGCCTGAGCCGCGGTACGGCGGACCCGGATATTGCCGGTCTTGCCGTGATCCATGCGGCGGCCACGGTGGACTGGCTACTGGCGCGCGGGCTTAGTTTGATGGACGGACACCCGGTGACTGGTACCGGGCATGAGCCGTACCTGCTGCCGAGAGTCTACGGACCAACAGGGCGGGGGCCGGGAATTCTTGCAGTCCTGGACGCTGAGTTGGCCCGGGTTTCAGGCCAAGTTACTGTGCTGGAGTACACCGCCGCGGTGGAGCTTGTGCAGGGCCGGGATGGCACAGTCCGCGGCGTGATCGGCGAATCGTCCGGCGGTGGTCGGCAGCAGTTTGACGCCCGCCGGGTATTGCTGGCAAGCGGTGGGCATATGGCTGATCCCGGCCTGTTCGAGGCGTTGACCGGGGTGCCCCTGTATCGAGCACCTTGGGTGAAGGAGAATACGGGAGGCGGGCTGCAGCTTGGCCTCGCAGCCGGCGGATTCGCGCGTGGTGGGGAGCATTTCCTCTGCGATTTCGGGAGTATTCCCGCGCATCTTGATTGGCCGGCGAACGAGTTCGCGCGATCTGTTCATCATCCCCAGCGGCGTCCGCCGTGGGAGATCATCGTCAACATCAAAGGGCAGCGATTCCTGCGTGAAGACGAGCCGAGCGTCGACGCGCGCGAGCGCGCATTATTGGCACAGCCCCTGCAGCGCTATTGGCTGGTTTTTGATGAGAACGTCCGGCGCAACGCACCAACGCTGATTCACTCCGCGCCTCCGGCGTCGGGCGCCTGGGATGCGCAGCAACTTGCACGAGCCTTTGATTCAGGTCATCCATCATTCCGAACCGGAGCTACAGTTTCCGACCTCGCAAGCAACTGTGGTATGGAACCCGGGGTGCTGGCCGCCACGATTGCCGACTACAATACCGCGGTGAGACAGGGAGATGACCGGCTCGGCCGCAACTTCCTTCCGGTGCCACTTGCAGATCCGCCGTTCTATGCGGTTCTTCACCAGGGCAGCAGTCTCATTTCATTTGCTGGATTGGCGGTTAACAGCAAATTGCAGGTGGTGCGACAAAGTGGTGAGCCCATCGGGGGGCTCTATGCCGCCGGTGAGTTGCTCGGAAAAGGTGTACTTTCCGGCCAGTGCTTTGCAGGCGGTATGATGGTGACCCCTGCATTGAGTTTGGGTCGTCTAGTCGGGGAGCGGGCATTGCAGGGCCTGAACCGAGGAAATTCGAGGTTCAGCGCGCAGAGGCAACAGATGGCAAGCAAGTGACTTCACGGAGAGTGAGCATGGCGAGAATCAGTGCAGTGTTGGCGATATTCACCCTGGGGATGTTTGGTGTCGCTGAGGCGAGGAGCGCCTGGGAGCCCTTGGTCTTCGATCCCAGCGGCTACTCACAGACACCGACGAAGTGTGATCGCCTCGCAGCCCATCCGCTCGATCCGTTCAAGGTCGCTGACGGCGTGTCCCAGTCCGGGGTGGATCTCCCGGCAGCGATCGCTGCTTGCCAGGCGGCTGTGGAGGCTGATCCGGACAACCCCCGCCTCAACTACCAGCTCGCGCGCGTCTATGGCTACAGCGGTCAGGGCGAGAAGGCCTATCCGTATCGGGCCGCGGCGGTTGCGGCTGATTACCCCCAGTCGCTGTTCGTCGTGGGATTTCTGCACCTGTACGGGCTGAACGAGCAGCCGCTGGACGTCTGCCGCGCGGGTGAGCTTATCCATCGGGCGGCGCTGTACGGCCGATCTGCGGCGCTGGTGGGCTACCCCCGCTATGTGCTCCAGGGTCTTTTCCATGATTGCGACCTGCCGATGCAGCGTGAGGAAATGCTCGCGTTTCTCGCCCACGAGCGCGGCCTCATCGGCGGTGATTACTATCGGGGCATGCTCGTGGACATGCTTGAAGAGCAGGTGAAAGCGCGCTGGCCCGAGTCAGCCGACGCATCGAAGGGCCAGGAATAGGCCTGCAACCGTGCCAGTCATCCAGGATCTGCTCGAGAACAATCGTCGTTGGGCCCAGGCACGCGCCAGCCAGGACCCGGATTTCTTTCCACGCCTGTCGCGCCAGCAGGCACCGGAGTTCCTGTGGATCGGCTGTGCCGACAGCCGGGTGCCCGCCAACGATATCGTTGGCATGGATCCGGGCGAGCTGTTCGTGCACCGTAATGTTGCCAACCTGGTGGTGCCTTCGGACCTCAACTGCCTGTCGGTGATCCAGTATGCGGTCGAGGTGCTGAATGTGCGCCACATCATCGTCTGCGGCCACTACGGTTGCGGCGGTGTGCGTGCCGCGCTTGAAGAGGGTCAGCTTGGTCTGATCGACAACTGGTTGCGGCCGATCCGCCTGCTCAGCCATGCCCATCGCGCGCAGCTCAATGCGCTGTCGGATCTCGATGCGCGCGTGGATCGGCTGTGCGAACTCAACGTCATCGCCCAGGCCCGCAGCGTGGCCGGGACCACTATCGTGCAGAACGCCTGGCACCGCGGCCAGACGCTGGCTGTGCATGGCTGGATCTACAGCCTCCACGATGGTCTGATCCGCGACCTGGGCGTGGACCTGCGCTCGGTGGAAGAACTGGTGGTTGCCGAGCGTATCGCCCCGGCATGAGTCCTGCCACGCCGATCACCAGGGCTTGCCTGTGAGCACGACCATCTGCTTTTCCCATGGCAAGGAGAGTGGCCCCTGGGGCACGAAGATCACCCGGCTTGCGCAGCGGGCTCGCGAACTCGGCTGGCCGGTGGAGTCGCTGGACTATCGCGGCATGGAGGTCGGTGCCCGCGAAGCGAGACTGGCGCAGTGGTGTGCGCTGCAGGCCTCACCGCCGGTGCTGGTGGGCTCAAGCATGGGCGCGCACGTCGCCCTGACCCAGGCGGCGCAGGCCAAGGCGCTGTTTCTGCTGGCACCGGCCGTCTACATGCCCGGCTACGAGCAAGCAACCCCGCCGCCGCCGACGGTGCCCACCGTCATCGTTCATGGATGGCACGATGATGTCGTGCCGGTGGACAATGCTGTGCGGTTTGCGCGCCAGGCACGATGTAGCCTGCATGTGCTGCCGGATGATCACCGACTGACCGGGCGGCTCGACGAGATTGTCGAGCTGTTCGCGCAGTTTCTCGATTCCATCGACCCCTGAACGCTGCGGCTGGAGCCCAATCGATGCAACGCATCCCCGAGCCCGAGCTCATGGATGACCACGAACAGGCGCAGGCCTATGCCGCGGCGGATTTCGAGGCAGCCAACGCGAGTTTCGTCGAGCAACTCGAAGCGCTTTACGGCGGGGTCGCACTTGCCGGGCGCGTGCTCGATCTTGGTTGCGGGCCTGCGGACATCTGCATCCGCCTGGCCAACCGGCATCCGGCGCTGGATATCCACGCACTCGACGGTTCGGAGGCCATGCTCGCCTGTGCGCGCGAACGCCTGAATCGCGAGCCCGCGCTGGCAGGACGCATCCGCCTGCTGCACGAGCGGCTGCCGGTGCGCATGCTGCCGGCCATGGCTTATGACCTGATCATTAGCAACAGTCTGCTCCATCATCTGCATGATCCGGCAGTGCTGTGGGACACGGTAAGACGCTTCTCTCATCCGGGCACACGCCTGCTGGTGATGGACCTGTTCCGGCCGGACTCGCCACAGGTCGCGCGCGAGACCGTCGAGCGCTACTCGGCGAGCGAACCGCAGGTGCTCAAGACGGATTTCTACAACTCACTGCTCGCGGCCTTTACACCGGCAGAGGTCTCCGCGCAGCTCGCTACGGCGGGATTGGCCGGACTGACGGTGCGAACAATCAGTGATCGTCACCTGCTGGTGAGCGGACAGACAGGCTGAGCGATCGTGTCCTGCGAGCAGCCGGAGGGCTGTTGCGCTCAGTGACTCGACAGCAGTTGCACCAGGCCCGGGAACGCCGGCTGCTCATGGGTGACCACGTAGAGCGGAATTCCCTGCAGATAGTCCCGGTAGCGGCCCTTGTCCATGAAGCGCTCGCGAAAGCCCGAAGCGACCAGCTGATCGAGCACCCGTGGCAGGATGCCACCTGCCAGATAGACGCCGCCGCGCGCGCCGGCCGACAGCGCGAGGTTGCCGGCAAAGGTCCCGAGCAACTCGAAGAACATCTGCAGCGTGGCCAGCGCATGGGGCTCGCCCTGCAGGGCCAGGGTGGTGATTTCAGCGGGACCGCGCGCGGCAACATCCACACCGTCGACTTCGGCAAGCGTGGCATACAGCACTGCCAGCCCTGGCCCCGAGACCAGTCGCTCGGCCGATACATGCCCGTATCTGCGGCGCGCAGCAGCGATGACGCTGGCCTCGCGCTCATTCGCCGCAGCCAGTGTCACATGGCCGCCTTCACCGGCCACGGTGCTCCAGCCGCTTTCGCAGGGCACCAGCATCCCGGTGCCAAGCCCGGTGCCCGGCCCCAGTACGATCCGTGTCGTGCGCGGCTCAGCCAGGCCCCCGCCCAGCGACACGAGATCCGAAGGCCTGTAGCGCAGCAGGGCCCAGGACAGTGCGGTGAAGTCGTTGACCACGTGCAGGCGACTCACGCCCAGCGTGCGCGCCAGCGTTACACGCGAAAAGGTCCAGTCGATATTGACCATGCGGACCTGGTCGGTGAGCACCGGGGCTGCGACGCACAATGCGGCGTGACGCAGCCGGGCCGGGCGACCCACTTCGGCGAGGTAATGCAGCAGCGCCTCAGTCAGGCTTGAAAACCGGTCGTTGCGAAGCTCGCGGGCGGCCGTGATGCGCGTGTCCTCGACCAGCGCACAGCGCGTGTTCGTGCCACCGATGTCCGCGATCAGGTCAATCATGCTGCTCACCTTCATGACCGTGTCGAAGTGCCTCGATAAAGCGGCTGCGCCATGCATTGATGTCGTTACGTTGCAGCGTTGCAATCATGGCCGAATGGCGTTCGCGCCGCTCCGCCAGGGACATCTCCAGCGCCGTCTGGATACCCGCTGCGACGCCGTCGGTGTCATAGGGGTTCACCAGCACGGCCTGTTCGAGCTCGAATGCAGCCCCTGCGAGCGTCGAGAGCACCAGCACCCCCGGGTCATCCGGGTCCTGTGCTGCAACGTATTCCTTGGCCACGAGGTTCATGCCATCGCGCACCGGGGTAACGAGGCCTACCCGTGCCTCGCGGTACATCGCCATCAGCATGCCACGATCATAGCCACGGTTGAGATAGCGCACGGGTACCCAGTCAATCTGGGCATAGCGGCCATTGATGCGCCCGGCAATGCCTTCGAGCTCCTCGCGAATCTCGTTGTAGGTCCGGATGCCGGTGCGCGTCGGTGGCGCGATTTGCAGCAGCACCACGTTCCTGCGGTTGTCCGGGTAGTGCTGGAGCAGGCGCTCGTAGGCGTGGAATCGCTCGGGAAGTCCCTTGCTGTAGTCGAGTCGGTCAACGCCGATGATCATCCTGCGACCCATGAGGCTGTCGCGCAGGAGCTTGACTTCCGGGTTGTCTCGATGCGCGTGCGCCAGCGAGCCACAGTCCTCGACCTCGATACCGATCGGAAACACGTCGGCACGGAACATGCGGCCACCCGCACGAATTCTGCCGTCCGACAGGATGTGGCCGCCGATGCCGGGCTGCGCGATACACTCCTGGAAGGACCGCAGATCACGCTGGGTGTGGAAGCCCACCACATCGTAGGCGCACAGGCAGCGCAGCAGGTGTTCGTGCACCGGCAGCGCGCGCAGCACGTCATATCCCGGAAACGGCACATGCAGAAAAAATCCGATCGGCTGGGTGACCCCGGCACGTCGGAGTTCAGCAGCCAGCGGTATCAGGTGATAGTCATGAATCCAGATGACATCCGTGGGTTCAAGCAGGGGCTTCAACTTGCGGGCGAACAGCGCGTTGACCCTCAGGTAGGATTCGAAGTTGTGCCGGTCGTACTTGAAAAATCCCAGCAGAAAGTGAAACAGTGGCCACAGTGTTTCGTTGCTGAAGCCGTTGTAATAGGCATCGAACTCCGTACGATTCAGATTGATCGTGGCGTAGCTGATATTGCCGTCGTCCACAACGCGGGCATCGTGGGGCTCGCTGTCGGTGGTCTTGCCGTCCCAGCCGAACCATATGCCGCCATGTTCCTTGAGCGCTGCCAGCACCCCTACGGCCAGGCCGCCCGACGCCTGGCCGTCGCGCGGGATCGCCACCCGGTTCGACACCGCAATCAGTCTGCCCGACATCAGAATGCTTCCTCCCACGGCTTGCTCAGTCGCATTGCCGCGTTGATGATGCCGACCATGCTGTAGGTCTGCGGAAAATTGCCCCACAGCTCGCCGGTGGCCGGGTCGATGTCCTCGGAGAGCAGGCCCAGCGGGTTACGATGGGCCAGCATGTTCTCGAACAGCTCGCGCGCCTCGTTCTGCCGACCCACGGCGGCCAGGGCGTTGATGTACCAGAACGTGCAGATATTGAAGGCGTTCTCGGGCATGCCGAAATCATCTGCGGCGCCGTAGCGGAACAGGAAGCTGCCGCGGCGCAGCTGCTTTTCGATCGCCGCGAGCGTGCCGGTGAATCGGGGATCGCTGGCGGGCACGAAACCCAGTTCGTGCAGGGTCAGCAGGCTGGCATCCATCTCCGGGCGACCGAAGCTCTCGGTAAAGCTGTTCTGTGCCGGGTCCCAGGCCTGGGCGCAGATCTCTGCGTGCAGGTGGTCGGCGCGCTGCTGCCAGCTGCCTGCGACGTCCGCGTGCCCGAGCTGGCGCGCGATCCGCGCCAGCCGGTCGCAGGCGGCCCAGCACATGACCGCAGAGAAGGTGTGCACGCGCTGGCGGCCGCGGTATTCCCACAGGCCCGCATCGGGCTGATCAAAGCGTCGGGCCGCCTGCTCACCGAGGCGCTCAAGCAGTTCGAAGGTCGCCTCCCGCCCGGTTGATGGCAGCCTGCGATCGAAGAAGAATTGTGCCGAGGACAGCACGACGGCGCCGTAGACGTCGTTCTGCACCTGCTCCCAGGCCTGGTTGCCGACCCGGACCGGTCCCATGCCCCGGTAGCCGGGCAGGCTCTCGACGTGGCGTTCCGTCAGTCGAGTCTGGCCGCTGATGCCGTACAGTGGCTGCAGGCCCAGGTCGTCATCCATGCCCGAGGCGACGTTGATGATGTAGCGCAGGTAGGCCTGCATCGTCTTGGTGGCGCCCAGCCGGTTGAGGGCCTGGACGACGAAATAGCTGTCGCGCAGCCAGCAGTAACGGTAGTCCCAGTTGCGCCCGCTGTTGGCCGCTTCCGGGATCGATGTCGTCAACGCCGCCAGCACTGCACCGGTATCCTCATAGGCGCACAGCTTCAGCGTGATCGCCGCACGAATGACCGCGTCCTGCCACTCGAACGGGATGGCCAGCGAACGCACCCATTGTTCCCAATAGCGCTGCGTCTCATCGAGCATCTGCCGGGCACTCCTGCCGGGGCTTTCGGTGAGGGTCTCGTCGGGGCCCAGCAGCAGGTGCATCGGATGGTCGAGCGTAAGCTCGCTTTCCTCGAGCACGGCGCTGATCGGCGTGTCGGTGGTCAGTCGCAACGTAAAACCCGAGGCGACAAACCGCACGTGATTGCTGCCGAAGGTCGTGGTCGGCCGCTCGGCACCCCAGTTTTTGCCTGGCCGCAGGCGAATCCGGATGCGTGGCGTGCCCGCCAGTGGCTCGATGATCCGCACCAGCATGACTGGCCGGAAGCTGCGACCGTACTGGTAGTAGCGCGGCGCGAAGTCGGTGATGCGCACACTGGCGCCATGGCTGTCATGCAGGGTGGTGATGACGATGGCGGTGTTGTCGACATAGTGCTGCTCGCTGCGCACCAGGTCGCGAAGCTGCACATCGTAGAAGCCGCTCTTGGGATCATCCGTGTCGGTCAGCAGTGAGCAGAAGGATGGGTCGCTGTCCATGCGGGGCAGGCAGCCCCAGACGATACGTGCCTGCGCATCGAGCAGGGCGGCGATCTGGCAGTTGCCGATGACGGCAAGATCAAGATTGGGCATGGCGGCCTCCTTGCTACGGCCCGTATATCAGTCCAGCCACCGCTGCAGCCGGGTGTGAACGTCGGCGACGCTGTCCAGTCGATGCTGCGCAGCTGTTGCTGCGCCATCGCCGACGCGTATCGAGCAACCCTGCATCGCGTTGACGGCCAAGAACCCGGCCTCGTCGGTGACATCATCACCGATGAATACGGGTAGACGTCCCTGAAACGGCGCTTCTGACATGAACTCGCGGATTGCCTGGCCCTTGTCGCTGCCAATTGGCATGAATTCAAGCACCTTCTTGCCGCGCAACAGGCGCGTGGGCTCGGTGATTGACGTCATCAGCTCGTCAGCCAGGGCTTCGGCCGACGCCTGCATATCCGGCGCCCGCCGGTAATGCAGTGCCAGCGCGTGCCCCTTGTCCTCGAGTTCCAGCCCCGGGTGCGAGGCGACGTAGCGCTGCAGCTGCGGGGCCAGCGCAGCATGCCAGCGCTGCGGAAGCGCGCGCTGACTGCGCTGTCCGTTGTGGTCACGCCGCTGCAGGCCATGGACGCCGGCTGCAGGCATGCGTAAAGGGGCGAAAAGCGCATCCAGGCTGTCCAGCGAGCGGCCGCTGATCAGCGCGACAGCGCCATCGAGGCGCGCCTCCAGCGCGCGCAGCAAGCCGCGTGTCGCCTCGCTCACCACCACGCCATCCGGGGTGTCCGCCAGGTCCAGCAGCGTGCCGTCAACATCCAGAAACAGGGCACTCTTCTCGGGTGCAGGCAGCTTATGCGCGATCATCCGGCCACGATACCTGCTGCAGGCGTCCGGGCAAAGCCGCAGTTTCGGCGCGTCATGTTGGTACCATCGGCATTGCACACCGCCGAAGCGGTGTGCAGGGAGGGGGATGCCTTGCGCTGGTTCAACTGGATTGCCGATCTCGGGCTGGCCACCATCCGCGGCCTGGTCAACCTGTGGGTCCGCTTCGATGTGGCCCCGGGTGATCTCAAGCGGCTGCACATTCCAGAATCCGGGGTCTGTTATGTGCTCGAGAACGACCTTGTGCTCGACGCGCTCGTGCTCGATGCTGCCTGCCGTCGTCACGAACTGCCGCGCCTGACCGGTTCCAGCCTCGTTGGCAGGCGCGCCGTATTCGGCGTCCGACGCTTTCGCGGCGTGTTCATTCGCCGGCCGGACCCCAGTCCGTCGCGGCGTCTGCAGCGTCTGGTGGAAACCGCACTGGCCGACCCCGGTATCGAGATCACGCTGGTGCCGGTGGCGGTCTTCTGGGGACGTGCGCCTGCACGCGAACATTCCTGGCTGAAACTGCTGTTCGCCGAACAGTGGGCGCTTGCCGGTCGCACTCGTGGGGCGCTGGCGGCGCTGCTGCACGGGCGCAATGTCCTGGTGCAGTTTGGTGAACCGGTGGCCCTGCGCACGCTGATGGATATCCAGACCCGCCAGGAACTGGCCGTACGACGGGCCTCGAGATTGCTCCGGCGGCATTTTCGTGGCGCGCGTGCGGCCGTCATCGGCCCCGACCTGTCACACCGGCGCAGCCTGATCGCTCAGTTGCTGACCACCGCACCGGTGCGTCAGGCCATCGCCGATGAGGCCGCTGCGACCGGGCAGTCACCCGGGCGAGTGCGCGAGCAGGCCCGTCGCTATGGCATGGAGATCGCAGCCGACTATTCCTATCCTGCCATCCTGATGTTCGAGAAGCTCATGACCTGGATGTGGACGCGCCTCTACGATGGCATTGCCCTGCACCAGATCGAACAGCTCGGTGAGCTGGCCCGCGAGCATGAGCTGGTTTACGTGCCCTGCCACCGCAGCCACATCGACTACATGATCCTGTCCTATGTGGTCTACAAGCAGGGCCTGGCCATTCCCTACATCGCCGCAGGCATCAACCTGAATCTGCCCCTGCTCGGGCCCCTGCTGCGGCGTGGGGGTGCGTTCTTCATCCGTCGCAGCTTTTCGGGCAATGCGCTGTACACAGCGGTGTTTCGCGGCTACCTGGCGGCCATGCTCAGCCGTGGTCATCCGATCGAATACTTCATCGAGGGTACGCGCAGCCGCACGGGTCGCCTGCTGCCCCACCGTACAGGCATGCTCTCGATGACCGTGCACAGCTATCTGTGCCAGCCGGTACGGCCGCTGGCCTTCGTGCCGGTGTATTTCGGCTACGAAAAGCTCGTCGAGGGCCAGACCTATATCGGCGAGCTCAGCGGTCAGGGCAAGAAGAAAGAATCCATTGGCGGACTGCTGCGTTCGGTGCGAACGCTGCGTGAGCACTTCGGCCATGTACAGGTGTCGATCGGTGAACCTTTGCATCTGTCACCGGTGCTCGATGCGCACCGCCCGGACTGGCGTGGCGAGGAACACCAGCTCGATACCAGACCCGCCTGGCTGGGAGAGGTGGTCGATGAGCTGGGCCGCGAGATCCTCGTTCGCATCAATTCAGCGGCGGTGGTCAATCCGGTGAACCTGGTGGCACTGGTGCTGCTGGCCATGCCCAAGCAGGCGATGGTCGAGCGCGACCTGGCGGCACAGATTTCCATGTACCTGCAGCTGCTGAAACGCAAGCCCTGGGCGATGGAGTCACGGCTGCCGGACATGGACGCTCGGCAGGTGATTCACACAGCTGAAACCCTGAAGGTGGTCCAGCGTCACAAGCATGACCTCGGCGATGTGATTTACATGGATGAGCGCCGTGCATTGCTCGCCACCTATTTTCGCAACAATGTACAGCACCTGCTCGCCCTGCACGGCATGGTGGCCTGCTGTTACATGAATCATCGCAGTCTGGGCCTGCGGCGGATCCGTCGTCTTATCGCGTTGACTTACCCCTACGTGTCGCGCGAGCTGCGCCTGCCCTGGAGCCGGCGCGAACTTCGCCAGGCACTCAATGACACGCTGGCGGCCATGGCCTCGGCGGGGCTGCTCAGGCCAGGGCGTGGCAAGCGCATCTGGAGTCGGGCGCGGGCCGGCTCGAACTCGACTGCCCAATTGATGGTGCTGGGCCAATCAATGATGCCGACCCTGCAGCGCTACTATCTGGTCGTAGCACTGCTGCTGCAGGGGGGCTCCGGGAAACTGCGTCGCAGCGAATTGCTGGATCTGTCCCAGCAGGTGGCCGAGCGACTCTCCTTGGTGTTCGAACTGCACTCACCCGATTTTTTCGATCGTGCTGTCTTCTCGGCGTTCATCGACGGGATGCGCCGCGAGGGCGTTCTGAGTATCGATGGTGAACAGCGGTTGCACTTCGATGATCGCCTGCGCGAAGTCGACGAGGATGCCCGGCAGGTGCTGGGCGCGCAGATCCGCCAGTCGCTGCAGCAGGTGCTCTCGCTGGTGCCCGAGCAGGTCAGTCCGCACCCGTCGGACGACCGCGCAGACGCTTGACACGGGCGCGGTCTTTTTTCTCAGAAAGCCGGCGTTCCCGGGTCGCGCGCGGCACCCGGGTGGCGACGCGGGGGCGCGGTGGTGTTGCTGCCCGCCGCAGAAGGTCGACCAGCCGAGCCAGCGCATCCTCGCGGTTGCGCTCCCGACTGCGGTGCCGGGAGGCCTCGATGAGGATCTCGTCGTCGTCGGTCAGTCGGCGGCCGGCGAGCGCACGCAGGCGTTCACGCACGCTGGCGGGGAACGAGGAATGTCCATCGACGGTGAACCTGAGTTTCACCGCGGTCTCTACCTTGTTGACATGCTGACCGCCAGGGCCGCCGGCTCGATGGTATTGAAAATGCAGGTCGCGCTCGTCGAGTGACAGCGAGTTGTTAACGGGAATGCGCATGGTCCTTGCGCTCAGGCGTTGAGGTCGGGAATCAGCTGGCTCTCCAGCCGGGTGATGGCATCCTTGATCTGCAGTTTGCGTTTTTTCAGACGACGAATCATCAGTTGATCCACCTCCGGGGCATGGGCCAGGTGATCGATGACACGGTCCAGGTCACTGTGCTCGACACGCAGTTCGCGCAAGCGCCTGAGGCGTTTGAATCCTTCCGTGTCGATCTTGTCGCTCATCGCGCTTCCAGTCTGCCGGCCTTTATTGTTCGCCAGATACGCCCACGTGCTGCATGCGACGACCGAGCATGATGATAAAGCCACTGGCCCGCAACACTCCATCGACCGTGTAATCGAAGACGTAAGTGCGCTCCAGTCGCAGGCCGCCGGCGGCCAGTCGAGGTCTGAGTCCCGACAGGGATACAGTGCCGTCAAGAAACTGCAAGCCCTGCCGCGAGCAGGTGCTTTGTGCGATGCGATTGGCCGCCTCACGCACGCGCATGCTGTCATACCAGAACGCTGCCAGTCCGATCACGGCTGCGGCTATCGACAGGCTGGACAGGCTCAGCGGCACTGTTGAGCCGGGGCCAGCAGGCTGGCGGGCACGTGACTGAGCCACGGACGCTCGCGATCGGCGTAAACCAGGAAAAACCCGTTCAGCAGAGAGGTGCCCGTGTTGTAGCGCAGGGGCTGCCCGTGCAGATCGACCGTGAGCGCACCGGCCGCCTCGGCCACCGCCTGGCCGGCCGCCGTGTCCCACTCCGAGGTCGGTCCGAATCTCGGGTACAGGTCGGCCGCCGCCTCGGCCATGCGGCAGAACTTCAGCGAACTGCCCGCCACCTTGAGCACATGCTCGCCAAGCGATGACAGGTAGCTCTCCAGGTGGGCATCCGGATGACTGCGACTGCCCAGCACCCGCACCGGATCATCGGACCGGGCGGCGGCCTGCAGGGGCGTCGAGTGTCCGTCAGCGTCGATGCGGTGTGCGCCATGGGCCGGGGCGCCCCAGTAGGTGACGCCCGACACCGGCGCGTACACGACGCCCAGGGTCGCCACGTGATTCTCCACCAGGGCCACGTTCACGGTGAACTCGTCACGACGGTTGATGAACTCGCGTGTACCATCCAGCGGATCAACGAGCCAGTAACGCTGCCAGGCCATGCGTTCCGCGGTATCGATCTGAGCGGCGTTTTCCTCCGAGAGGACCGGCAGCGGGTCTGTCAGGCCCGGCAGGCCATCACAGAGGATGCGGTGGGCGGCCATGTCGGCCTGGGTCAGCGGCGAGTCGTCATCCTTGCGAGAGACAGCGAAATCACTGCGGTAGACTTCCATGATTGCAGCGCCGGCTTGCTGGCACAGTGTGATCACTTCGGCGATAGGGAACCTGTCTTGCGTAGGGGTCATACGAGTGCCTCGTGATCATCAAGTTTGAAGGGGCAGTATACGAGACACATGCAGGGCGTACCCGACATCGACTGGACCGCGGTGGACACCGTGCTGCTCGACATGGACGGCACGATTCTTGATCTTGCCTACGATAACTACTTCTGGCGGCGACGCCTGCCGCTGGCCTTCGCGCGCCGTCACGGGCTGGCGCCGGCAGCCGCGCAGCGTGAGCTGCTGCGGCGGTTCACGGCGCTCGAGGGCCGACTGGAGTGGTACTGCCTGGATTACTGGAGCCAAGAGCTTGCCCTGGATGTGCGTGCCCTCAAGCGCGCCACAGCCACACAGATCCGCTATTTGCCGGGCGCGCCGGGATTTCTTGCGCGCGCCCGCGCAAGAGGCCTGCGCCTGGTGCTGGTGACCAATGCTCACCCCGACACGCTGGCAGTCAAGCTCGAGCGTACCGGGCTGGCAGCACAACTTGATGCGATTCATTCCTCGCACGACTTCGCCATGGCCAAGGAGGTGCCGGAGTTCTGGCAGCGCCTCGCCACCCGGGAGCGCTTCGATCCCGCGCGCACACTGCTGCTCGACGACAGCCTGCCTGTGCTGCGTTCGGCAAAGCATCATGGTTTGCAGGGCCTGGTCACCATCGGTCTGCCCGACACCACCCTGCCGGCACGCCAGATAAACGAGTTCAGCTGCGTTGCGCGCATCGCCGATCTGTTTCCAGACGAAGGCCCAGGGGCAGGCTGAGCGACCTGCGCTTGGCCCTGCACGCGATCGATCAGCTGTCCTGGCCCTGTGCCGGGGGCTTGCGCCGGCGGCGGCGCTTTTTCGGTGTTGTCTCATTACCCTGGGTGCTGGTGGCGCCCGGCGCCGGCGCCGGCTTGGCACTGGCCGGCGGGGCAGGCGAGTGTTCCGCGGCTGGGCGGTTGCGCCGCGGGCGGGAGCGATCTGAGGCGCGCGCATCTGCGCCACCGGGGCGTCGACGTGGCCTGGGTGCCCGACGCACCTCGGCGAGCATGTCGGACTCCACCGCGCCCACCGGGATGCGGTTGCCGATGTAGGCTTCGATATCCGGCAGGGACATGACGTAGCGCTCGCAGCCGAAGCTGATGGCATCGCCTGCGGCACCGGCCCGGGCCGTGCGACCGATACGGTGGACATAGTCCTCCGCGTCTTGTGGCAGGTCGTAATTGAACACGTGGCTGACCTCCGGCACGTGCAGGCCGCGAGAGGCGACATCCGTGCCGATCAGCACCGGCAATTTGCCCGCCTGGAATTCGCGCAGCATCCGCAGGCGCTTGTTCTGGGGCACATCGCCGGACAGCGCCTCGGCGTGAATCTCGTTTGCGTTGAGCTGGTCGCGAAGATATTCAGCCTCGCGCCGGGTATTCACGAAAACCATCGAGCGTGTCGTACCCAGTCTGCGCAGCAGGCTGACCAGTAACGGCAGCTTTTCCTCGTTGGAAGGGTAGTAGATGATCTGGCGCACACGATCGGCCGTGACTTTCTCCGGCTCGATACGAATGAGATCGGGGTCGTTCATATGCTCGTAGGCCAGTTCCAGCACGCGCTGCGAGAGCGTGGCCGAAAACAGCATCGACAGGCGCTTGTCGGGCGGCGGCAGGCGCCGCATCACGTAGCGGATATCCTTGATGAAGCCCAGATCGAACATGCGATCGGCCTCGTCGAGGACCATCACCTCGACACTCTTGAGGTCGAAGACGTTTTGCTTGAAGTAATCGATCAGGCGTCCGGGTGTGCCGATCAGGACGTCTACGCCGGCCGTCAGCGCATCGCGCTGCTTGTCATAGTCCGTGCCGCCATGGGCAATACACAGGCGCAAGCCGGTGTGGGTGGCCAGCAGCGCTGCATCGGCATGAATCTGCACGGCGAGCTCGCGGGTCGGGGCCATGACCAGCAGGCGCGGGCCGCGCTGATCCTCGGGTGCCGGCTTGCTCATGAGTCGATTGAAGGCGGCGACGAGAAACGCTGCGGTCTTGCCGGTGCCGGTCTGGGCCTGGCCGGCAATGTCATGGCCTTCCAGCGCCAGCGGCAGGGTACGGGCCTGAATCGGGGTGCAGTGTGTGAATCCGGCCTCGCGAACACCTGCCGCTACGGCTTCGTGCAGGGGCAGATCCGCATAGGCCAATGTGCTCAGATGATGGTCGGTCATGGGACTCCAGCAAAGCAGTTAATCACCAGGCTATTGCAAATTAGCCTGAGACAGGGTCAAAATAAGGAAAACCTATGGTGACGTCCGTCGCCGCCCTCCGTAACTGGCAGATGCCGAGCACCTTGACGGCCATAGACGGAACGCGCTTGAAATAGCCCGAACATTGTGCCTGATTCGTCAGGCTACGTCACATCCCCATATGCGACCGGTGTCTTGATCCCCTCCTTGCCGGGACGGGCTGCCACCAGTCCCTTGCGAAAAACCAAGATCAAGCTGACTATCTCTAAGGAGCTTAAGAGTGAGTGACCGCATTGTGCATACCAGCGATGCGTCCTTCGAGCAGGATGTGCTCAAGGCCGATCGCCCAGTACTGCTGGATTTCTGGGCCGAATGGTGCGGCCCGTGCAAGATGATCGCCCCCATGCTCGACGAGCTGGCCGATGACTTCGGGGATCGCGTGACGATCGCCAAGCTCAATATCGACGAAAACCCTCAAACCCCGCCACGTTACGGCATCCGCGGCATCCCCACACTGATCCTGTTCAAGAACGGTACGGTCGAGGCCCAGAAGGTCGGTGCGCTGTCAAAGTCCCAGCTCAAGGACTTCCTGGATTCGCACCTGTGAGAGGCTACCTCGGCAACACTGCACGCAATCGCCCCAAGGGGGCAGACGGCAACCGCGACGGAAATCGCGATGGAAACCGCGATGGAAACCGCGATGGAAACCAAGGCATGAACGCCAATCAGAATCCCAACCCCAATCGTAACTCCGGTGGCAAGAAGAAGGCTCGCCGCCGCAAGGGGCCGCCGCAGGACCAGGGACAGGGTCAGGGGCAGTATTCCCGCGAGGAGTTTCCCGACAACGAGGACCTGGAGGTCATCTCCAGCGAGGATCTCGCCGAAAAACGTGCGGCGATGAACCTTACCGAGCTCAAGGCCATGCCGGCTGCGAAGCTTGTCGATCTGGCCGCGGAGATGGGCCTGGAGAACCTTGCGCGCTCGCGCAAGCAGGACATGATTTTCGCCGTCCTGAAAGCGCATGCGCGCAAGGGCGAGGACATCTACGGCGATGGCGTGCTCGAGATTCTGCAGGACGGTTTCGGCTTCCTGCGTTCCTCTGACAGCTCGTATCTTGCCGGGCCGGACGACATCTATGTCTCCCCCAGCCAGATCCGGCGCTTCAGCCTGCGTACCGGCGATACCGTCTCCGGTCTCATTCGGCCGCCCAAGGATGGCGAGCGCTACTTTGCACTGCTCAAGGTCGGCGAGATCAACTTCGAGCCACCGGAGGCTGCGCGTCACAAGGTACTGTTCGAGAATCTCACGCCGTTGTTTCCGAAACAGCGGCTCAAGCTCGAGCAGGGTAATGGCAGCAAGGAAGATCTCACCGCGCGCATCATCGACATGGTCTCCCCGGTGGGCAAGGGCCAGCGCGGACTGATCGTCTCGCCGCCCAAGGCCGGCAAGACCATGCTGCTGCAGAACATCGCCACGGCCGTGGCGGCCAACAGCCCCGACTGCTACCTGATCGTCCTGCTGATCGACGAGCGACCTGAAGAGGTCACGGAGATGGAGCGCACGGTGCGCGGGGAAGTGGTCTCCTCCACCTTCGACGAGCCGGCGAGCCGGCATGTGCAGGTCGCCGAGATGGTCATCGAGAAGGCCAAGCGCCTGGTCGAGCACAAACGCGACGTGGTGATCCTGCTTGATTCGATCACGCGCCTGGCTCGCGCCTACAACACCGTCGTGCCGTCATCGGGCAAAGTGCTCACCGGTGGTGTCGATGCCAACGCCCTGCATCGTCCGAAGCGTTTCTTCGGTGCCGCGCGCAACATCGAGGAAGGCGGCAGCCTGACCATCCTGGCCACTGCTCTGGTGGATACCGGGTCGAAGATGGACGAGGTCATCTACGAGGAGTTCAAGGGCACGGGCAACATGGAGATCCATCTGGATCGCCGCATCGCCGAGAAGCGTGTCTATCCGGCGATCAACATCAACCGCTCGGGCACGCGTCGCGAGGAACTGCTCACCGACGAGGCAGAACTGCAGAAGATGTGGATTCTGCGCAAGGTGCTGCATCCGATGGACGAGTTGGCCGCCGTGGAGTTCCTGATCAACAAGATGCAGGACACGAAGACCAACGGCCAGTTTTTCGAGGCGATGAAGCGCTAAGCTTAAGATCGGAGCGCTCATCACCAGCCGCGTCGCGTGGCCAGGACTTCAGTCGCCGCGCCGCTCCCGGGCAATCGCGCGGTGGCCGATGTCATTGCGGTGGAACATGCCATCCCAGCTGATGCAGGCGGCAGCCTCGTAGGCACGCTGCGCCGCTGCAGCGACGCTGGCTCCCAGGCCTGTCGCGCACAGCACGCGGCCGCCGGCCGTCACCACCTCGGTGCCTTCCAGTCGCGTACCGGCATGGAATACCTTGGTATCGGCAATGGCCGCCGCCTGTTCCAGGCCGTCTATGCGCTGGCCACTGGCATAGCCGCCTGGATAGCCGCCGGCTGCCAGTACGACCCCCAGCGCTGCGCGCGCGTCCCACTCCACGGTGCACTCATGCAGGGTCCCTGACACTGCCGCCTGGCACAGTGCGACGAGATCCGATCGCAGCCGCATCATGATCGGCTGGGTTTCCGGGTCGCCGAACCGGCAGTTGAACTCCAGCACGCGGGGCGTGCCCTGTGCATCGATCATCAGGCCCGCGTAGAGAAACCCGGTGTAGTCGATGCCTTCGGCAGCCAGACCCGCCACGGTGGGTTGCATGACCTCGCGCATGACGCGCTCATGGATGGCCGAAGTGAGGACGGGGGCCGGGGAATAGGCGCCCATGCCGCCGGTGTTCGGACCGACATCGCCGTCGTCACGCGCCTTGTGATCCTGTGAGCTGGCCAGCGGCAGGATATGACCATTGGCCACCATGGCGATGAAGCTGGCTTCCTCGCCTTCGAGGAATTCCTCGATGACGACGCGATGCCCGGCCTCGCCAAACGCGTTGCCTGCGAGCATGTCTTCGACAGCAGCCTCGGCTGCGGCCAGGCTGTCGGCGACGATCACACCCTTGCCTGCCGCGAGCCCATCGGCC
This sequence comes from Gammaproteobacteria bacterium, assembly GCA_020832005.1. Taxonomy (GTDB): domain Bacteria; phylum Pseudomonadota; class Gammaproteobacteria; order Steroidobacterales; family PWYM01; genus PWYM01. The sequence goes on along the minus strand of JAFIFN010000004.1, from coordinate 3,280 downwards.
TTGACGACAATCGGCGCACCAGCCGCGCGCAGGTAGGCCCGGGCTGCATCGATATCGGTGAAACTCTCAAAGGCCGCCGTCGGGATCGCGTGGCGTGCGAGAAACGCCTTGGCGAAGGCCTTGGATCCCTCCAGGCGGGCAGCAGACTGGCGCGGCCCGAAGCAGGCAAGGCCGGCGGCTTCGAAGCGATCCACGACCCCGGCCACGAGCGGTTGTTCGGGACCTACGATGGTCAGCGCGATGTCCTCATCGCGGGCAAGCGTCAGCAGGCCATCGAGGTCGTCGGCAGCCACCGCGACATTGCGTACCCCTGGCTCAAGTGCCGTACCCGCATTGCCGGGTGCGACCAGCACTTGCGTCACGCCGTTGGACTGAGCTGCTTTCCATGCCAGCGCATGTTCACGCCCGCCGGCGCCGATGATCAGGACTTTCATGCCAGGCCTCGACTGTACTAGTGGCGGAAGTGACGCATACCGGTGAACATCATGCAGATGCCATGCTCATCGGCCGCCGCGATGACTTCCTGATCCCGCATCGAGCCGCCCGGCTGCACGATTGCCGTGATGCCTGCAGCAGCTGCCTCATCCACGGTGTCGCGGAATGGGAAGAAGGCATCCGAAGCCATGACCGAGCCGCGTACCTCGAGGTTTTCGTCGGCGGCCTTGATCGCAGCAATCCGGGCGCTGTAGACGCGGCTCATCTGGCCGGCGCCGATGCCGATCGTACGACCTTCCTGGCAATAGACGATGGCGTTGGACTTGACGAACTTGACGACTTTCCACGCGAACAGCATATCGGTGAGCTCGCGGGGTGTGGGGCTGCGCCTGGTGGCTGTCTTCAGGTCCGCGGCATGGATGCGTCCGTGATCGATGTCCTGGACGAGCAGTCCACCGCCGATGCGCCGGTAGTCAAGCGCGGCCACGGGATCATCGTGCCATGCGCCGGTGTCCAGGACGCGGACATTGCGCTTCGCCGCCAGCACGGGCAATGCCTCGGCATCGACACCCGGGGCGATGATGACCTCCACGAATTGGCGCTCGAGGATCGCGCTGACCGTCTGAGCATCGAGGATGCCATTGAAGGCGATGATGCCGCCGAAGGCAGAGACCGGGTCCGTGGCATAGGCGCGTTCATAGGCATCCAGCAGGTTACCGGCGATGGCCACGCCACAGGGATTGGCATGCTTGACGATCACGCAGGCAGGCTCGGCGAACTGCTTGACGCATTCCAGTGCGGCATCCGCATCGGTAATGTTGTTGTAGGACAGCGCCTTGCCCTGGAGTTGCTCGGCACCGCCGATCAGCCCCCGCCCGGCGCCTGGCTCGACATAAAACGCACCTCGCTGGTGCGGGTTTTCGCCATATCGCAGTTCCATGCGCCGGTCGAACTCCAGCATCAGGCGCTGAGGCCAGCGCTCGCCGTCGCCATCCTCGGCGCCCAGGTAGCGGGCGATCGCCGCGTCATAGGCTGCCGTATGCGCAAAAGCCTTCGCGGCGAGGCGCTCGCGGCGCTGCGGTGAGGCGACACGCCCGGCGGAGATTTCCTTGCGCAGCCAGTCATAGTCGCCCGGGTCGACCACCACCGTCACATGCGCATGGTTCTTGGCGGCCCCGCGCAGCATGGCTGGTCCACCGATATCAATGTTCTCGATCGCCTGTTCGCGGGTACACCCTGGCTGGGAAATCGTCTGCACGAAGGGATAGAGATTTACCACCAGCAGGTCGATGGGTTCGATCCCGTGCTCGCGCATGACCTCGTCATCGACGCCCCTGCGGCCGAGCAGGCCGCCGTGGATGCTCGGATGCAGGGTCTTGACCCGTCCATCCATGATTTCCGGGAAACCGGTAACCCTCGAGACATCGATGACATCGATGCCGGCTTCGCGCAGCAGCGCGGCCGTGCCGCCGGTTGACAACAGCTCGACGCCCGCAGCGGCAAGCGCTTGTGCCAGTTCAACAATGCCAGCCTTGTTGCTGACGCTGAGCAAAGCGCGCCTGATCTGCAGCATAGTCGTGATCCTGAATTCTGGTATGCCACCGGGCTACGCGGTGGTATCGCGTGATGTCTTTACACGCAATGCCCGGCGGTCAATCGAGCAGTTCGTAGGTCTTGAGTTTCTTGCGCAGCGTACCGCGATTGATGCCAAGAATGGTGGCGGCCTGGGTCTGATTGCCGTGGGTGAACTCCATGACGGCCCGAAACAGCGGTCGTTCGACCTCCTGCATCACCAGATCATACAGGGCGCCGGGCGCATGGCCGTTGAGATTTGCGAAATAGGTCCCGAGCGCCTGCTCGGTGAGATCGCACAGCGGCTCGTCATTTGCGCGGATGCATGCCTGCGAGGCGGCGCCATTCAATTTTGCTTTACTCACTGTGCTGCCAAACCCCATCCACTGCAGAACCTGTGAGACAAGGCGTACCCGACGCCACCCCTTGCGAATATCATTGCGATCGACGGCAGGTCTGTCGCAACTACAGTCTGTGTCGACTGTTTGATTCACTTTTCCGACCGTGTACAGCCCGACAGCATGTCTTGTGTCAGTACCGAAACGGGGCAGCGATCATAGCACAGCGGCGGCGCGTGTGAATGCCTGCGATGACCCAGGCGACGGCATTGGCGTGAGTGCTTGAAGTTAATGAGAAGAAGCTGTCTGCAAGTTTTTGTTTCGTGGTTTGGCGAGGCGATACCGCGACAACATGAACCGCCGCTTATCGGTCGCGCACTCAACGAGTTTGCGCGTCGCAGCGTACGTTGCCCGCATCTATTCGATGGCAGACATCAAGTCGATAGCCATAGAGTTCGCCCGGTGGCGCCCTCACGGAGAGCGTCGCGTCGAGCTGCACGCCAGGCAGCAGTCGCGACGGCGCCTGCGCAGGAAGATATTCCCCCGGTTGAAACATGCGACTGCCCAAGCTTTCGCCCCAGCGATCCAGCAAGGTCAAACGGATCAACGGCGGTGGCAGCGTGCGCGCACCCCTGTTGGTGAGCGTGGCGCGAATCTGCAGTTGCCGGTCGGCGGCCATCAGCGCGTCATCCTGGGCCTGAATCTGGTAGTCCTCAAGTGGCCAGGCTGGATACAGCGGGCGTCCCAACGTATCGTAAATCCAGCCGACCGCAGGGCCGGTGCGTGGGTCGATGGCCAGGGTGTCGCGAAAGTGATGGACGCTCTGTGCGCCCACGCCGGCCAGCAGGACGAGCGCCAGGGCCATCGAGAGCCAGCGTCGCGAAGTGACGGCCGATTCAGCACCTTCGAGCGAATCGATCGACGGAGGTCGGGAT